>JAZLDI010000001.1:0-5817 GCA_045614665.1 Candidatus Enterousia sp.
GTGTATTTTGGTGTATTTTTATTAAAAAATAGGGGTAAAAATGCCCATTTTTGATGTTTTGGTGTGTTTTATACAGGAACAAATTGCCGCTATGAAAGTAAAGAAAAATCCCGGAAAACCGGGAAATTTTTGGCTCGGGCAACTGGACTCGAACCAGTGACATACGGATTAACAGTCCGTTGTTCTACCGACTGAACTATGCCCGAATAGCGTTGGTAATAATATACTAAAAAAACACAGAAGTCAAGCCAATTTAGCAGAAATTTATTATGTGTCGCATGCTCTGGAAATCCGCCAGAATCTAGGGGTGTTTACCGTGTTTGTATATAAAAATATAAATTTTTTGTGGTGGGATTTATGGGGGTTTTATAGTCCAAGGGGCGGATTGTGAATCAAATATAAAAATCCCAATAATCCGGGATTTAGGAAGACATTTTTTGTGAATTAATCGTTTGAAAAGACAAAATAAAATCGGAAATTACTATGCCGAATCCAAACGGTGGTTTAGATTCGGCATTTTTTTGCGTTGACAAAGTCCCAAAATATGAGATAAAATCATCGTAAGTGTTGTCGAAGCAAAAGGACCATTTTCCCATTCGTGCATGGGCACGATGATGCTGGGATTTTGTTCCATTTGGTTTATGTAATTCAACACATTAGAATAACAATGTCTGCGTCAGATATGTGGCGCGCAACGCGATATATTTATCGGGGGGAAAGGAAAAATGGCGGAACAAATAAGAAGTTTTTGGTCGCATTTATGTGGTTTTATTGGTGCAATTTTCGGAATGATTGCCGGTGGCACATTGGTAACGATTGACCGCGCAAATGCGGAGGGGTACTCGGATTATACCTATGATGAGGTTTTAAGCAATGGTGCGGTTGTAAATTATTACTATGGTAGGAGATATGACCCATATTTTGACTATTTTGATTCTAAAAAGGGCGCGTTTTGCGCGAAGCATTGTTCGATGGCAACTGGGTATGATTGCGATGATTTTAGTCGTTACTATGTAACGTTTAAGGGGTGTGCAGATGGTTATTATGCAAGTGGTGCGATAACATCCCCGCAGAGTGTAACAAAGACAGTTGGATGTGCTATCAATCCACAAACTCAGGTGGTTAGTAGTGCAACAGTTGGATTGTGTGGGGAAGGTGTATGCATAGTGCGGCCGATATGTGAAAATAATAATATGAAAGCAGTGATTTGTGAGGGGACTTATGATAATGGATATGGCCCGTATGATGTAAGTTGGAAAGCCGAACCAACAGAGCAAACCAATGGGTTGTGTATTAAGTGCCCGGATTATGATACGGTGTATAACAATTATACCGGCAAAAGTATATCTGGGACGGCGACCTCGACGTTTGCCACGGGGATTTCTACTTGCTTTATGTCAAAAGCTACTGGGCGCAGTGACGCGATTGAGCATGATGGTGCTGCAACCGGTACATTTGTATGGACGTCGGACTGTCATTATGTTGCCGACAGCACGGGCGGTTCCACCGGCGGCGGTACCACGGGCGGTGGGGCCACAGTCGATATGTCGACCAATGGGGTGTTTAACAACCTTAAAGATATTTTCGAAAACGAGCTAGATCTTGATATGCAATATGTCCAGCTGGAAACAAAGCTTATGGGTGATGGTTTGGATATTGACTCGGTGGGTGCTGTGAGCCTCATAATGGCAATTGAAGAGGAATATGACATTACATTTGACGATGAAGAAGTGTCACAGGTATTTGCATCGGGTACATTTGGGGATTTGGTCCGGATGATTCAGGAAAAGGTTGGATAGAATATAACAAGATATCGTATTTGTTGTAATAGGGGGGTAAGATACGGTGAACTAACATTTAGGTCAAGGTGCAAAATGATACGGATTCCGGCTTTTTTACATCCGTCACGGGAATTGATAGATCTTTATCGAATTCACGCCGGCGTTTATCGTGGAAAAAAGTGGTCGCGTATCGCACGAAAAATAGACGTCGTTGTCGAACCGTTGCCGATGGTGTTTTTATTGGCGTCTGCATTCATTAAACTAGGAATTAGTCCATCCGCGCAGTTGCGCGGTGTTTTGTCCCATGCGCGATTTTCAAATGTTTTAACGATGTCTACGTTTGAACGGCTGGCGCGTGCGTTATCAAATGAAAAAATTCCGTTATTGGCACAAAAGGGGCTGATATTTAAATTGACATCGCCCAATGTTATTCGACCAATGAACGATGCGGATATTGCGGTTTTTAAATCTGATTATGCGCGTTCAATCGATGTGGCAAAATCTGTGGGGTTTGAATTAAAACATCAAATGATGGGCAGTGCGGATATGCAATATCGTGATATGGGACGTGTTGATATTCATGTTCATTTGTTCAAGGGGATAAATCCAATTACAACCGATTTGGTTATGTCAAATGCCACCACGCACAGATACCAAGATATGGACATTTTGATTCCATGTGCGGCGGATAATTTGGCAATAATTATGTGTGAATTTTATGGGAACTTTATTTACGAATGTGGTGATCCAACGCGCAAAATAAATCGCCAATTTAAACAACATCCAATGTGGGTTTTGGATGCATATAATTTGATAAAAAATAATCCGGATTTAGATTGGGGACGGGTTATGAATATCGCAAAGTTATCTGGGTACGAATATCAAATTCGTATTCTTGCAAAATTATTAAACAAGATATTTCCGGGATTGATTTCAAAAAATACGATGCGTTTAATGCGTAAAATGTGTCCGGATTATACCGTTTGGCCACGCGTTCATCGCGATAAAAAAATGGTAAACATACACAGATTAAATAGCGAATATTACGACCGATATGGGTTATTTGGGAAATTATATCGATGAAGACATGTTTTATAACGAATTTTCCATCAGATGATTTCGCGCGAATTAATATGCGGATGCGTGACATGTTTACCAGAATTTCGCCACACTGGTGTGGGACGATTGGCGTCGGTGATGATGTAATTGGTGTCGATTGTCGGATTTCAAATATTGCCGAAAAAATGTCAGCTTTTTTTGTGCATAATATACCCGGGGGGGATTTTAATGGCGCAAATATAAAAATATCCCTGTTTACAGGAAACCCGTACGATATTATTGATATTCCCGCCAAATGTGAATGTGTTCAGATTTTTAAAGGTGCAAATATTACCACAATGCCCGACATAATCATTACACCCACGTATGCGTGCATTGTTCGCGATAACGAAATGCTTTTTATGGCGGCCCCAGAGCACGATAATCCATTGGTAACCCTGGTTATGGGGGAAAATCACCTTTTGATGCGACAGATACGACATATGCTGGATGGTGGCAATACATTTTTTATGCACGGTGCGGTTGTTGGATATGATGATTATGGGATAATGTTGTCGGGATTATCTGGGGCGGGTAAATCTACCCTGGCGGCGTGGTGTGCACATATGGGGATGGATTTTGTGGGGGATGATCGTATTGCAATAAATGTGCGTGACAGTGTCCCGATGGCCAACCCTGTTTATACAACCGTATCGATGTCCGAGAATATCCCAAATTTTCCAGCACGCGTTGTTGCAACAAATATCGATCGTGCCAAAGACATCTTTGTATTTAATCCGGAATTTGTTTTTCGTCATAATATTCCAATTCGCGCAATTATTGAACCGGTGCGCGGTAACTTTGATGTGCCACGTATTGTGCCTGTAAATAAAACAGGGGTGCTTGCCAAGATAGTAACGGATTATTCAAATATGGGGTGTTTGATAAATTCGCCAAATCCAATAAATGATTGGCGTGATATATCAAATTTATTTGCCGGGGTTGAAGTCTATCATTTGCAAATTGGGCCGAATATCGCGGATAATGCAAACACAATATGTAATTTTATAAAACAAAAGGGGAAAATATGTATATAAGAAATCCTGAATTTTTTTGTGATACAAATGATAATAAAACAATATTTATAGATTTAGAAAATGGTGTTTTTTATATATTGCCAATTTTTGCAAATTTGGTATTTCGTGCACTTGTTTCTGGGAAAACAATGGATGAAACACTGCAAATATTACAGGACATAGAACAAATGCCAAGTGATGTTGCCACACGTGCAGACAAGGTGTTAAATCAATTGTTGGAGTATCGTTTGATTGTAGATTCCGATTTGGTTGATATTGTGCCAATGCCTGAAATAACAGAAAACTTGATTATGGACATTCAAGACGAAGAATTTGAATATGAAATTACGGTATCCAGCGATATTCAAAAGATGTTGATGGATGATCCTATTCACGATGTTTCATTGGATGGTTGGTCACCAATTTTAAACAACGATAAAATCTAATGGTTCTTGCGTGATATCTGTTATAGTACCTGTCTTTAACGGTGAAAAATATTTGCAGGCGGCCTTGGAAAGCATAGATTTTCCGAATGCCCAGGTTGTCGTAGTGGATGATGGATCAACCGATACATCATTGCAAATTGCGCGTGATTTTGGTGCAGAAATTGTAGCGTTGCCTCATTCTGGGCCGGTATGTGCGCGTAATGCAGGACTGGCGATTGCGACAGGTGATTATGTTTTGTTCTTTGATGCAGATGATTTGATGGTGCCGGGGGCGATTGCGGAAATGCGCAACCAAATTGCCGATAATGATATAATTATTGCAACACGTTCTGATTTTGTATCGCCTGATTGCAATACGCAATATAAAACCAGTCAATCGCAACACGGTGTAATCGCAGGCTGTGCATTAATCCGCAAAAGTATGTTTGAAAAAATAGGTATGTTTGACACAGAACTTATGTGTGGTGATGCATATGATTGGTTATTACGTGCACGTGGCGCAAATGCCAAAGTACTAGAAATACCGCTGGTTGCGTGTCAACGTCGTTTGCACGGGGATAATATTGGCATAAAAATGCGCGGCCAGGAATATACGGATTATTGCAAAATAATAAGGAAACATTTTATAAAGAAATGACAATGAATGTAATGCATATTTGTACAGCAGCTGATCGGCGATATTCATTGCCGCTGGCAACACTGGTTAATTCTATTATTGCTAAATGTGTCACTGGGCATATCGTTGTGCACATTTTGGCATCAGGAATTACGCCCCGGATGCAAAAAAAATTACATAAACTGTGTGTTGGTACCAATGTATCGCTGGATTTTGTCGATATGTCTGGATATGTGTTTGATTTCGATTTGTCGGCAATGCCGCATTGGTCCAGTGCGATATTCTATCGAATTATGATACCAGAGATTTTCGCTGACTTGGATAAGATGATTTATATTGATGCGGATACATTGATGTTGGGGGATTTTCGTGCATTGTGGGACAAAGAAATCCCAGATGAATATATTGTTGCAATGGTTTCTGATAAATATTGTACCCTGCAACAGCGTGAAATTTTAAATTTAAAACAATATCATAATTCTGGGATGATTTTATTTGATTTAAATAAATGCCGTGAATTTAATTTTTCTGTGAAATGTTTGAACTGGCTTGCAGAAAATCACCGTATCGCATTCTATCCCGATCAAGATGCAATAAACGTAGTGCTTGAAGGCAAGATATTTCGTCTTTTAAACGAATTTAATTGGCAAATAGTACCAAAACAGGCGCGCCTTTTGACAGAGTTACCAACAACGCATCGCATGATACATTTTTTAACACCAACAAAACCCTGGTGCGCAGGAATCCACCCTATATTGGGGCGTTTGTACGAAGCGTATATACCATTCCCACTGGCTCGGGCGCGTGTTTGGCTAAAACACCGCTTAAATTGGGGGGGGCAAAAAATAATTCGATATGAT
>JAZLDI010000002.1:0-82409 GCA_045614665.1 Candidatus Enterousia sp.
GATGGAGAAAAGCATCGTCCAATTATGTTGCATCGTGCAATGTTGGGGTCGATTGAACGCTTTATGGGAATTTTGCTGGAATCAACGGGTGGCAATTTACCATTGTGGTTAAGTCCAGAACCGGTTGTGGTAACCCCGATTTCTGAAAAACATGCCGATTATGCGATGGAGGTTGTTTCGGCGTTGCGCGCAGCGGGCGTGAATGTACGTGCAGATTTGCGTGATGAAAAGGTTAACTATAAAATCCGTGAACTGTCATTGGCAAAAACGCCAATTATCGCCGTTGTTGGTGAGAAAGAAGCGGCCGACAAAATGGTGACACTGCGTCGTTTGGGGCAAGAAAAACAGGAATCAATGCCACTTGCCGAATTTGTCGAAATGATGAAAGATTCAGTAAAGTTACCATTGTAAAAGTAGGGGGATAGTATGAAAAAAATAATGTTGTTGGCGATTTTGGCTATGCCGTGCGTATTGTCGGCATGTGCCAAACAGTGCGAGGTCGAACCAATTGTTGAGCAAAATCATAAACTGATTGTACCGCCGAACTTTGGGCAAATGCCAAAATAAAAGAACGGAAGAGACACAAATTTCGTGTCTCTTTTTTTATTCTATGCGTTTGGTTATTCATTTTTTTTGTGATATAATAATACAAGAGAATTTCATAAATGGGGGAATTTACAATGAACGATGATAATTTGGATTTATTGGATTTAGATGACGGTGCGTCGATGGATACACTGCCGGATGCAACGCCGTTTGCGGCCCCGCGCCCGAAGAAGCCGTGGCTGTTACTAACGGTGGGGTTGGTTGTCATTGTTCTGGCGACCTATGTGATTATTCGTACGGTGGGGGGGACATCTTCATCCGCGATAGAGGTGGACTTGGATGCACCCGCAATTGTTGTTGATGGTGCGCCGGCACCAGATATGAATGTTATGCCACCGGCACCAAAACCAATGGCACAGCCACAGCAACTTGCACAGCCTGTCGCGCAACCGCAACCAAAACCACAACCGGTTGCACAACCACAAGCCGCCCAACCTGTTGGTACGCCGGTACGTGTTGTTGAAGACAGAAAGGATGTTACATTTAATCCAACGGCCAAAGCGGCGCCGAAACCCGCCGCAAAGCCAGCGGCCAAGCCACAACCAAAGCCGGCCGCAAAACCCGCAGTTACAAAGTCTGTGTTTGATTGGTATGTTCAATTGGGATCGTACAGCACACGTGCGCTGGCGGAAAACGCACAGCGTCAGATGCGTGCCGCGCACGCAAGCTTGTTCCAGGGGCAACAGTTTGTTATCCTGGCAGCGCAGTTGAAAAACGGTACGACGACATATCGTTTGCGTGTTGGTTTTAAAACATCTGCCGAGGCAAATGGGTTCTGTCGCAATGCAAAATCCGATGGTTTGGATTGCTATGTTGCAAAATAATCAAGGGGGACAGATATGAGATTAGGTTGGACTGAAATAATTTTAATTGTAATCTTGGTTATGATTTTGTTCATGAGTAACAAAATTCCGGGTATGATGCGCAATTTGGCGGATGGTATCAATGTGTTTAAAAAAGAATTGAAAGATACCAAGAAAAAAGAAACAAAAAGGGCCACCAAGAAAACATCGGCCAAGAAAAATAAATAAAAAATCACGGCATATGCCGGGATTTTTTAGTTCTTGCGTGCTTCGTATTCTTCTTGTTCTTCGACGGTCATTGTTGCCAATGGGCGTGCCATCATACGCTTAAGGCCAATTTCGTCACCGGATACAACACTGAAACCATATGTGCCATTTTCAATACGATCCAGGGCGGCATTAACCTTTTGTAATAATTTATTACTGCGTTCGGACATACGAAGATCCATTGTGATATCTTGGTTGTAAGATGCGTTGTCCGATTCGTCACCAGCACCAACAGCTTCGGTCTTGTCGGCCATACGGACGGCGTTCAAAACCTCGTCCCGTTCACTAAGTAATTCTTCGCGTTGGGCGTTTAGGATGTTATAGAAATATGCCAACTGTTCTGCGCACATGTATGGTTCAGATAATTTTGGCTTGTACTTTGAATCCAATTCGATGTTTTTGTAATTAACTGTTGCCATTTTGTAATTCCTTTATCCAATCAATAACTGTGTCTTCGTCCATAAGACCACTGCGTGCCTCGACCAATTCGCCATTTTTAAATGCCAAAACAGATGGGATACTGCGAATGCCATATTTGGCCGGGGTGCGACGATTTGCTTCATCGATCTCAAATTTTATAAATGTGACGTTTGGCATTTTTTCTGATACAGATTCAAAAATAGGACCAAACATACGGCATGGACCACACCAAGATGCCCAGAAATCGACCAGCGTTATACCATTGCCAATTAATGTATCAATTGTCGTATCATTTGCATGTACAAGTGCCATCTTTTTCTCCTTATATTTATTGATATTTGTCAAGAGTGTATTATAATCAGCGCAAAATGCAAGAGAAAAACAAAATGAATAAATTCATATACTTAGATGCCGCTGCAACAATGCAAAAATCTGAACAACTTATTGATGTTCAGGGTGATTTTTTGCGTGAAAAATATGCGAATTCGGGGCGGGGTGTTTGTGCGCGTGTAGGAGCGGTTGATGATATGGTGCGTGATGTTCGGAATACAGTTGCACGGTTTATGAATGCAAAATATGAAAATATTGTTTTTACGTCTGGCACAACGGATGCGATGAATCGAATCGTTAATATATTAAATCCAAATGATAATACAATCGTGGCGGTGTCCGATTTGGATCATCACAGTGCGCGTTTACCATTTCAAATGTCTGGTGCCAAGGTCGTTGTTTGTTCGCTGGATAAAGATTTAAATATTGATAAGGAACATGTTCCATATGCGGATGTTTTTGTTGTGACGGCAATGTCTAATGTTATTGGCGTTGCGCAAAATATTCCGGAAATCGTGCGTATGGCGCGTCAAAAAAATCCGAATGTTATTATAGTTGTTGATGCTGCGCAATATGTTGTACATAAGAATATAGATGTTGCAGCGTGGGATGCAGACTTTGTTGTCTGGTCGGGGCATAAGATTGGTGCAGATACCGGAATTGGTGTTATGTATATAAAAAATCCATCACGTTTTATGCCGGATAAGTTTGGTGGTGGAATGATAAATACTGTATCCAGTGATGGTGTTGCGCATTTTATGTCGCCCCCCGAATGCTTTGAAGCGGGGACATTGCCATTGACCCAGATTGCTGGATTGGGGGTTGCAGTTTCTGAAATTCAAAGTAAACGACCGGATTTGAATTTAATTCGCTATCTTTATGATGAATTATCAAAATTGGAACGCGTTAAAATATTAACCAGTCGTGATGCGTGTGTGTTTAGTTTTACTATTGATGATATGCATGTGTTGGATTTTGGTGTCATTGCGGGTGCGCACAATATTTGTGTGCGTGTTGGAAATATGTGTGCGTCCTGGATCCATCGTCTGTTGAACATAGATGGTTCGATTCGTGTGTCTGTTGGCCCATATAATACCAAAGATGATATTGATGCATTTATAGATGTCGTGCGGGGGTGTGTGAAATGACGGTGTCCAGGGATGATATAATTAGTGCAATCAAGACGGTCTATGACCCGGAAATTCCGGTTAATGTTTGGGACCTGGGGTTAATATATAATATTGATATTGGTGTGGACGAGATTGTTATCACAATGACCTTTACCAGTCCGACATGCCCAATGATGGAAGAATTGATGCAACAATTGAAAGATGCGGTGCAAAATGTGTCGGCTGGTGTACCGGTGCGTGTTGAATTGGTATGGGATCCACCGTGGGATTTGTCGAAAATGTCTGATGTGGCGCGACTGGAACTGGATTTAACAGAGCAGGGGTGGTAAAAAAACTATGACGTATGCGGATATAAAAAATTTTTTGCAATCTATTTCAGATCCGGTCCAGAAATTAGAATTTGTTATGGATTTGGGGCGTTCTTTGGCGGTAGTGCCGGCGAATGCGTCGTGTGCCGAGATTGTGGGGTGTGCGTCACATGTCGAAATTTGTCGTGATGGGAACAGGTTTTATGGGCGTGCCGATTCGGCATTGGTGCGTGGGATTGTTGCAATCTTAATCGCAATGGTTGATGAAAAAACACCCCAAGAAATAAAAGAAATTGATATTTTGTCCGAATTTTCAAGTCTGGATATCAATCTGGGGGCGGGAAGATTGAACGGTTTGGAATCTATGGTTCGTTTTTTTCATAATTTATGATAAAATATGTGGGAATTAAAACGGGGGAATGGCAGCAATGAGCGAAGATGAAAAAATGTTTCATATTGGTATATGGGCGTTGTGTGGGGTGCTGTTCCTGACTATTGGATTACAGGTTTGTTATCGTACGCAAAATCGTACACGAAATCATGTACGTGCTGAAATCGTGCGTACACAACAGGAAATTGCCGATTCCGCAACGCGATTCGAGGGATATAAAAGACCAGAGGTTTTAAGAAACCTGGTCGGCGGGGTGGTGCCAAATGCCACGGCGATTGGGTATCAAAAATCGATCACGATTGATGCGTTACCAGACAGGGAAATAAAAAAGTCAGATGTTTAATGTTGGCCAGGATATTTATAAACGTGGATTTTCCGGCATTCGTGGAGATGGGGCGGGGCGTGGTCGTATGCATACGGTTTATCGATGGCTGTGTTTAGCGTTTGCTGTCTTTATAGGCTGGACATTATATTTGGGAATAAGTGGTACGGATAATACGCGGCGTGCGGTGGCGGATGGTGACTGGGCTGTGCATCGTGCAGATATTGTTGATAGAAATGGTGATATCCTGGCCAAGAATGTTATGTCGGGACATATTGTCTTGCGTAATCGTGATGTGGTGGATAGAGATGCGGTCGCGAATATGATTCATCGTGCTATGCCATACGAGTATTCTTTAAATCAGTCACTGGAATTGGTAAATTCGTCGCGGCGGTTCGTATACTTGAAAAAATATGCCAGTGAATATCAACGTGATATGATAAAAAAGGCGCGTTTGCGTGGACTGGAAGTTGAACCGATCCAGGATAGAAAATATCCAAAGGGACGTATGTTTTCGCACGCGGTTGGATTTGTTGGTGGTGAAGGTCGCGGATTAGAGGGGGCTGAACGTGTATATGAAAAATATTTGACGGAAAATAAAGATGCGTTGCAGTTATCGTTGGATGCACGTGTCCAGGCCGTGTTTTATGATCAATTATCAATAGCAATGCAGACATACCGGGCAAAATCTGCGATGGGGATGTTGATGAATTCGCGTACGGGTGAAATTGTGGCGATGGTGTCTCTGCCGGATTATGACCCAGAAAATATATCGTTGGATCCGGCGCGTAATCGTATGTTTATGCCGATGCGTGGCGTGTTTGAAATGGGGTCTATATTTAAAATATTTAATACGGCGCTGGCATTGGAAAATGGTATTAACAAAGAATATTATGTAAAAGAACCGTTCCCGATTGAGGATAAATTTGGTCGTGTTGTTCACAGAATTCGCGATATTCGCAGCTTTAAACCACCACGTCCAAACCTTAATATTGAAGAAATTATGATGCATTCGTGCAACGTCGGCAGTGCCCAAATCGCAATGGATTTGCCAGACGGCGCACAACGAGAATTTTTTGAAAAGTTGCATTTTAATCAGGCCTTGGATTTGGAATTTGGGCGTACCGAGCGTGGTCTGATGCCACAAAAATGGGGACCGGTTGAGCGCGCAACAATATCTTTTGGACATGGAATCGCTGTTACACCAATGCATTTGATGTTGGGGGTTAATGCGGTGACAAATGGTGGAATTTACATATATCCAACATTACAGAAACGCGGATTGGGGGTTGTACGTGGTGAACGTGTTTTAGATGAAGAATTTTCGGCACAATTGCGCAAAATTATGTTACGGGTTAACGAAGAAACCAGTGGAAAAAAAGCGCGTATTGCCGGGATTGAAATTGGTGGTAAAACAGCAACAGCTGAAAAGTATAGTAATGGCAAGGTTGATAATAAAAGAAATCTGACAGCGTATGTTGGTATTTTCCCGGCAAATGCTCCACAATATACAATTCTGGTAATTTTGGACGAGCCCCAGGCAACCAAGGATTCGTGGGGTTGGAAAACTGCGGCATGGAATGCGGTGCCAACAACAGGCAAAATTTTGGATTCTATACTGCCGTTGCTATTTGAATAATTTTAGATTATAATAATTCTGATAATAAAAAAAAGAGTAGTGCGTGAAAAAGATAGTAGAGAAATCCATGCTGGGCCAGGCGTGGGTGTTGCCGACATATTCAGATGATGATTTCCCAGGCGCAGATGATTTAGTCTTAAAAATACTAAAAGCGCGTGGTATTGAAAATGTAGATAGTTTCTTGAACCCTAGTATCAAGGAATATATGCCCGATCCATCGGTTCTGTGTGATATGGATAATGCTGCACGTATAATCGCAGATGCGGTTGTGGCGGGTGAAAAAATTGCGATTTATGGAGACTATGACGTCGATGGTATTACATCAACGGCGGTGTTTGTAAAATATATGCGTCAAATTGGTGCGGATGTTATTTGGCACCTGCCCACGCGCGAGGGCGAAGGATACGGTTTAAATACCGTGGCTGTCCAAGAAATTGCGGATGCAGGCGCAAAATTATTAATCACCGTTGATTGTGGTATCAGTGGTAATGAAGATGTAGACTTTGCAAAGCAATGTGGTATGCAAGTTGTTGTGACCGATCATCATTCGCCAGATGCAATTTTGCCAAATGCAGATTCTGTTGTAAACCCAAAGCGCAATGATGATGTGTCAGGTCTGGATTACCTGGCCGGGGTTGGTGTGGCATTTTTAACCGTTGTGGCGGTTAATCGTGAATTAAAATCACGTGATTTACACACGGGAATAAAAGAAAAAATAGATTCACTGAATTTGATGAATTTTATGGATTTGGTGGCGTTGGGTACGATTTGTGACACTATGCCATTGGTTGGATTGAATCGCGCGTATGTTGCAACTGGATTAAAGGTTATGGGGTTGCGTCAGAATTTGGGCCTGCGTGTATTAATGGATGTTGCGGGTATAAAAAAGCCGTCTGTGTATGCGGCTGGGTTTGCGTTGGGACCGCGATTAAATGCAGCGGGACGATTGGATTCGGCGGCGCCGGCATTGGATTTATTATTAACAGATAATCCTTTGATTGCGCATTCGTTGGCAGAAAAACTGCATCAGATGAATCAAGATCGTATAGATATTCAAAATGCAATTATGTTACGTGCAATTGATATGGCGGATAAATGCTGTGCCAAGGGGAATTGTAGTTTGTTCCTGTGTGGTGATAACTGGCACGGTGGGGTTATGGGAATTATTGCGGGTCGATTAAAGGATAAATATAATTTGCCATCTTGTGTTGCGACCAAGACGGATGGGGTTATAAATGGGTCTGGACGTTCAATACCGGGTGTTGATTTAGGTAAAATTATTCACGATGCATTGGCGGCGGGAATTGTTTCCGAAGGTGGCGGACACGCGGCTGCGGCGGGATTTTCATTAAGTGCAGAAAACGAAGAAGCGTTTTGTGATTTCCTGGAAAATGCGGTGCGTGAACAGTTGCACGGCCAAATGCCAGAGCGAGAAGTTATTGTAGATGCAGAAATGGATGCAGGTGGCGCAACAATGAGATTGGTGAATAAATTAAATGCGCTGGAACCATTTGGTCAGGGAAATCCAGAGCCAACATTGGTGTTAAGTGGAGCGATGTTACGGCACACATCTACGATGGGTAATGGGGCACATTTGCGTGGAACAATCGCGACCAGCAGCGGGACAAATGTATCGTTTGTTGGATTTAATTTGGTGGGAACACCGGTTGGGGATTTTTTACTGGATGATGGAAATATCAATGCTAAGATAAAGATGCTGGGTAAACTGAAAGAAAATGAATATAACGGACGTGTGTCGGCACAATTCGTTTTGGAAGATATTGCGGTGTAAAATATGGAACAAAATGTAAAAACATTTATTGAAAAAATTAAAACTGCGAAAAATATTGCAATCATGGGACATAAAAATCCTGATGGTGATTCTTATTGCAGTGTGCTGGCTCTGGCGAAGTTAATCGAATTAAATTATGGGTTGCGTCCAACGTGCATTTATGATGGAAATATTCCGGAATACCTGGATGAAATGCCAATGCGGTCGTGGATTAAATATTATGAACGTGTCGATTTGTCAGAGGTTTATGACCTGGTTATCCTGTTGGATTATGGTACACCAAAACATATTGGCGGTGCGCGTCCAATTGTGGACGGTGCACGTTTCATTGTTGAAATAGATCATCACCAAAATGACGAGAAGTTAGGGACTTTGTGTATTGATGACGAGGAGGCCGCTGCCACGGGACAAATTCTGTTTGATATTATGAAGATGGCTGGTTGGCAATTTGATAAAGACGTATTGGATTTATTAGCAGTTGCACTAATTACAGATACGGGTAATTTTAAATTTGTGCGTTCTGGTCGGGTTATGCAGATTATGGGTGATTTAATTGATAATGGCGTTGTGTTGCGTCATTTGTTTGAAGCGTTGCGTAACAAGCCCCGCAAGGCCGTCGTAGTTGAGGCAGGCGCCGCGTCCCGCGCAGAATTTTTATTCAAAGGAAAACTGGTCATTGCTACTATCCCGCACAAGGATTATAAATATCTGGACGGACGTGGTGAAACGGTGTTGAATCTGTTGGGATCTATCAAGGGGGTTGAATATATCGCCTTCTTGAAAGAGCAAAAGTCCGAGCAAACGGGGGTATCGTTGCGCAGTCGTGGCAAGCCAATCAATCATATTGCAGAAGCATTGGGTGGTGGTGGACATATGTGTGCCGCCGGCGCGGTTGTAAACGATTCGGTTGAAAATGTTCGTAATCGCGTTATCGAATTATTTCGGGGGGAAATTAAATAATGTTTAAACAAATTTTTGTCTTGGTTTGTGTGTTTCTGTGCGGTGTGGCGAATGCCGCGGTTGATGCGTCTTTGGTGGTGCGCGCTGAAAAATATCTTAATTCTATTACGGGATTGGCTGGTGGATTTGTTCAGACCGCAAATGGACGCGATGAACGTGGGGATTTCGCAATGTTGCGTCCGGGTCGAGTCCGTTTGGATTATGCCAATATGCCGATACAATTAATTTCAGATGGTGATGATTTATATTTCTTTGATAAGTCACTGGACCAGATTACAACCGTGCCACTGACCAGTACGCCCGCCGGAATATTGGTGCGTAAAAATATTGATTTGACTGGTGCAGATATTAACGTTGTTGAAACAACCGATGGTAAAAATACATTTGCGTTAAAAATGAACCTAAAAGGACAAGAGGGGTTGGGGAATATGACGGTGGTATTTGATAAAAATCCGGTGCGTTTAAATTCTTGGTCCGTGGTTGATGCGACAGGTGCAAAAACAGATGTTGCGTTTAGCAATCTGAAAACAAAGACAAATTTTGGACGTGACTATTTTCAAATTCAAAGACACAAAACAATTAGCACCAGTGGTGGTGATGATTTCTATGATTAAATAAAATGTTTGGGATAAGTGGGGCTGAATTTTTAGTGGTGCTGTTGGTGGCGGTGTTGGTGATACCGGCGCGCCATTGGCCGGATGTCGCAAAATTTTTGGCACGTGCGGTAAAGTTCATTCGCGGCGTTGTCTGGCGAATTACAGATGCATCTGAAAAAATCAAAGAGCAGATTGAACGAGAGGCCCCAATCGACGATTTAATAAAAACAACAACCGATGATATTTTATCTGAGATTTCAGAACCTATAAAAAAATTAAATAAAAAATCAGGGCGGGGTAAAAAATGAAAAATATGACCCTGATGCAACATTTTGCAGAAATGCGCCGCCGGATTTTATGGACTCTATTAATCTTTGTGATTGCGCTTTTTGTAGGTATTTATTTCGCGCCCCAGATTCAAGATTTCCTTACCGCGCCGTTGTTGACGGTCTGGTCCGATGGGGCGATGTTGTATAGCGGTTTGTCCGATGGAATGATGATTTGTTTTTCATTGGGATTTACGTTTGCTGTATTTATAACATTGCCAGTATTGTTGTGGCATGTATGGGCATATGTGGCGCCGGGCTTGCGGGATAAAGAACGCAAGTTTGTTTGGCCGTTTCTAGTTTTATCGCCGATTTTGTTTGTTGTGGGGGCGGCGTTTGCTTTTTATGTGTTGTTCCCGGTCGTGTTTAAGTTTTTTATAGACTTGAATTTATCTGCGCCGGTGCCGGCAATGGTGATGCCGGCGGCACGTGATTATCTGGGGGTTGCGATTGGCTTGTTAAAAGTATTTGGAATCGCATTTCAATTACCATTGATAATGGTATTGTTAAATCGTATAGGTGTGTTGGGGCGTGCGCGCGTTATACAGATGCGCCGGTATGCGATTGTTCTTATTGCGGTGGTTGCCGCGGTTTTAACGCCGCCCGATGTGGTCAGTCAGATTTTGTTGGCACTGCCATTGTGGTTATTGTTTGAAACCAGTATTTTATTTATGCGTCGTGACTGATTTTATGATATAATGATTTTGTGAAAAAATTCAGTCTGATTTTATCTGTGTTAGTTTTACCCATGATGATCGGGTGTGATTTACAGCCGAAAATTTTAACCTTGCCAGATAGTGTTGGGGATTTTATTTCAGCGCGATATCCAGCATTGTTGGCGGATCCAAATACAGATCCTGAAATTTATGCATCGGCGGCAACAGACTATGGTATATATGCATCGCCAAATCTTTATGGAACAGATGTGTCGTCATCGGATGACTACGTTATGTATGCGTCGGTTGATGATTATATCATTCCGCCCCAGGTGCAAGATGATGTAAAATCAGAACCAGCGGTGGTGGTCGCAGAATATGAATCGCCAATCGAATCAAAATCAGAATCTGGGACGGATGACTATCTGCGTGTGCCAATGTATGGCGGGACATCGGATGTGGGTGCGTCTAAACCAAATGAAATAGTTGTTGCGCGTGGGGATACTATGTATTCGTTGGCGCGCAGGCATAATACAACCGTTGATGAATTGGCGTCTGTCAATAAACTAAGCGCGCCATATACATTATCTGTGGGGCAGAAATTAAATTTACCCGGCGCGGCGCGGTCGGCGGTAACGTCTGATGTGATTGCGGTGCCAGCGAAAAAGGCAGTTGGTGTTCAGACAACAACACGTGTTGCGCTGACGGATATTACGGTGGGGCCGGGTGATACGCTGTATTCGATTTCGCGTAAATATTCTGTGCCGGTAAATGATTTGGCGGTTATGAATAAATTAAAGGCGCCATTCACATTATCAATTGGACAGAGGTTAAAGGTACCAAACCTTAAAACCGCAAATGTCAAGGTGGCGGAAAGCGCAAAGCCGGTTGCATCACAAAAGAATACAAATGACAAGGTTGCAACAGTCGCACCAGTAAAAAAAGAAGCAAAAAAGATTTCATCTGACCCGTCCAAGAAATTACCGGCGATTGCGGCACGATCTTCGTCCAAGTTTGCGTGGCCGGTTCGTGGCAAGATATTGTCGAATTATGGTGCAAAATCGAATGGACTGTTTAATGATGGTATAAATATTGGTGCCACGCGTGGTACCGCGGTCAAGGCGGCGGAAAATGGCGTTGTTGCATATGCTGGGAACGAAGTAAAGGGGATGGGAAACTTGATTATTATTCAACATGCATCTGGTTGGATGACGGTTTATGCGCATATGGATTCTTTGGCGGTAAAACGTGGTACGCGTGTAAACGTTGGACAACAAATAGGTACAGTTGGTGCGTCTGGCAAGGTGGATGCACCACAGTTGCACTTTGAAATACGCAAGGGGACCAAGGCGTACAATCCATCGGCTTATTTAAAGTAAATGTTGTGAATACTGTCAGATAAATTTATGTCCCCCGTTATGATAAAGTCATAAAAGCGGGGGATTTTGTGATGAAAAGAATTTTTGTTTGGGTGTTATTTATTTGTATGATTACGTCGGCGATAGGCTATTTGCTGCATAAATATCAAATTCGGTTATAAAAACTTGCATTTTGTGTAAAAATGTCTATAATTAGCCCCGTTCTGAAATAAAATTCAGTTTCGGATGCGTAGCTCAGTTGGTAGAGCAACTGACTCTTAATCAGTGGGTCCAGGGTTCGAGTCCCTGCGCGTCCACCAGAAATAAACGGTCACATGTGTGGCCGTTTTTATTTTGTTCTCTTTGATGCTTTCCCCAGGGATTCATACCTATGCAAATATTTATATTAGATTGATAGAATTAGGGTGTTGACATGAAACGAAAAACACAAAAAACAAAATCTATAAAAGGAGAAAAAATGAAAAAAATAGCTATCTCAACACTGGCGGTGTTATTGGCGTGCCCAGCGTTCGCTATGAATAACCCAAATCAGGGCAGCAGTTGGACAATGTGGGGTATGGACCCATATGTCGGTTTGCGTGGCGGTGCATCATATACAAATTTAAACTATCGCTATAACGGGCAAAAAGAATCTTTGACAGACACTGTGTTGCAAGGGCGTGCAGCGTTGGGTTTAGAAGTTTGTGATAAAATGCGTGCTGAAGTTGAATGGTCTATGTTCGGCAAATTGGAAGATATCGAAAACTTTGGCAGTGTCGGTGATGCAAAAGTCAAAGCAAAGATGCAGACATTGTTGATGAACGGTTATTGGGAATTTGGACCATATGAAGTTGTTCGCCCATTCTTTGGTATGGGTGCCGGTGTCGCGTTCACAGATATCACACGCAGTGGTACAAATGTTCCACATCACGGCAATAGCAAGACGTCATTCTCGGCAATGGGAACAATGGGTGTAACGTTTGATATGAAGCGTTTCGCCGTTGATTTGGCTGCACGTTATAACTATGTAGATGTTAATTCAGGTCTGCATAATTTTGGTGGCGATGTTGGTATCCGCTTTATGTTCTAAGTATGACATTTCGTTCATATGGGCGCCGGCAAATTTTGCCGGCGTTTTTTTGTTAATGTGATATAAAAATACCCCACATGTGTGGGGTGTTTTTATTTTGTTAATTTAGCCAGGGCCAATTTCCCCAGAAATGCCGATTCGATATCACCCAACAGTGACAGATCGCCTTCGTTTAAATCATCATCGTTTTGCAATTTTTCAAGATATTCAATAATTATGTTGCACATCTTTACCAAATCTTTGCTTATCAATTTTGAATTTAATAAGTCAGGTTTAAATATATTTTTTTTATTTAATGCCATAAAGTGCGATTCGGCGATGTTGTCTGTAAATGTATCCAGGTCTTCGGTCAGGCGATCGTATAATAAATGTTCTGAATACGAATCGGTTGACCAATGATTTATTTTACAGGCGTATTTAAACGCGATTAAATGTTGCATAAGTATGTACATATTGTCCCCTTTTTTTTGTTTGTGTATGTGTGTATAAAATATCAATTTTTTATATCTAAAAATACAGGCGTCTGTTCCTACGCTATACGCATAAAATCCGCCGTTTTTTAGGTAATCATACCTGACGAAAAATAAGGCTTTTTATTATACAATATGTTGCGTAACCATAAGGAACAAAAGGAGACCTCTTATGAAAAACGCAATGAAAAAAATGTTTATGTTTGCATCTGTATTGGGTGCCGCGGTACTGTTAAGTGCTTGTGCGGGATGTCCAGAAAAGAAGGCGCATCATCATAGAAAGGCGGTATATGCACAGCCAGTTGAATTGATTGAAAGTGATACGGTTGTGGTATATCAGACATATGAAAATGCAGATGTTGATAAAGTTTATGCAAAAATGTACACGCGTAGCAGTCACGGTGGTACATCTTATATGGGGCATATCAAATTCCACGATACGGATAATGGCCTAAAAATGGTTGTTGATTTGAAAGATCTGCGTCCGGGTGTTCCGTATACCATCAAGTTGGCTAAGTGTGGCGTATGTGAATATGAAGAAACGGGTTGTTGTAATAAAACGCCGATTAATGTTAAATTGCCAATGCTTGAAACAGGTATGAGCCGCAAATTAGACCAGACATTTATGATTCAGGGTATGAGTGCTGCACAATTAAATGGTGCAAAAATCTGGCTGGAACGTGATGGTGGTTATAAGGCCGGATGGGGTAAATTAGAAAAATAATACTTTTGGTGATGCATAAACATAAATCCCGGGTTTTTCTCCGGGATTTATTTTGTTTTTGCTTTGGGATTGATTTCTTATATGCTAGTGTTTGAAATCAGAGAAAAGATTTTGGACAACATAGCATACGATATTTATGGTACGGTTGTTAAAGACACTACTTATCTTATGGATAAAGATGTGGTGGTTCATTCGTATGCAGAATTTAATGTGCCGGATATTGTTTTGGTTGGATCGCGTGTTCTAGAAAATTCTGGTGATATATTTGTTTCTGGTCAGATTGAGCTTTGTGATAATTGTCGGCTTGAAATCTATAACCGTGGCGCTTTTAATGCGTCCTTTAAATTGGGAAATAACGCAAGTGTTGTTCAAGTTGTTTCTGATGATAAGGATTTGAGGGCAATAGATTTTAATGTTGATTACGATGTCCTGGTTGTTAATGCAGATGGTATAAATTTGTCAGATGTTATGCACCTGGGGGATGCGGCACACAAGATTTATTTGCGCGATTCGTTTGTTCTGTGGGATGTTGGGGATATCAATTCGTATAATATTAGTCTGGATGGGGATATTAGGTTGGGGCTTGATAATATCGAATCGGTTTTGAATGTGCCAATTTTGATGAATGTATCCCCGGATACTTATGTTCAGGTCGTGTCTGGCGGACTGGTAAACCCATTGTTTGCGATGAAGACGTTTGTTGAAAAAGATAATACCTATGTCAGGTTTGTTCGGGAAACAGATTACACAAAATTCCTTGATTATAATCTTGGGGGATTTATAAATTCGCTGCGTGGTAATGGTGAAGCAGATGAATTGGTTGTGGCATTGGATAATGCGTTATCAATGGATGATATAAATAAAATAATGGCGGATTCTGTGCGTATAGCGCCAATAAATATGACGAATGCGGTGATGGCGTTTAATATGTTAGATATGAATTATTTTAATTATGAAAACACATTTGATGCCACTTATATGTTGTTCGAGGATACGGCGGTTTATGGTGCCGCGGTGCGTGGTGGTGTAAATGTTGGTCAAATGGATGCAGGGATTGGGATTTACGTTAATCTGTTAAATGCTACCGATTTGTTTGAAGAATATTCAGGCCTTATGATTGGTGCGAATTTAATGGGTAAATATGAAAATGATTTTGGGTTCTTGCGCGGGAAGGTTGGTGGAAATATGACGCGTTTTGATGTGTCGAATGTATTTGATGGGACCAAATCTGTTGATAATCCAGTGAGCTATTCGTTATATGGTGCGATTGATGCAGGACATAATTTTAGACCGATAAGTAATTTATCCGTCGCGCCATATGTTGGAATTGGCACAAATCATATAGAAATATTGCGTGATGCGGAAACAGAGTATTTTGGGCGTATTGGTACGGATGTTAATTATATCTTTGAAATGTTGGGAATAAAATATGAGTATGGTGTGCGCTTTGGCTTGGGGACAAATGGGGATTTTATTGTTGGGGGTCGTGCGCGTTTTATGTCTGATATGGATATGATTGGTGGACACATTGGAATTGATTGCATAGATAATCAAAAAGGGCGGGGATATAAAATCGCCGCCGGTATAGATGTAAAATTTTAATTTATTTATTTGATAAATTTACCGCGCAAGGATGCCTTGTTCGCGGCGGTAATTTCAATGTTTGCCAGTGTTGGTGTGTCATCCCCTGTGTCTGGGCGGGCAACAATACATTGTTGCATATATGGTGTGCGATAGACTAAGTGGCAACCGGTTTTGTCGGTTCCTTCACACAGACAGGACAGGGTTTTTCCCACGCAACTTTCGTTAAAGGCACGTTGTATTTCATTTAATGTCGTGTCCAGGATTGCCAGGCGCGCTGATTTAATATTTTCTGGGATTTGATCAGGCATAATTGCAGCAGCGGTATGGGGACGCGGTGAATATTTAAAGCAGTATGAATTGATATATCCAACACGTTTAGCAATATCGACCGTTTGTTCAAAATCCGAATCGGTTTCACCGGGAAATCCAACAATAAAATCAGACGAGATTTGAATGTCGTTACGCGCATTGCGTAATTTGTTTATTATGTCCATATATTGTTCTAAATCATAAGGGCGGTTCATGCGACGCAGAACGTCTGGGGCGCCACTTTGGATTGGCATATTTAAAAACGGTAATAATTTTGGTTCTGTTGCGAACATAGAAATTAGATCGTCAGTCATTTCGGTTGGGTAACTGGATGTGAAACGTATGCGCATGATTTCTGGGATTTTTGCGGCCTCTTTGATTAAATCAGACAGACGGTATGTGTGTCCGTTTTCGTCTGTGTATTTATATCCGTTTACGTTTTGCCCCAGGAAACAAATTTCCACCGCACCAGTTTTAGCCGCGTGAATTGTGTCGCGTACACAGTCTTCAAATTTGCGAGAAATTTCGCGGCCACGTGTGTATGGGACGATGCAGTATGTGCAACAATGATTGCAACCCTCTTGGATTGGAATATATGAAACCGTTGGCGATTTTACCATCTGGGGCAGGGAATCAAATTTTTCCAGGCCACCTAAATCAATATTCAATAATTTGGCATCTGGATTATTCAGAATTTCTGGTAGCTTGTGATAACTTTGTGGTCCCAAAACAAAGTTTAAATCGGGTACACGACGAAAAGCATCTGCGCCCGATTCGCGCGCAACGCACCCAACAATCCCCATCAAAGCAGATGTTTTTTTTGCACGTCTGATGCGTCCTAGGGCGGAATAGACCTTGTCTGTTGCCTTGGCGCGAACCGCACATGTATTTAGGATGATTATGTCGGCATCTGAAACATCGTCTGTATGCATGAAACCGTGGTGTTCCAGCATTGTTGCAATGCGCCAGCCGTCATAAACATTCATCTGACAGCCAAAAGTTTGAATAAAGAATTTTTTCATCGTTTTTATTTCTTTTTTGTGTGTTCGCTGCGAATTTTTCGTTTTTGCTGTGTGCGAATTGCTTCGACTTGTTTGTATGTGCGTTTAATGTTTGTTGGTGTTTCTGGTACCTCCACCGTGCCGTAGCGAACACCAGTGATAGAGTTGTCTTCAATAACTGTAATTACTTTTGCCATTTTATACTCCTTTTATATTTTTTTGGTATGTGTGTGTTTGAATTGATGTTGGATTTGGCGATACTGTGCATTGCAATTGCGCCATGCGTTTTTTGCGGCGTATTCACGTTCGCGGGCGCGTACTTGGATACGTGCTTCATCTGTTTTCATTTCGTTTAAGATATGCAACATTGAATACACTTCAACCTCGCTTTGTTTTATTAGTTTAAGAGCCAAGTCTTGTATGGTCATAGATATCTGTTATGCCAATTTCTTGCGCAGGATTTCATTTACAACACCTGGGTTGGCGGTGCCACCGGTTGCCTTCATGACATTGCCAACAAAGAATCCCAGCAATCCCACTTTACCAGATTTGTATTGTTCAACCTGGGCCGGATTTTTGGCGATAACTTCGTCAACGATTGATTCAATCGCACCTGTGTCGGTCATTTGTTTCATACCGAATTTATCTGCAATTTCACGCGGAGAACCTTCTTCGCCATCCAACATTTTGATAAATATTTCCTTGGCCTGTTTTCCGTTGATTGTATTTTCGCCCAACATATCAACCAGTTCGGCCAAATCAGATGGTGTGATTATACGCATTCCGTCCACAGTACCCGATTTTTCATTTTTTACATCCCAGTTTTCTGGGTGTGCAAATAATTCGCTTATCATCCAGTTGGCAAGCCCCTTGGCACGGGATGCTTTGCTATTTACAGCCGTATCGTACCATTTAGATATATCAGTTGTTTCAGTCAGACGCGCCGCATCATATTCAGAAAGCCCGAAATCATGCGTATAGCGCGTGCGTGTGGCCGATGGAAGTTCTGGCATCGTTGCGCGAATTCGTTCAATTGTTTCGTCGTCAATTTCAACTGGTAATAAATCTGGGTCTGGAAAATAACGATAATCCAGTGCGTCTTCTTTACTGCGCATTACGGATGTTGTGCCGTCACCTTGATTATAGCGCATTGTGTCCTGGGTTACTGTGCCGTCGTTTTCGTAGGCCTCGATTTGACGACGTGCCTCGTATTCAATGGCAGATTTAATGAATTTAAATGAAACCATATTTTTTGTTTCGGTACGTGTGCGAAATTCGGTTGAGCCCACCGGACGGACAGATACATTTACGTCGGCACGCATAGAGCCTTCTTCCATATTTGCTTTGGATACACCCAGGGCGCGTGCAATTTCACGAATTTCACGCAGGTAGCGTTCGGCCTCGTCCGGGGATGAGATATATGAATTGTTTTCCGGATTTTTTACGTCCAGGAATGTAACAATTTCAAGCAGGGCAACGCCCGTACGGTTATAGTCCGCAAAGGATTTTGATGGGTGAACATCGTGTTTTAATTTGCCGGCATCCTGTTCCAGATGGGCGCGTTCAATAAATATCTTCTTGGGTTTGCCGTCGTCACCCATAATTTCTACCCATCCGCGACCAACAACGGGCGCCTCGTCGGCGGGTTGTGAAATCTGATACCCCTGGGGCAGGTCAGGGTAAAAATACTGTTTGCGTGCAAAACGACTGTGACGTGAAATTTCAGCGTTTATCCCCAGTCCAAATTTGATGGCCTGTTCAACGCAATATTGGTTTAATACCGGCAGCATACCGGGCATTGCAACGTCAACCATTGAAACCTGGGTGTTTGGAGAAACGGTTGGGTTGTAGTCGGCGGATGCGCCACTAAATAATTTCGAATTGGACAGTACTTCGATATGTGTTTCAAGTCCGATTACCAGTTCCCAATCACACGTTTTGCCTTTTATTGTAAACATTTTGTCTTTTTCCCTTGCTTTTTTGTTTTTAGTATCTTATTATTTGTCCCGCGTTGGCTAGGTAGCTCAGTTGGTAGAGCAAGGGACTGAAAATCCCTGTGTCGGCGGTTCGATTCCGTCCCTAGCCACCATTTTTATTACCACTTCTTTTAAAGCGGCCGTTTTTACGGTCATTTTTTATTTCCCCATAATTGTTGTTGGGCGGTTGTCAATGTTGGCCGCGGTTTCAATGTGTTTCGCCAATTGTAAAACACGCATATCGTCAAAGCGATTTCCTACAACCTGCATCCCCAATGGCAGACCATTTTGTGCCAGGCCGCATGGTACACTGCATGCCGGGACACCGGCCAAATTCATCGCGACCGTGAATAAATCCAGTGCATAGAATTCTAATGGTGATAATCCAGCATCTAATGGCATTGCTGTGCCTGCGGATGATGGGCATACAATTAAATCACATTCTGTGAATGCTTTGTTAAAACTGTCCGATATCATGCGACGAACACGGGCGGCCTGCATAAAGTATACATCATAAGATTGGCTGCTTAATACGGCGGTGCCGATAATCATACGACGTTTAACCTCGTCACCAAAGCCGGCGGCACGTGATTTTTTGAATGTATCATAGATGTCACGCCCCTCGACCCGCAGGCCATAGCGCATACCATCATAACGAGCCAGGTTGGATGAGGCCTCGGCCGGAGCAATGATATAATATGCCGCCAATGCATCCAGGATGTTTGGAATTGAAACCTCTACGATTTCGGCGCCCATTGATTTAAGGTCACCAATGCGTTTTTCAAATAATGTTTTCATATCATCTGAAATTTTAACGTCATTAAATTCTTTGATTATACCAACACGTAATTTTTTACCGTCGCCCAATACCGGTTCCAGTGGCGTGGTACAGGTAAATCCATTTGTACTGCTGGTTGAATCCTTAGGATCATGACCCGCCATGGCGGACAGCATTAATGCGGCGTCGTCAACCGTGCGTGCGATTGGGCCCGGTGTGTCAAGGCTGGACGCAAATGCGACACATCCCCAACGTGAACACAGACCGTATGTTGGCTTCATCCCAACCATACCTGTAATTGCCGCCGGGAAACGAATTGAACCACCCGTGTCGGTTCCGGTCGCTGCAATGGCAAGCCCACTAGCCACGGCCGATGTTGAGCCACCCGATGAACCACCAGCGGTTAAATGTTTTTCTATTTGCCATGGGTTGACAGGGGCGCCAAAGTATGACGTCTTGCTGAATGTGCCCATTGCGAATTCGTCCAGGTTGGCCTTGCCCAATAATACCGTGCCGGCATCAATGAATTTTTGTGAAACGGTCGATTCGTATTCGGGAATAAAATTTTCCAACATGCGTGATGCGGCGGTTGTGCGGATGCCGCGTGTGGCAAATAAATCTTTCATCGCGATTGGTGCGCCGTCCAATAATTTAGCGTCGCCCGCTGCCCGTCGTGCATCGGAAGCAGCTGCGTCCATCATCGCACGTTCTGGTGTTGTGGTGATATAGCAATTTAAATCCGCACCATATTTTTCAATACGATCCAGATACGCGCGTGTTAATTCAACCGCAGAAATGTCACCGTTGTTAAGTTTTTGTAAGCATTCAGTCAGTGTCAGGTTTATCATTTTTGTTTTCCGTTTTGTTTACAATAATGTTGTGGATACAGTGCCGCGCCCAATGTGTTTTTTATAAATTCATCGGTGCATTTTCCGGCGCGCAAATTGCGCGCGCAGTGTTTTAACTTTGATACATCGTCCATTTTTCGGATTGTTTTTTTGCATTGTGGATATACGTCGCAATAGAATAGGTTGCTTAAATCCAATGTAGAATAACGGGGACCAAAGCCAGGTATTTGACCAAATCGTACTTGGTCTGTGTGTTCTAAACTTAATGTTTTTATGCATGCATTTGGTGTAACATTGTTTGTATTGAATGCATCCATTATGCTGTTGGCCACTTCAACCGATATTGCGCCCAGATTAACAATGGTGGTTGGTAATTGTTCATACGGTTCGTATGCTACAAAATTCACGTATACAAGTTGATTGGGGACGGGCATTGTTTTATCTTTGGTTACTAATGTATTCAGTTAAAAAATTTGTGTGGATAACGTTAGTTAGCATTAAGCCGTTATTAACGATGATTTTTGATTTTATATCAACGGTGTCGCCAACGTTGTGTGCAAATCTGCGAGAAACAGGATTGATCGCAGCAATTTTTAAGGGTGGTTCATCGTTTGTGTAATATGATTCCAACTGCATTGTTGCGATTGCAGAAGCGCATTTGTTCAGACGATCGTCTAGATATGTTATCGCCAGTTGCTTGGATATTGTTCGTTGCATAATCAATCCTTTAATCACCATCCATAACCTTTGGAACCGCAAAATATCCACGTGATGTGCCGGCGTTATCAGGCGTGTTTGCCAAGACCAAATCACGAATGTTACCGTCAGTTACAGTATCTGTTCGACGTGGTAATTTGTGTTCGGCCGGGTTTAACATCGGCTCAACACCGGTTGTGTCAATTTTTTGTAATTTATCCAACCATTCAACAACCGAATCGATATTCATTTCAGCCAATTTTTCATCAGATATTTCAATCTTTATCAAATCTGCGAATTTTTGTAATTGTTGCTTGCTAAATGCCATTTTCAATCCTATATTTACAAAGTAAAGGAATTATACAATGATTTTGCCAGATTTCAAGGCTTTTCCGCGTTCAGGGCGCATAGTTGGTATTGATTGGGGGGCGCGTCGCGTTGGTGTGGCGGTGTCGGATGATACACGTAACTTTGTTTTTTTGCGTCCCACGATAAATCTGGGGTTGGATGATGATGTGGCGGCGATTGTTGCACGGGTGACGGCTGATGAGCATGCGTGTGGAATTGTGGTTGGTTTGCCACTGTATCCAGATGGTGCGGAAAGTGACACGACAAAAATGGTGCGTGATTTTATTGATGCTTTGTCACAAAAAACTGATTTGCCGATTGTGATGGTTGAAGAAAACTTGACGTCCGTATCAGCTCAAGAATCAATGGGACGTGTGCGGGTGCGCGATATTAAAGAAAAATTAGATTCTGAGTCTGCACGAATAATTCTTGAAAATGCAATTGCGTTAATAAACCGGGCTTAAAAATGCCCGGTTTTTATGCGTATAGATTAATTTTTAATCTTCGTTTTTGTCTGGAATTTTGCCGTCAGAGGACAGCAATATCGCAATCCAACGTGTGGAATCAAATTGTGCGGCGACAATGTAAAGTCCAACCAGGATTGGTACACTGAAAAACATTCCCGCAATACCCCAAATCATTCCCCAGAATACCAGGTTGATTAATATTGCCAATGTGGACAGATTTAAACTTTTACCCATTAATTTTGGTTCCATTATATTGCCGAACAGTATCTGTAATCCAATCAAGCCACCTGCGGTTAATAATGGTAATTCCCACCCGGGGGCCACCGTAAACGAATACAGTATTGGTAACGAGCACGCAATAATTGCACCGATTGTTGGGATATAACTGGTTATAAATACGATAAAGGCCCAAACACCCGCAAATTCCAAGCCAATCATTTGTAGCCACAGATATGAAACAATGCCGGTGATGCCGGAAATAACAGTTTTCATAAACAGATATTTTTTCATGTTGTTGTCAATGCTGTCGATGATATATTTCATTTTTTTTGCACGAGACTTGTTTGGAATAAGGGCGGTGAACTTTTTGTTAAATGTACTTTGTTCAATAAACATAAATATCATATAAACAAATACCATTCCGATTGATGTTGCAAAGCCCGCCGCAGACGAACCAATGTTTGCTGCCACCTTAGTGATGTTAGGAATCATGTTGGCATCAAACTTTAACCCAACAGAGCCCGATAAATAATTACCAAATGATATTAATTTATCTTGAATCGCGGGCAGGGCAGATACCAGCTCGCTGAACATTGGTTTAACCTGTGTTATGAACAGATAAACAATGCCACATATAGTCAATAACGAGGTTGCATAGGATATGCAATCGTATATTAGGTTGCGTATCTTGTCGTGACGTGTCTGTGATGTTTGTTGGGGAAATACGCGACGAAAATATTCATAAATGGCATTAATTAGGTACCATAAAAATGCCGCAACCAAAATAGGAATGAATATTGAACGCCCAATCCAAAGCGTAAACAAGATTATTCCAAATACAATTATTCCATTCATGTTTTGCCCTTAATTTATAATATCCATATGGAGAATATCATGTATGCAATTATTGCTATGTTAATGATTATTGCGGTCGTTGCATATGTATTGCCGATATTTTTTTCAAATTTTTTATCGCCCATTTGCATTATCCATATCGCAAACAGCAATAATACAGATAAGCTTAGTAACGTTGTTGCAAGGCCGTTAAATATGCCTGTTCCAATAATCAATGCTGCGAATAAAAATCCTGCATTTGATGAACGAATAATTGTCCAATTGGTCAGGTTTGAAATCCATTTTGCGTTTGTTGTAACGATGGGTTTCTTGTTTGGTTTGGTTGGAATAAAATATCCTGGTACCCACAACATATCAAAGCCAAATGGGATGGAGCAAATAATTTTCCAAAGCGGTATATTCATTGTACGTGCACGTAAGAAGCATGCCCAAATTCCCATAATTGTAACCCCCAGTATGTAAAGGGATAATAATACCAAGCACACCGCCAGCAAAAATCCAATGACGATTCCTGTTGGATTTTGCATCAGGCTAAATAGCCACATCTGAAGTGGCATCAGGTTTAATGCCATAATCAATGATGATATAGCCGTTATAGCCAAGAGTATCATTTTTGTATTAAAGATTGTTACGATGCCTGGGCGATCCATTTTGCGTGTTGGTATTTTGCGAATTGCCAATATCGCAGATATTATGGTCGTGACTATCATTGTGATGCCGATTATGCTTAATGTGGTTTCGGATTTTGGCATCAGCAATCCCGCCAATACAGATAATGTAACCGCAAATAAAAATGATGTAAGCGCAAAAAATATAGGTGTGCTAACCAGCCATTGTTTAAGTGTTGTTTGTTGGTCGTTCATTGTGTTTCTCCCTTTAGTCTTTTATTTTACCACAATTTGTCCTGATGACAAAGTTGTTATATCGGTTGGGCCGATTTGATTTGTAAAATCTGACTGGTGTGATACGAATAAAAATGTGGTGTCGCGCATATTGTTGATTGTATTCGTAATCAGTTCTTTGGTTGTGGCGTCTGCACCGGAATCTGGTTCGTCCAGGATGGCCAGTTTGGGTTGTGTCATAATTAGTTGTAATAGCATCAGGCGTTTTCGTTCGCCGCCTGAAAAACCGACATTGATATATCTGTTCAGCCATTCTTTTGGAATATCTAGTTGTTCGCGAGCTGATTCCAATTGTTGTAAAAAATCGCCCATTGATAATTCATGGCCGGTATTAAAATGTGTATGTGCGGCACAAGAATGTTTTAAAAAACTTAATACGGTAAGCCCCGGTATTTCAGGAACGTTCTGGGCGCCTAAAAATATGCCCAGTAATGCACGTGTTGTTGCGTTCTCGTTTGTAATATTGCGACCGTTAAAAATTATAGTGCCAGAATCGACGCTATACGCAGGGTTTCCGGCAATTGTTTGTGCCAGACTTGATTTGCCAGAACCGTTATGTCCCGCCAATAAATGACGCGCGCCGCGTGTAATGTTCAGATTGATGTCTGATAATAATTTTTTGTTATCCAATGATACATTTAGGTCCTTGATTTCTAGCATATTTAGTCCTTTGATAATGCCATTTGAATTAATTGTTTTGATTCAACCAAAAATTCCATCGGCAGGCGTGATATTACCGGACTGGCCATTGCGCCAACAATCAAGGCGATTGCTGTGTCGCGTTCGATGCCCGCCATTTCAAGATATGTTAATTGTGTTGCGTCTATGGAACCAGTTGTGGCTTCGTGTGATTGGTTGTTGTTGGGTGCGCCGTGTATTATTCGCGGAATTGTATTTGCGATTGCTGTGTCGCCAATTATGCGTGTGTCGCATTTTGATGCGTTTGTACATCCCGTGCCTGTAAATGATACAAGTGAACGAAATGTTTGCTGGGATGCGTCGGTTGCCACCCCGTATGAAACAATGTTTGATTTAGTGTTGTTTCCGATATGGAGCATTTTTGTACCTGTATCGGCCAGTTGCCCCCCGCGGGTTATTGCGAGCGAATAAAAATCACTTACTGCATCATCGCCCGCCAGAATTGTCGATGGATATTTCCAAGTTATGGCAGAGCCAATTTCGACCTGGGTCCAGTATAGTTTGGCGCGTGCATCACATCGCCCGCGCTTGGTCACAAAGTTTAATATGCCACCAGTGTTTTTGCCGTCTTTGAAATCGCCCCCGAACCAGTTTTGAACGGTTGCGTATTTTATGGTTGCGTCATCATGGGCAATTATTTCGACAACCCCACTGTGTAGTTGGTGGTTTGGACGACGGGGGGCGCTGCAACCCTCCATATAGGTTAGTTTTGCGCCATGGTCTGCGATGATAAGTGTTCGTTCAAATTGTCCGATTTTAGCAGTTTCGATTCTAAAATAACTGGCTAAATCAATGGGGCAGGTGACGTTTGGAGGGATGTATACAAATGTGCCGTCTGAAAATACGGCTGCATTTAGGGCTGCAAAAAAATTATCGGTTGCTGGCACCACCGTGCCCAAGTATTTTTTTACCAGGTCAGGATATTGAATTACTGCGTCCGAAAACGGCAGAAATATTATCCCGTGTTTTTTTAGTTCATCCATATATGAGGTGTGCACAGAACGGCTGTCGATGACGGTGTCTGTTGCCATTCCCAACAGGGCGCGTTTTTCACTTTCTGGCAGGCCCATTTTTTCGTACACGTGTGCCAGGTCCGAATTATCAATAGGTTGAGGTTCGTTATAATAATTTAACGCATTATAATCAATCGGTGCATAATTAAATTCGGCCCAGTGTGGCTCAATCATTTTTTTCCATGCATCAAACGCCGTCAGGCGCCATTGCAGCAACCACATGGGTTCATTGCGTTGCTTTGAAATTTCGCGAATAAGATTTTCAGAAAGTTTCGCCAACTATTCACCCTGGGTTGCCAGTTGCTTTGCCTGGGCAAAGAAAGTAAGAGATTTGCCAAGTAGTCCATCTGTGAAAGTTGCGGACAATATTCCGTCTGGTTCGGTTGCATTCAAGTGTGTCAAAAATGCATCCGAGCGTCGCATATAATTATCAACACTGCGTGCGATTTCAGAGTCAAGTTTTATTGCGCGACGTAATTTTTCCAATGCAAATGGGTTGCGTGCATATTCGTCCATGATTCCGCCCAATGCGCGCCATAGTGGGTGTTCGGATGTGTTGCGTGGCATAATATCAATTGCCGCCATAATAGGAATTAAATTTTGTAACAAGTCCTGGTAAATCATTTCGGCGTTTTCGGCAACCGCGTTGGTTGCAGATTTGTTTTTTAACACAGACTGAATTTTTACAATTAGGTTGTATTGGTGGCTTAGTGTTTTGTTAGCATCGTTGATACGAACGTTTATACGATATATAAAAAAAGTCATTGTAATACAGACGCAGATGATTAGAATAAAAGCGCCTAAAATCAACCAGTTTTCCATTTCTTTTTCCTCTAATTTGTCTTTCGTTCGTATGTCAGTATAGCATCTTTTACCGATTCGTGCGATTTTATCTTTTGGGGATATTTTTTGTTTGATTTATGTGTGTTTTAGCCCTTGCACAGATTCGGTCAAATTGATATAATATTACTAAATTAAAAGAAGGAAGGTTTTAATTATGTTCCGCAAAATTTTGTTTGCAGCAATGTGCGCAACGGCGGCTGGATATTGTTTCGCTGCTGAAAGTTTACCCCAGGTTGTTACTTCTGAGGTCTTTTATAGCCAGGATAAAATTGTCGATGGCGGTGTAGAAGAGGTTACTGAATCTGTTCAAATTGATGAAACGGAAATGGTAACACAATATGCAGACGTGCCGGCGTGGCCATTGGCGGGGTCTGATGCGGATGTAGAGGTTGCGTGTGATAGTCCGAAAAAGAATTCTGATAATATACGCATTGTGTCGCGTGTTGGGGCTGATTTGGTTGTCGAAAATAATTTTAATTTGGGGACGCGTGGTGAATTTATGGGGTGGTCCGGTGGTGCGAATATGTTGCATGGGATGCAGGTGCCGGTCGGATTTGATGATGAATGCGCCGATGGTACGGAAATGCCATTGCTGAGTCGTGAAATGTTAGAAGATGATGGTGGTACGGTTTTGTCTGTGTCGCGCAGTGGACGTAAAAATTGTGGTAAATATGCGGATGGTTATGCTGCTTTTGCAGAACGTGCTGGTATAAAGACAGTGGTAGATGAAAATGGCAATGTGGTTTCTGAATCAGAGGCGACAGAAGCTGTTACAGAATCAGAAACGGAAATTTTGGTTGCGGAAACTGCTGATGCAGAGGCACCAAAAGTTATAAAGGATCAGGTTCGTTCTTGGGTTGTTGCCAATGGTCAAACCTTGCGTGATGTTTTGCAGTCTTGGTGTGATAAAGAGGGGTGGGATTTAGTTTGGACTACGTCACGTGAATATCCAATCCAGGCCAGTGCCGTGTTCAAAGGGCGCTTTGTTGATGTGGCATCTGCACTGGTACGTAATTTTGGTCGTGCAACGCCGGTTCCGTATGCAAAATTCTATAAGGGGAATCGCGTGTTGGTAATTTCAACGTCGGAACAATAAAAAATAAATGCATCTGCCAAGGGGGAGATTACATATGAAAAAATCATTTAAATTATTGGCTGTCTGTGGATTGATATGCGCGGCATTGGCGGGGTGTGCAACCAAAGAATCGGCCAAGGTGGCGGCCGCCGTTGATACTGATTTTATTAACGCGTATGATGCGTTCGAAATGGCGAAAAATCCACGCGCCAAGGTGGCAACGGGTGATACTGTCTCTATGTCCGAAGGGGTGTGGCTAGGGGATACGTCGACCGTATTAGAACATCGTAACAATTTGCCGGCGAAATTTGAGACGGATACAGGTGTTACTATATTATTAAATGAACCAGTGTCATTACAGGTTTTGGCAAATGATATTTATTCGGTAACAGGTATCCCGGTGCGTATTGATAGTCAGGTTAATTCTGAAAAATTGCGTAAAACCGTAAATGTTGCGTATACCGGTAAATTGTCAGGATTGTTGTCCCAGATTTCGACGGATTTAGATATCCTTTGGTACTATGATAATAATGCAATTGTGTTTTATGAAACAGAAACCAAGACATTTACATTATATGCGCTGGGAACGGATGTTTCGTACCAGACCGCTGTTACCACAGACGAAGGAAATCAAGTGTCGTTGGAATCAACCTTGAAAGAATGGGACGAGGTCGAAAGTACAATCGCATCCATCATTGGCAAGGCGGATAATGCGGACTTTACCGTGTCACGCAGTTTGGGCACGATCACAGTAACGGCACCGCCATCGATTTTAAACCGTATTGGTGAATATATTGAACGTCAGAACAAACGTTTGTCACAATTGGTTACAATTGATGTGAAAGTTTTACAGGTTACAATTTCGAATGATACGGCGTTTGGATTAAACTTGGCGGCGGCGATTAATTCAACGTCTGGATTGAATATTGTTGCGAATCCAAAAAATAACTTGGCATCGACCGAGGCCAGTTCTATGAATATTGCTGTGTTGTCGAATGCGGTGTCGGCATTGACCGGTGCAACTCATATGGAGGGTTCTTCCACGGTCGAGGGGGCATATACAAATGATCAGATCATGAATGGTTCTTTGTCGGCAGCCGCAGGCAGTAATGCTTTGATTGAAGCTTTGGCAAAACAGGGCAAGGTTTCATTGGTAACAAACGTTGGTGTTACGACACGTTCAAACCGCGTTGCCCCGGTCAGTAACACACGTACAACCGGATATATCAAACGTTTTGAATCACGTAATTTCACAACTGTTGAATCCAGTACTGTTGACCAGGACGACCTGGAAACTGGTTTCACAATGCAATTGTTGCCAAATGTCTTGGAAAATGGACGTATCTTGCTGTTGTTCCGTATGTCGGTTCGTGAATTGTTGCGTATGTCAACACAGACAATTGGCGAGGTTACCCTGCAATTGCCAGAGGTTGAAGAACGTAGTTTTATGCAGGAAGTAATCATGGAATCGGGTCAGATGTTGGTTGTGTCCGGCTTTGAAAAACAAACAAGCGAAGATACACGTTATGGTTTAGGAGATCCTGACTTTATGGCGCTGTCGGGGTCGCGTGAAACAGCGTCTACACGTGAAGTGTTGGTTGTTATCCTGACACCACAGGTGCTGGTAAGTCCGCTGGATTCAGAAAGAACAATTCAGCAGCACTGGGGCGCACCACTAAATTAAATATGATAACTCATATAACAACAAAACCGATGGCTTGCGTAACTTTTGTACTATGCCATCGGTTTAGTTTTTGTTTAAATTGTTCTATTTAATTTTATTCAGGTCAATTGCATGATAGCGTTTATGTTATAGATATTTGGTGTTATAACGACAAAAAGTGCGCACGCGGCGCACAAATTTGTTTGCGTTCAACACGCATTAAGCCATTGCAGCTACTTTCTTCGTCAAACGAGAAATTTTGCGGGCGGCACGTTTCTTTGGCATGATTTTGCCCGCAGATTTCATAATCTTGCTTTCTGCATTACGAGCCGCAACGGTTGCAGCCGCTTTGTCGCCAGATTCAACCGCAACCAAAACCTTTTTCGCTGCTGTTTTTACCGCGCTGCGACGAGATGTGTTAATAGCATTTTTCTTGGCCGAAACCAAAATTCTTTTTTCAGATGACTTGTGATTTGCCACGTTATTTTCCTTTTATTTTTGTAATGTTTTTGTTATTTTATAGAAAAGAAACATAAAATCAAGGAAAAATAACATGATATATTTTGTTTTTGCAATAATTATTGCCTATTTGCTGGGGTCTATCCCAATGGGACTGTTGTTTACTAAAATGATGGGTAAAGGCGACCTGCGCAAGGTGGGCAGTGGTAATATTGGCGCAACAAACGTTATGCGTGTCGGGGGACTGCGTATGGCGGGGTTGGTTTGGATTCTGGATATGTTAAAGGCAATTGTTGCGGTATTTATTGGTTATTGGGTTGCTGATTTGGCATTTGGTGCCTGGTGTGGGTTCGCGGCAATTGTTGGACATTGTTATCCGGTGTGGCTGCATTTCCGTGGGGGCAAGGGGATTTCATCTTTATTTGGTGTGTTGCTGGCGGTCAGTCCTGTGTCTTTTGCTGTATGTGGAATTGAGTGGTTGTTGGTTGCACTGACGTCTGGGATTTCATCGCTGGGGGCGGTGATTGTGTTTTGTTTGATTCCTGTATTGGGTTTTGCAATTAGTTGCTCGGTTGGTTGGCCATTCCTGGCGATTGGGTTGCTTTGTATGTGGCGACATCGTGCGAATATTGGACGACTGATTGGTGGGACAGAATCAAAAATAGAATGGAAGTGGAAAAAATAATTTTAACGGTCACATTGTTGTGGCCGTTTGTTTTTCATCTTTAATTTTAAGATGTTTTGTGGTATAATTATATTTGATATTACTAGGGAGAAAGGGATGGTGAGAAGTCTGCTCGTTGTGTTTGCGATGTTGTCTGTTATGGGCCCGGCGTGGACCGCGGTGCCACCCGCAGGGCGTGGACGTGCATCGATGGCAAATCAGATGGGGGCGCGTGCGCTATCTAAGAACTATGTCAATAGTACGGTTACAACAAATACTGTGCCCGCTGATGCAGTTGTGGGGGTTGAAGCTCCAACAGTTGTACCAGATGTTGTAAAGGAAAAAAATATGCGTGAACGTGAAAAGGCGGCCTGTATCCAAAATAATATTGGTGTAGGGGCAACTTTTGTTTGGGCATCAAGGTACAGTAACAGTGCAGATTATAATTCTATGATAGAGGATGTAGAGTTCCCAGAAAACAACGTATGTTTTGTAAAGGTTGGATTGAAGTCAAAAGATTCTAGTATCAATGTTTCAGATATACCAACAAAATATTTTGTAATGGGTGAAAATATTACCTGTGGTGAGTGGACAAATGAAGAAAAATTGAAAGATCGTATCTTGGAGGCCAAGAAAAAAGGTCGTACATGGGCAACGGTTGGTGGTGCTGTTGGCGGCGCAGGAATTGGCGTTGGTGCAATGGAATTGTTCGGTAACAAGTTAATTGGTGGCGCGGTAGAGGGACAAGCGGGTATAAAGGATAAGACAGAATTGCTGTGTTCCCAGTTGAAGGTTTTGCATCAGGAAAAGTCTTCTAAGTATAATGATATTCGTGATTCTTTGACTGAATTAAAGAAGTATTGTGATGATTCGTCCGCGTGGCCAGATGGGGGTGCGCCAAATGACTGCAAGGAATTTGATTATGATGCCTTGTTGAAATGTTAAAAAAATCCCCGTAACGGGGATTTAATTTTTGACTTTTATCATTATATATAAATTCGCTATGATCATAATATGAAAGATTTATTTGAAAAATTGCTGATTTTGCGAACGCCGGGTATTGGACCTGCGCGATATAATGATTTGATTGCGCGATTCGGTTCTGTGGAACAGGCGGCCGCCAGTTTAACGAAAGATGTGTCACATATTGATATGGTGCGTCGTGAAATGGAAAATGCCGCAAATCTGGGGATAGAATACATATGTGATGATGATGCGCGATATCCCGTGGGATTAAAAGCTGTTAAAAATCATTCGCCGGTAATTTCTGTGCGTGGCAATATTGATGCATTGACGCGTCCAGTTGTGTCGATGGTTGGAACGCGGCATGCAACGGCGGCGGGGATGAATTTTATGGCGGATATATCAACGGCGTTTGCCACGCATGGTTTTGTTGTGGCATCTGGTATGGCAATGGGGTGTGATACGGCGGCGCATCGTGGCGCATTACGTGCAGAGGCGGATTTGGTGACGATTGCGGTGTTGGCTGGCGGGGTAGACTATGTATGGCCACTTGAAAACGAATCGCTTTATTATCAAATCTTGGAACGTGGATGCGTAATAAGTGAAATGCCGGTTGGTTTCAAGCCGACGGCGCCAAATTTTGTTCAGCGTAATCGAATCGTTGCGGGGTTGGGAGACACATTGATTCTGGGTGAAGCCGATATGAAGTCTGGCTCTATGACGACGGCGCGATTCGCAATTGAATATGGACGGACGGTATATGCAATTCCATCACATCCGTCAGATCCGCGGGGTGCTGGGCCTAATTCTTTGATTCGTGCGGGTGTGGCAACACTTTGTATGGGGGTGGGGGATTTTTTTGAAAAAGGAGATTGTTTGTCCCAAAAACAAAAAAATGAGAAAAATGTCGATTCGGAAAACAATCTTATTGATGCATTGGGAACAATTCCAGTGTCAGAATCTGTATTGGCAGAGGTTGTCAAAAAATCCATTTCGGAAATTAAAAGCGAGTTAGTTGTTTTAGAATTGCAAGGAATAGTGCGAAAAGTTGATGGTGGTTATGTTCGTGCGTGACGAGATTTGTGTATATACAGTGTATATACAAGGTGCAGAAATCGGGCAAAAAAACGAATCGTTGTCAAAAAAATAAATGTTAAAAAAACGTTTTAAAGTGGTTGTAAATAGAAATTAATCTTATAAATTATTTGACGTATCCAAAACGATAGAAATATCACAAAAGGGTGCGGAACATTTCTTAATGATATAAAGAAAAGTTTTGTGCCAACAATATGAATTGTACCTGGTTTTTGGAAGGAAGAACCTGGTACAGAAGCGAGAAGAGTGTAGAAGTTAGGGCAAGTATAAACACTAAATTTTTTCATTATCATGGAAAGATTTAGCGTTTATGTGCGGGTGTCTTTTGCAATCAAAACGCGGGATGCGGGGCAACAAAACGGGAAGGAAAGGAGAAAAAGAATGCAGGCAATGGCGACAAATCAAATGGTAAACGTTGATGTTATCAAGGGGGCAGTCGCCGAAAAAATTGATGCCGCTGGCTTTACTTCTTGGATTGCGCCGATTGCATTTGAAATTGAAAATAGCGTTTTGAATTGTGGCGTGCAGAATCAATTCTCTTTTAATTATATCAATGCGGCATATGGAAATGTTTTGCGTAATGTTGCGGAAAGTTTTGGTTTGGCTTTAAATGTTTATGTTGCGGGTACAAAACGCAGCGCATCTGTTGCGACGGTTGCTAATGACAATAATACACAATCTTTTGCGCCAAGTGTTGCGCCAGAGGCAAACAATGTCGTTGCATTCGATTCGTTTGTTGCAACGGACGACAATGTTTTTGTTCTGTCGGCGTGCAAGAAGATTGCAGCGGGCGCGGCATCTTTTTCCCCATTGTATATTCACGGGGCGGCCGGATGTGGAAAATCTTTGTTGGCGGGATGTGTTAAAAATGCATCCACGGGTCGCGTTATTATGATGAATGGCGGTCAATTTGTATCAGATTTTACACGCAGTTTGCACGATCGTACCGTTTTTGCGTTTAAAGATTATTGTCGTAATTGTGATACGTTTATCTTGGACGATGTGCAAAGTCTGGCCGGCAAAAAGGCAACAATGGATGAATTCTTGCAATTGGTTATGGATTTAAAAGCGGCGGGCAAGAATGTTGTTTTAACTGCGAATGCGGCGCCAAACAATTTGACTGGTTTTGACCGTCGTGCACAGTCTTTGTTGGCATCTGGCTTGGTTGCGGATGTTGCGGCACCAAATGCACACGTTAAATCTGTTTTATTGCGCCGTGCGGGTGTTGCAGCGGATGTTGCAAATGAATTGGCGAATCGCATTGCAAATGATGGACACTTGGTTGCGGGTGTGGCGACAAAAATCAAAACTTATTCTGAATTGATGGGTGCAAATGTTGATATGGATGTTGCATCACGTTTGTTGGCAGATACATTACAGCGTGCAAAAACACCATTGGCAATGGTAAAAAATATGTGTGAAAAATTAGGTGTCTCATACGAAGCGGTATGTGGTACCGGGCGTAGTCGTAATTTGGTCTTGGCACGCCAGACAATGATGGCGGTGTTAAAGGGTGCAACGGGTCTGTCATTGGCAGAAATTGGTAATTATGTTGGTGGACGTGACCATGCGACGGTTTTGTATGCGGTACGTCAAATTGAAAAACAAAAGGCGAATGATTTATTGTTAGCCGCCCAGATTCAACAGTTGATTAATGAATGCAGATAATAAAAAACCGCACCCGTTTGGGTGGTTTTTTATTTGGTTATATGTTGTTTTTATGATAAAATACATTTGATATTATATGGGGGAATGTAATGAAAAGGATTTTTTCATTAGCGATTTTGTTTTCTTTGGTATCTGTTTCGGTGTGGGCTGGTCATTGGGCTGATATGAGATCAAAGACTTGTGGTGGAGCTAACGAGTATTATCGACTGGATAATTCTGGTAGCTATTGTTTGGAATGTGATGATGATAGTGGGGATGCCCCGGCAAAGACACGTGTGTATTGGGCAGATTCAGGAAATGTTTATAGTAGAAAGTGTTTTATTAGTCCGAATCTCACCGGCGATGATCGTTGGATGGATCGAGAAAGTGTTTCACAATGTGCTGGTAAATGTAATGCACCAAAACAGAAAATTCCAGATACAGATAGTTTGTATATTTGTGGTAAAATAAATTTAGCGATAAAGTCTTGGCATGATAGCGTTTTAGTTCAAGGCGGTTCACTTGATGATATAGATTGTTACTATATTGGATGTGGTCCTGATGAACCGTTGGGAACCAAAAAAGATCTAGATAAATGTAGTGCTGAAAATGATCCAAGTGCCACAAAGTGTGAGCAGGTTTGTGTGCTGGAATCGCCAAATTCGAAAAAGGCGGTTTGGAAGACTTATGTAAAAGAATGTAAAGATGGTATGACACCAGGTGGGTTCAACGAATATGGTTATACCAAGTGTGAAGGCGGTAATGGCAGTGTTAACCCTGGTGGCGGAAACCCCGGTGGTGGTTCGTCCAATGTGTCGGGATCGTGTGGAAACGAAATAAGAACGACAGATACCGCCGGACGTGGCGCATATATTGTGCACTGGTACCGGGTCAAGGGTTGGAAGGGGACGTATCCAGGTAATGGAATGAATGACTTTAATTGTACCGTTTCGGGTAAGCATTTGGATGTCTATGAAGAAAATGGTACATGGTATACAACAGGTAAATGTGTTTCTGAATCAAAGCGTCCGGGATGTACCCAGGCATATCCAGAGGGGCAGGCGCCAGGTTCAGGACAAAATGCTACAAGCCAAAAGAATTGTGAGGATTCGTATGGAACATGGGCAAATGGAGTGTGTGTATGTGATGCAAATAAAAATTTAATCAAAGACCCAAATGCTTTTTGCGTGTGTAAAGATGCGGATCATGTTCGGGTGCCCGCCAGTAAATCTTGCGAGATGACGTATACAGCAAAAGCAAAGTTGCTGTGTGAAGCAGCGGCTGTATCTGGAGCGGTTTGGAATGGTGTGGAATGTGCTTGTTCAGAGGTGAATAAGGAATGGAATGGCGCATCGTGTGTTGTGTCGGTGGCCTATGAGCAGTGCAAAAATATATTAGATGCTACGTGGAATACAGTAAAAAAACAATGCGTATGTAACGATGCGAACAAGATTGTTAATAAAGCAGGTACTAAGTGCGTGGAAACCCCACAAACTGTGGCGACAAGAAAAATTGGTGGTGCATTGGAGGATTTACGTGCTTTTGTTGCGGATTTGGAAGTCAGCAAGTGGAAAGATGCCGAAGGCAACTTTAATACCGCGCGTTTGGCATCGGATTTGACGGCTGGTGTTGTGTTGGGAACGGCCGGGGCATTGATTACCAGCAGTGTTGTAAAAAAGAATCAGGTAGAAAATGGTTTTGAAGATATAAGTTGCACAATTGGTGGTCAGACGGTTGCCGATTGGGGTGACGAGTTTACAGTTGGTGTCCATTAAAGAAAATCCCGCGATACGCGGGATTTTTATTTTTGATTTTGTTTGACGAATTGTTCAAATAATTGATCGCGAATGTTTATTTGTCTGTTCAGGTCACGACGTGTTGCGTGATTGAAGTGCGACATATAATCGTTTGCGAATTTATCAAAAATATAAAGTCCATGCGGGAATAACAATGCAACCGGTTCGTTGGTTGATTTGTCCAAGTATTCAATTATTGTACTTGAAATTTTTTCCCCCAGGATGTCTTGGAACATTGTATGCTTTGTTCCCATTTCACCAGCCAATGGATTTGGAAATTCGGTTGCATGCATCCAGCCACCGTTGTTTTGTACCTGGGTCCCGTTTTTATAAATAATAGCCAATGGTGTCTTTTTGCACAGGCAAAATGCAGAATATGGCATCAGGGATGAAAAAGCGACTGTATATGTGTTCTTTTTCTTGTTGCTTACATGATTTTCAGGTATTTGCTTTCTTGTCATTGTTTGTTTCCTTGTAATTATTTTGTCGTTTAAGATTGTAGTACAAAAAAAACACACAGTCAAGTATTATAATAAAAAAACACCGAAAAACCGGTGTTTTTTTGTTTTTATACGAACAGGTCTTTGACAAATTGGGCGTGTTCGGTGATGAATTTAAATCTAAATTCAGGCTTTTTGCCCATCAATTCCGAAACAATTGTTCGTGTTTTTTCGGTGTCTTCGATGCCATCTTCGGTACGTGGCGGTAAATCCACACGGATAAGGCGACGTGTTTTTGGTGACATCGTCGTTTCCTTTAACTGGTTTGGCATCATTTCGCCCAACCCCTTGAATCGGGAAATTTCAATTTTCTTGTTTTTATATTTTGTTGCTTTTAAATTTTCCAATTCTTCGTCCGTATCAACGTAAATCGATTCGGTTCCACAGGTCAGTTTATATAACGGTGGACAGGACAGGTACAAGTGTCCCCCATAAATCAATTGTGGCATAAACTGATAGAAAAACGCCATCAGCAGGGATGCAATATGACTGCCGTCGACGTCGGCATCGGTCATAACAATGATTTTTTCATAGCGTAATTTGTCTTCGTTCCAATCCTTGGCGGTACCGGCACCGATGATATCGATAAGCTCGTTTAATTCCTTGTTATTGCCAAAGCGTTCATCGGAATTTGATATGACATTTAAGACTTTACCACGCAGGGGCATAATAGCCTGGGTTGCGCGATCGCGTGCCTGCTTGGCGGTGCCTCCGGCCGATTCCCCCTCTACAATAAACAATTCTGTGCCGGCGATGCCGTGTTTTGAACAGTCTGCCAATTTTGCCGGCATACGAATACGTTTTGTTGGGGTTTTGCGGGCAACGTCTTTGACCGCCTTGGTTTTGATGCGGGCGTTGGCCAAATTGATTACAAATTCTAGTAATGCATTTGCCGTCTTTGGATCAGATGCCAAAAACATTTCCCACGGATCACGCAGTGCGTTTTCGGTATAACGTGCCACCTCTGGATTAGATAATTTTTCCTTGGTCTGGCCCAGGAATTGTGGTGTCTTGTAAAATACAGAAACAATTGCGGCAACGGAATCAAATACGTCTTCGCCGATAATGGTTGCGGCGGCTTTGTTATTAACCTTTTCTCCGTATGCCTTTATTCCCTTGGTTATTGCGGATTTAAAACCGGTTTCGTGGGTGCCCCCATCAATTGTTGCAATCGTATTACAGTATGACGAGAAAAATCCATCGTCGGATGCCGCACCATTTTCATCGGTTAAAAATGTCAATGCCCATTCAACACGCCCCGAATCGTCTGGAAAATCAACAGAGCCACTAAATATTTTTGGTAAAATACGTGGTTTTGAATCCGTTTTTTCTGCCAAGAAATCCGCAACACCATTAGGGTAAAAGAATGTTGTTGTGGTGGGGATTCCCATATCCTCGGTCAATAATTCGGGATTACATTGCCAGTCTATTTTGACGCCACGGGACAGGAAAGCCTTGGCCCGGGCCATACGATAAATTTTTACCGGCTTGAACGTTGCAGACGCGCCAAAGATATCATCATCTATTGTAAAACGGATTTTTGTGCCGTGCTTGCTTGTTGGTTCGCCACGTGTCATTGGTGATGTTGTAATCCCGCGGGAAAATGTTTGGTGCCAGTTGTATCCGTCGCGTGCGATATCAACCACCATTTCAGATGACAAAGCATTTACAACCGCAGAACCAACACCGTGCAGACCGCCACTGGTCTTGTAAACATTATTATTAAATTTTCCGCCCGAATGCAGAGTGGTTAAGATAACCTCTAATGCGGATTTGCCGGGGTATTTTGGGTGTTCGTCGACCGGAATCCCACGACCGTCGTCGGTGATTTCAATTGTCTTGGAATCAATTAAATTAACCGTGATTTTTTTTGCAAAGCCGGCGACTGCCTCGTCAATTGAGTTGTCCATTATTTCAATTGGCAGGTGATGCCACGCTTTTTCGTCTGTGCCGCCTATGTACATCCCAGGGCGCAGGCGTACGGGTTCCAGACCCTCCAATACTTGGATGTCTGATGCGTCATATGTATGTGTGTGTTTATCTGTCATAATGCCATTATTATTAGAACATTTTTGAAATTTTGGCAAGCCCAAAGAATTTAAACTCATTTTATATTTGGGGCTTGATTTTTAAGTGGCTGGGGCTTATATAATCTGTAACTAAAATAATAGGCGAATAATATGAATAAAAATCCATACGAGGTCTTGGGTGTGGCGCGTGACGCATCGGAAAGCGACATTAAAAAGGCGTATCATAAACTGGTTATGAAATATCACCCAGACAGAAATCCTGATAACAAAGATGCAGAAGAAAAGTTTAAAGAAGTTAATAATGCGTTTGATATTTTGAAAGATCCGCAAAAGCGTGCGGCATATGATCGTTTTGGTGATGCGGCATTCGCTGGTGGTAATGGGGCCGGGGCGGGCTTTGGCGGAAATCCATTTGGTGATGGGGCGTTCCATTTTAATATGGGTGGGGGCGCCGGTATGGAAGATATCCTGCGCGAGGCTATGCGTGGTTTCGGTTTTGGGGATTTTGGTGGTGGTGCGGGTGCGCGCGCATCCCAGCGTGCAGGGCGTGACCTGCTGGATGAGGTGGTAATTGATTTGCGCGATGCGTATTTTGGTACAACTCATACCGTAAAATTTTCAAGTAATGTAGAATGTGAAAAATGTCACGGCAATGGTACCGCCGATGGCGCGGCGGCGCCCGTGTGCCCAACGTGTGGTGGATCAGGTGTTGTTCACGCGCGCCAGGGATTCTTTGCGGTTGAACGTCCGTGTCCAGACTGTAATGGTTTGGGACATAAAATTGATAAAAAGTGCAGTGCGTGTGATGGACTGGGGACGATTCACAAGCAACGTACACTGGATGTGAAAATCCCTGCCGGGGTAGAGGATGGAACGCGCTTGCGCCTGGCTGGCCAGGGTGAGGCGGGTGCCAATGGTGCGCCGGCTGGGGATTTTTATTTAGATGTTCGGGTGCGCCCCGATAAGCGTTTTGCGCGCCAGGGAAATGATTTGATCATGCGTGTTGATGTGCCGTTTACAACATTGGCCCTGGGGGGTGAAATAGAGGTCGAGACAATCGATGATAAAAAATTAGCGGTCAAGGTGCCCGCCGGGACACAGGTCGGAGAAAAGCTGCGTGTGCGTGGGCATGGTATGCCGACGCGCCGTGGCGGATTTGGTGACCTGTATATCGATGTGGCAATAAATATCCCAACGAAATTAACGGACAAGCAAAAGAAAATATTAAATGAATTTGCGGGAACTAAATCTGATAAAAAAGGATGGTTTTAATGAAAAATAACAAAATAAAAGAGAAATGGAATTCATTGCCATGGTACACACGTGATGTTGCCTGGCGTCTTGCGGCTACGGTTGGGGCTTTGGTGCTTTTGATTGGTATGTCTGAGTGTGCACATAATAAAAAGAAAAATGCAGAGGCTAAATCAAATAAAGCGACACAAGTTTTGCAGGATGTGCCCGAAGATTATATCAAGTTTAGAGAAGAATATATTAAACAACAAAGTCAGAAACAACGATAATAAAAACCGCCGGAACGGCGGTTTTTATGCGTATAGCGTTTTTTATTTGATTTTTTTTAAATGGCCAATAAATGTATATGTGTACTGGGTTGCGGACCAAAGACTGGCCACCAATGCCAACCATAAACAGATTACACCACCATACATCAGGCCGAAAAATGCATAGATTGCAAATTGTTCCATGCTTGGGATTAATACCAATTGCGGCATGCACAGCCCCAACAACAGGGCGCATGTTGCAACCATTTGTAATGTTGTCTTGATTTTGCCCATTGAAAAGCGTGCCTTTGGCACTGGCATTTCAATTTTCTGGGTGCCCAGGAATTCGCGCAGGCCACTGATGTACAATTCGCGTGAAATCATCAGGATGACCGGTACGATAATTGTCCAAGAAGGAAAGCCTGGGATAAATGCAGGCAGCAAGAACATCAATACAACTGATAATATAATTAGTGTATTTGCAACCAATAATTTATCGCCGATATGATCCATTACACCGCCCAGTTTGCTGGTGCAGTTGTATTTGCGGGCCAGGTATCCATCAAAGAAATCAGACAGTGATGCCAACACGTACAGAATAAATGTGGTCCAGTACCAGCCTAATAATAATGTCGGTATAATCGCAAATGCCGATGCAATGCGAAATGCAGATAAAAAGTTCACGAATTTTTTCATATAGTTCTCCTTTTGATTAATTAATATATGAATAGGGTAATTATATCACTTCTGAATGGAAATGGGCATATATTTTTTCTGCGGCGTTTTGTCCAAGCCCAGGTACGTGTTTCAGAGCTTTTAAATCTGCATCCATAATTGCGCGTACGGAACCGAAGTGTTGTAATAGTGCCCGTTTGCGCGTGGGGCCGATGCCGTCGATTTCGTCCAGGACTGATGCGGTCATTTGCTTGGCACGTGTTGTGCGGTGGTATGTTATGACGAAACGATGGGCCTCGTCCCGGACGGCGCGTAACATTAAAAACAGTGGACTGTCCTTGGGCAGGTCGTGGAATATAGTGCCATCTGGTAAAATAAAGTGTTCATCGCCGTCGCGTACAACGCCCTTGGTTACGCCAAAGACCGGAATCCCATTGGACGCATGTTTTGCAATGTTCCATTGTGCAGGGCCACCGTCGACAATTATTAAATCTAATTTTGGACCACGTTCAACCGCGCGACGTACAAATTCAGACATCATTGCAATATCATTGCCGGCGCGGGATTTGTCTTGTAATTTAAAGTGTCGATAGCCAGATTTGTCAAACCCATCGTGTCCAAATGTTATCATTGCGCCGACCGACTGTTTGCCAAATAGGTGTGAGTTGTCAAACACACCAATGCGTTCTAATTTTAGGTCAAGCCATTGTTCTAAATCTGATACATTTTTGTTCCAATCTAAAATTGCGCTATACGCATGGTTTTGGCTTTTTCCGCGATTTGATGTGTGGGTTAGTGCGATAATTTTGTCGCGAATTATTGCGGCGGATTCAAATTCGTTTGCATCAGAAAGTTGCTGCATCTGTGCGGTCAGATCGTTTATGATTGGACGACTGTCGCCGGTTAGGATTTTTCGCGATATACGCACGCTTTCTGCGTATTTTTGTTTGTCTGGAAAACAACATGGTGCGCTGCATCGCCCGATTTGGTACAACAGGCATGGGCGCGCACGGTTGCGCATAAATATGTCGGTACAGGTGCGCAGACCACACACTTTTTGAATTGTTTTTATTGTTTCATTTAGTGAGGACACCGAAGGATATGGACCGTATACGTCGCGGCGCTGGGATATTTTACCCCGGAATTTTAATAGGCGTGGAAAGTCCCCAGTAGTTAATGCCAACATTGGGTACATTTTTCCGTCAGTTAGCATTATGTTATATTTTGGTTTTAGTTTTTTTATTAATTCTTGTTCCAGTATCAGGGCATCTGATTCCGTTGCAACTGTTTCCCATTCAACACGTGAGACCAGGGTGCGCATAACTTGTTTATGTAATTCCAATTTTGAAATGTCGACATATTGGTTCAGGCGGTTTGATAAATCGCGTGCCTTGCCCACGTAAAGCAGATTGTTTTCTGCGTCATACATTTTGTACACGCCGGGGGCGTGTGGGGCGTTTGCAATTAAATCAGAAAATTGAATATTCATAATCTTTATGATAGAATAATAAAAACTAAATAGCAAATGGAGGCAATACATATGAAACAAGAATCTGGACGTTCAATGATTGAGATGTTGGGTGTGTTGGCAATTATGGGTGTTATTACCGTTGGGGCAATTGAAATGATTCAGCTGGCGATGAATACACAGAAGCGTAATACCGTTAATGAAGAAGTTTTGCAGATTGTAACCCAAGTGCGCAATATACACGGAGAATATGATGATTTTTCAAATATAAACAATTCTACAATCTTTAACGCAATTGGTATGTCTGATACAAATCCATATGGAGGTAAGTACGAGGTTGCCGTCGATCCGTCCAATCCACGTCAGTTTGTGGTAAGTATTACGGGGCTTAGTAAAAATGAGTGCGAAACCTTTATAACCAAGGCTTGGTCCGATTCGATTGGTTATAAAATGTCAGATGGTAAAAGCAGTGGCGCATCAGGTTCTTGCACAAATGGAAATGGCCGCAATACGGTTCAAATTACGTATGGTGAATAGTTTTTTTGTTTTATGATGCCGGGGGTATAATGGCCGCAGAAGTTGTAACTATTTCCAAGACAGATGATGGGACACGCCTGCAAAGGTGGTTTGTGCGTAATTATCCATCTATGCCGTTGCGCGAATTTTATAAACTGTGTCGTGGTGGGCAAATTCGTGTTAATTCCAAGCGTGTTCATGGACGTGAAATTTTAAATGCAGGTGATGCGATTCGTGTTCCGCCAACAATCGGTGGATTTGCAACACGTCTGCAGAAATCTTCGTCGGGGGATAAATTTTCACTGGCTGATTTAGAAGAATTGCGCCAGTGTATCATTCACAATGATGAAGATATTGTTGTGTTTAATAAGCCAGCGGGATTGGCGGTGCAGGGTGGCAGTGGTATCAGAAAATCAGTCGACAAAATGGCGGCAGCACTGTTTCCATATGATAAAATATCGTTGGTTCATAGACTGGATAAGGAAACTAGTGGTCTGTTGGTGGTTGCAAAAAATCAACGGGCGGCGCAGCATTTAAGTATGCAATTTCAAAACAAAGATGCACACAAGGAATATTTAGCGTTACTTAATGGTGATGTAAAGCCAAGTCGCGGCGTAATTGATAATTATATGATAAAGGGTCAGGTTTTTGATACGCCCGAGCGTGTCAATTGTGGCGCCGGGCAACGACCGCAACGCGCGGTTACAAATTACCAAGTGCTGGCCAGTGCAGGAAGTATTTCGTGGGTTTTGTTTTCACCAAAGACTGGGCGGACGCATCAGTTGCGTCTGCATAGTGCGTTAACACTTGGTGCGCCAATTGTTGGGGATGCATTATATGGTCGTGATTGCCTGGTTGATCCGGCTTTGGCGTCGATATTGGTAACAAATAACTTGTTTTTGTTTGCATATAAATTAACATTTCAACATCCGACAACGGGGCGAATGATGACGTTGCGGGCGGCTGTGCCAGACTTTATGATGCCGGTGATCAAATTGTTGGAATTAAAGATTCCATAAAGGCTTATGATATATAACAATGATTGCAAGACGCAGTATTCTTTTGCAGGTGTTTCGTGTGCTGGGGTTGTTCCTTGGGGGGCTGGCGGCTGCGGTTGTGATTGCGTTATCCCAGATAGATTTAGATTCACTGCGCGGGAATGTTGTGTCGGTCTTGCGTGATGCGACTGGATTGCCAATTGAAATTGATGGTGCGGTTGCGTGGAAATTTTCTTTGCGTCCCCAGGTAGAATTAAATAATGTTCATATAAAAAATTCAGATTGGGCAAAGCATACGGATGCATTTACCGCAAAAAAGATAGATGTGACATTAAATTTGGTGTCTTTGTTTCGTGATCGGCCAACAATTCAAAAGGTTGTTATTTATGATGCGGTGACTTGTATCGAGAAGAATGCAGATGGAGATTATTCTATTTTACCACCTAAAAAGTCCTCTGCGCAGGATTCTTTGGCATCGGGTGCAAATGTTGTGCCGGCAAAGTATCCATTTCGTGAATTTGGCTTGGGTGGGGTTGAAATAAAAAAATTAACTGCGCACGTGTTTGATGAAACTTATAATGTTGACGAGGTTAGTTTGCGATATATGAAGCGTGCGGATGGACGTGAATACGCTGGATGGATAAAATCTGTTAATGACAAGGTCTTTCCATTCGTTGTTAATTTTGCAGAATATAATGCGGAACGTAAAATATATCCGATGAAGGTAGCATTGTCTATGGGGGGCGATGCGTTGATTGCAAATGTTGCCTTGGAAGGGACCAGTAAAACACCAATAGACTTTATTATCAAAGGACAAATTCAAGACGTTGACGAGTTTGGTAAATTATTTAATTTAAGTTTGGAAGGTTGGCCGGATGTTGTTGTTAATATGGCGGGTGGATTTGACAGAAAAAAAATAACGTTGCGTAAATCATCAATTGCAATCAATGGTAAAAATATAGATTTGTCTGGGGATTATAATTGGGGCGGGGTGGTGCCAGTTGTAAATTTGAATATATCTGGTGGCGGTATTGAATTAACGGATTTATTTCCGGAGTTGTATGAGCGTAACTGGATAAAGCCAAAACGCAAATTAAATGTTTTTAAAGATATTCCCTTGTTCGGTCAATGGGTTGTTAATCGCAAAGTGAATTTAAAAATTGATATGGGGCGCCTGGGGGTGTATCGGGATTTTTCAATTGATGATTTAAATCTAAGTTTGGTTGTTGCGGATAATGTTGGACGTATCGATTTAAATTCAAAAATAGCAGATGGTACATTGCGTCTTGGGGCGAATGTTGATATTGTGCCTGATGGTAATATGTATGTTACATTGGGTGGAATTGGGGAACGTATTTTTGTTGGTGATTTGTTAGACCAGTTAGATGCCCCAGATTTGATTTCAGAATTGCCAACAAACTTGGAATTGTATGTGCGAGCAAATGGAAAAAATCTGTCAGAAATAATGAATACTATTACTGGGCCAGTGAGGGTTTATTCGGTTGGTTCGGGCTATGCACATTCTGCACTGGTTGCATATATGTATGGAACCGATTTCTTGACCACATTGCGGCACAGTATTCAAGATATGTTTAATGAAGAAAAAAAATATGACCAAATAAAAATTAAATGTGCCGCCTTGAATGTAAAATTGCGTGATGGATATATTCAAACAGAACAAGGTGTCGCCGTCGAAACTAATGCGATTAACTTGCGCCTGGCGGGGAATTTGGATCTGGGTGAAGAAACATTAAAATTAGCACTGACCACGGTACCTGTGCGTGGGATTAAATTGTCTTTGACGGGCAAGCTGGTAAATTCAATAGAAATATCTGGGAATTTGGCGGAACCTGATATTGCAATAAGTGGTGCCGCCGTTGCCGGAAAGGTTGCATCCGCCACGGGTATAGGTTTGTTGCTGGCCCCGTTTACTGGTGGAATTGGTCTGGTCGCGGGGGCGGGAGTTGGTTGGCTTGCGGGGGATTTACTTGAAAACTGGTTGGCGGATGGGACACCTTGTGAAACAGCGCTTAAACGGGGGGCGCCCGAATATCGTGAAGATGTAGATTGGCTAAATGCGCCAATGGCGGATTTGGTTTTTGATGTTCTGCATCAGTAATGGGGAGGATGGTGCTTTTACCCTTGCACCGAATCGGGGTTTTTTGGTAAACTGAACTCAAAAGAGTGTGGGATACACAGAAAATCTTAGGAGTATGTAATGGAATTTTCAGTATTTCGTCAGGTTTTGATACGTGCGCTGGGGCATATGCAGTCCATCGTGGAAAAGCGTGCGACATTACCGATTTTGATGAATGTTAAATTAGAGGTTGCGGATGATTTGATTATGTCTGCGACAAATGTTGATTTGGAATTAGTAGAGCATGTAGCGGCCGATATCACGTTGGGTGGTAAAATTACTGTGCCGGTTCAGATGCTGTATGATATTGTTCGTAAATTGCCAGATGATGCAGAAATTAGCTTTAAACAATCGGGTGACCAGTTGATTGTTTCCAGTGGACGTGCAGTATTTCGTTTGCCAACGTTGCCGGCGGAAAATTTCCCGGCTATGGCGGGCAGTAATTTGACCACAAAATTCCAAATGACAACTGGTGATTTAGCGCACTTGATTAACCAAACGAAATTTGCGATTCCAACTGATGATGTTCGTTATCATTTGGGTGGTATTTATTTCCATATTTCTGATGACAGTGGCGAAAAGCGTTTGACTGCGGTTGCGACAGATGCCCAGCGTATGGCACTGTGTGCGATGGCGGCCCCAGCGGGCAGTGCGGAAATGCCATCTGTTATTCTGCCACGTCGTGTAATTGGCGAATTGTCCAAGTTGTTAGAGGATGCCAATGTTGATGATGTTATGGTTGAATTATCGGACACCAAGGCACGCTTTACGGTTGGTGCCGCAACACTGACCAGCAAATTGGTTGATGCACAGTATCCAAACTATCGTGTTGTTATTCCAAAGGGTAATGACAAGATTGCAATCCTGGATAGAAAATCGTTTATTAATGCTGTTGATCTGGTTTCTGTCGCCAGTGTTGATAAAACTAAATCTGTACAGTTGACATTCAGTATGAATAAATTGGTTGTTAATGCGTCCAGTCCAGATGCTGGTACCGCAACCCAGGAATTAGATATTGAATATAATGGCGATGCGACATTTACCGTAATGTTTAATGTTAAATTCTTGTTGGATGTTGCCGGACAAATTGAAGGCGAAAAGTTCCAGATGGAAATGCAGGATCCGTTGTCGCCGACAATATTCAAGTCGACAAATGCAGACACGGATGCGTTGTATGTCCTGATGCCAATGAGAATGTAAAAAATAAAATCTAATGGCATATCTAAAGCGGGTTAGCAATGGCTCATGTACGTTTGTGTACACTACGCCATTTCTAACCCGTTTATCTATACTATTATCTTTTATTTGCTTTTCCGATGCTGGGGGAAGTTGTTTTTTTTTGTTTTTATCTAAATCATTCTAATTTATTTTTATCAAGTGCAAGGGGGGTAATATCTATGTTTTTATCTGAAAATTGCAATTGGGATTTTTTGTGATAGAATTCACCCAACGCAAAAAAGGATTTATTATGACACTAGAAAAACTGTCGCCGGGTAAATTGCCACCGAAAAAGATGAACGCAATTATCGAAATCCCGGAAAACGGCCACGTAAAATATGAAATTGACAAGGAAACAGGCCTGTTAAAGGTGGATCGTATTTTGCATGCGCCAATGGCCTATCCGGCGAACTATGGTTATTTCCCGGGGACATTAGGTGATGATGGGGATCCGCTGGACTGTGTGGTTGTTTGTAATGCGCCACTGCGTCCCGGTGTATTGATTGAGGTTCGACCAATCGGCGCATTGCTGATGGAGGATCAGGCCGGTGGCGACGAAAAAATTATTTGTGTGCCACGTGATAAAATTGATCCATATTACGAAAAAACAGAATTTATTGAACAGTTGCCAGAGATATTGCGTTCGAAAATAGAATATTTTTTCCAGCATTATAAAGACTTGCAATCTAATGCGTGGTCAAAAATTGTTGGTTGGGCGGATCGTGCAACGGCAGATAAGCTGATTATGGAAAGTATTGATAGATACTGGGCACATAAGCGTAATGCACAATAAAAAAACTTGCGTTGTAGCGTGATATTTTTATAATCAAGTCAGAAATTTAACAAGGGGTATAAATTATGGCATCTTATATTGCAAATGATATGCGTGTGGGTTGGGTTATTTCGCACAATGGTAAACGTTATTCGGTAACATCGATTACCAAGGTTAAACCGGGCAAGGGTGGCGCGTTCGTTCAGGCGGACCTGCGTGATATTGATTCTGGGAACAAGGGTGGAGATCGCTGGCGTGCCGAAGATAAGGTTGAAAAATTGATGGTTGAAGATTTTGACTGTCAGTATTTGTATTCGGATGGCACGGATGCGTTCTTTATGAATTTGTCTGATTATGAACAGTTCACAATGCCGGTTGATTCATTGGGTGATATGATGAAATTCTTGGCACCGGAAATGATGGTAAAGGCAAACTTTGTAGAGGGGCAACCAGTTTCTATTTCCCTGCCAAAGACGGTTATTGCAACGGTCGAAGAAACAGAACCTGCATTAAAGGGGCAAACCGTGTCGTCCAGTGGTGGCAAACCTGCGATCTTGGATAACGGTGTCCGTGTTCAGGTGCCATTATTTATTGAACAGGGCGAACGTATTGTTGTTAATACGGAAACTCTTGAGTATGTGGAAAGAGCCAAATAAAAAAATAAATATAATAATTCATCTAAAAACAAATCCGATGGCTTACGTAACTTCTGTACGCTTCGCCATCGGATTCGTTTTTATCTAAATCATTATCTTTAATTTTTTACCCGGTGCTAGGAGATGATGGGTAGCTTGTTATCGCTGCCCATTATATTTTTTATCTCATCAATGCAAATGGCGGTCATTTCTTTTACGCCGGCCCCCAGATATTCGCGCGGGTTAAAATTGGCTGGATTGGTTGCCAATGAGGAACGTACCGCCGCCGTCATCGCAATGCGCAAATCGCTGTCTACGTTGATTTTACAGATATTCATTTCCGTTGCGTGGCGTAATTGTTGCGTTGCAATACCGCGTGCATTTGGCATGTCGCCACCAAATTCATTGATTGTTTGTACCAGGTGTGCTGGGATTTGTGATGCGCCGTGCAAGACCAGTGGAAAATTGGGTAGTTTTTCGGCAACACTTTGCAAAATATCAAATCTTAATTCTTCGGTGTCAGATTTTCGTTTATAAGCGCCGTGACTGGTGCCGATTGCAATGGCCAGTGAATCAATTTTCGTTGCGTTTACAAATTTTACAACGTCGTCTGGGTTGGTATAGTTTGATGTTGTTGATTGGGTGTTTTCGTCTTCTATGCCAGATAGTGTCCCCAATTCGGCTTCGACCGAGACACCATGTGCGTGGGCGTATTCGACCACAGATTTTGTAATTTCTATGTTTTGTTCAAATGGCATTTTGCTGGCGTCAATCATAACGGATGAAAAACCCATGTCGATTGCGCGAATGCATGCGTCGATCGAGCCACCGTGATCCAAGTGCAGGGCGATTTGTTCGTCGGGGCTGATATTTGCGCCATGAATTAATCCCATCAGCATTTCGTCACCCATGTATTTTATGGCGGATTCGGATGCCGCCAGTATAACGGGGCTGCGTGTTTGGCGAACGGCCGATAAAATTGCATTTAGCGTTTCCATGTTGTAAAAGTTAAAGGCTGGTACTGCATATTTGCGCGCAATTGCATTGGTGAACATTTGTTTAGTGTTTGCCAAGCCAAATTCAGTGTATTTCATATTTAAATCCTTTTGTGAATATTATATCACAAATGTCGCAAAAACTTGACTTTTTTGTATCTTTTGCAACAATGAAATTAAATCGGGGGCGCGGGCAGAGTGCAAACAAAATAATAAGGGGTGTTTTGGATGAAAAAAATCTTGATGTCTGTTTTTGCGTTGGTTGTGTTGTCGGGGTGTGCGGGATACTATGATTATTACAAAAGTGGTGTTCGTTATACCCAGAATGGCGAAGATTGTGTATTTTATTCTGTGGAACGCGGTCGCTATTTTAATGATGAAATTCGTTCACTGGATGCGGATAAAAAGGTTGTGTACAAGAATACAAAATGTGAAACATTGTATGGTCGTGATATGATGGGCCAGATGCCACGTCATGATCGCAAGATTGTTGTGCCGACCCCAAAGAAAAGTTGCGGTTGTAAAAAAGCTTGCAAGTATGTAAAGGTCAATTAAAAGAATCCCCGTTTGGGGATTTTTTTAATATTATTTGAAATAATATGATTTTTGTGATAAAATATGAAAAAGAATAAGGAGATTTATATGAAAAAGCAAATGAAAATGATTGGTTTTGCGGCGTTGAGTGCACTGTTCGTGGTTGCAAACGCGTCTGCTGCAACGGGACAGTTGACCAAGAATGTTGATTTGTGTGCACTGATTAAAGAGTTTCAAGGGATATTTAAATTGTTGCGTACACTGGCGTTTGTTGGTGCGGGTTTCTTGATTGCAGGTTGGGCGTGGGGATATATCTCTGGCGGTAAAGAAATCAAAGCTATGGATGAAGTAAAGAACAAGGGGGTAAGTATGCTGATTGGCTTTATCTTGTTGTTCGGTATTGGTACGTTTTTGCAGGTGTTAAGTAGTACGACTGGTGCGGATATTATGGGATGTAATGAAATATTTACAAATTGGTAAGGCAAAGTATTGAAATAAAAACCCCGGCATCGCCCGGGATTTTTATTTTGATTGTATGTTTTGTGTAGTGTATGTTTTTATGAATTGTTGTTCTAATTTTTTATATTCAGATTCAACGGATTTGATCGATGTTTTGTGAATATCTTTTTCCGGTGGAAACTTGTATTCCGAAATCATCTTGTTTCGTGCAATGCGTAATTCATTATGTACTATCATTGAAAATGAACGGAAATCACGTGTATGCGCGTAATCAAATTTTTTTATTGCGGTGTCGATTGCGTGGCGACGTGCGTGTAATGATATCGCGCCCATATTGTCGGCGATTGGTGAGTTATGTGTCAGTCCATATGCTTCACGAATAAAAGTGGTGTTGTATTCACCAAAAAATGTGCGGGCGGCTTCGTATTGAAATAACGCAATGTTGGCGTCCAGTTTTTTTAATATACTGCCTAGTGTGCGTTCGGTTTCGCTTAACTTTTTACGCTGATAAATACGTGCAAATCGATACGAAGTTTCATAGATTGTTTTAAAGTCCGTGTTTGGCATCATAAAGTATGTGCGTGTAAAAATAAGGCTGGGGGTATCACGGAAAAGACAATAACAGGCGTATCGACTTAATTTTATGTCTGCTCCATTTTTTGTGATGGTGTTGTAAGGTGGGTGTGGGCTGTTTATTGTATATTTGTGGCTATAAGTAATGGCGTGTGATTTGAAAAAATCATATGGGGCGATTTTGTTTGCATGGGCCGGTGTGGTATCAAATTTTTGATATACGTGTTCGTGCATATTTTCAGGATCGAACATGGGATGTGAAAATAGGTTGTAAAGGTCGGTGTAATACCAATAGTCTGCGTTGTTTGTGTCGGTGTCGAACAGGGTGGCGCATTCGGCCATATTGTGGCGTGTTGCACAAAGAGTTTTAAAAATTAATTCTTTGCTGGGTTGTGCCATAGTGTCCACCGTGGTTTATTTCTTTTCATCCAGGTTTGCCAATGAGAATAGTACCGATGATATTAATGATTGGTATGGAACATGCTGGGCATCGGCCAGTTCTTTAATTTTATCCAAAATAGGGCGCGGTATGCGCATGTTGATAACACAGTCGGATTTATTAAATGCCTTGTATGCGGCATATTCCCGCAACAGGGATTCAATATTCATTATAAACAATTGCTGCATAACATTTGGCATATGCAATCTCCTATACTTATTACAATACCGCCGTACTTACAAGGAACTATACCATTGTAAATACAATTGTCAATACAAATATATTGGCGGATATGTAGGCGCTTGTATATAGTGTTGTGATGGCGGTTGTGTTGTGTGTATTTGCGTTTGATTTTTGTTTTTTGTGCATATAAAATTGGCGTATATATTTGGAAAGGATTTGAGCGTGTTAAAGAAAATTTTGACTTTATTTTTTATTTGTGTCTTTCATATCGTGCCGGCATGGGCTGAATTAAAGGTTGATATTATTGCAGGTGGTATAAAGCCGACATCTGTCGCCGTTCAGAAATTTGAATTGTCGGGTGATGTTAATGCCAAAGATGCGGCAATGATGCGCGATGTCGTGGAAAATGATTTAAAGCGTACGGGCTTGTTTCGCATTGTTAATCGTGATGCGTTCCCAGAATATGTAAAGATGGGAAAAATGCCAAACTTTAAATCTTGGGCGGCAATTAAAACCCAGGTCTTGGTCCAGGCCAAATTGTTCAAGGAGCCAGATGATATGTATCGTTTGGAATTCTATGTTTGGGATGTTGATGGCACCGAACAGATAGAGGCACAATCATTGGTTGCGTCGCGCAAGTCTGCACGTCGTTTGGCGCATATTATGGCGGATGCTATTTATGAGCGTCTGACGGGTGAAATTGGATATTTCGATACTCAGATTGTGTTTATTGCAGAGACTGGGCCCGTTCATAATCGTGAAAAGCGTATGGCAATAATGGACCAGGATGGGTTCGGGTTGCGTTATTTGTCGGGCAAGGAAGACTATGTTATGTCGCCACATTTCTCGCCAAATATGCAATCTATTGTATTTTTGTCTTACTATGAAGATGACCCAATGGTTTGGATGTTGAATCTGGATACGGGTGAACAAAGACGTCTGGGGCAATTTGACGGTATGACGTATGCACCGCGCTTTTCCCCGGATGGAACGCGGGTGGCATTATCGTTGGTAAAGAATGGGATTTCCCATATATATGAATATGATATAGAGGCAAAAAAACTGCGCCAATTGACTTTTGGAAATTCATTGAATACTAGTCCATCTTATTCACCAGATGGCAAAAAGTTGGCGTTTAATTCCGATCGGTCGGGGCGGCAACAAATTCACGTCTTGGATTTAGAGACCGGCGAGGAAAATCGTATCACGTACGGGGCGGGGCGGTATGCAACGCCGGCGTGGTCGCCAGACGGACAATTTATCGCGTTCACCAAGATTGCAGACGATACGTTTTATGTTGGTATAATGAATCCGCGTGGTCGTAACGAGAAAATTTTAGCAGGTGGCTGGTTTATGGAGGCGCCATCCTGGGCGCCGGGATCACGGCGTTTAGTTTATTATGAAACGGAAAAGGCAATCGATGGCATAGAGCGTATCAGTCATATTCGTAGTGTGGATATTACAGGCCAGAATATATATGATATTGAATTACCCGAAGGGATTAATGGGGTTGAACCAACCTGGTCACCAAAATTACCATAAGCAATATGAAAAAAATATTGTTAGTGATTCTTGGGTGTTTTATAGCGGTGTCCGCGGAGGCCGTGCCGGCGCGGGTTGATTATATATTTGATGGTGATACTTTTTCTGCCCAGGTTGCTTTAAGTCCAGATGTTGCTGTGACGGTTCGTGTGCGTCTGATTAACATAGATACGCCAGAGATGAATGGCAAATGTCCGTATGAAAAGCAAATGGCAAATCGGGCGCGTAATGTTTTATCGGCGTTGTTGCCGCGTGGTACGGTGGTTGAACTGGATAATATCAAAGATGATAAATATCTAGGGCGGATAAATGCGAATGTTTTCTTGCCGGATGGTCGTGATGTGGGGTTGATTTTGATAGATTCTGGATTGGGACGACCGTATAAGGGCGGTAAACGTCAATCTTGGTGTAAATAAAAATCCAATTGGACCATATTTTTTTACAATAACCCTGGCAATACATTTATAAATCGTATTCAAGAGCAGAATGGATATGAGGATTAGTGTTCTTTGCTTTTGTTATAACATCTGTGCGTGCGTGATTAAAGGTTTGAATTTTGTCTGGGATTATTTGTATGTTTTTAGGATCAAAGATAACATGTTCAACGTGTCCGTCTGTGCTGTTGAAGATTATGCCGTCGTATCCGGCGTTTTGAAAAGCTTTGCTGATTTCGATTGCTAGTATTCTGCGGTCATATTTGTTGCCCATTATTTTATCGTGGTTTGCCTCTCCTTGGGCTATATATTGTTCGATTTGTTGGGCAATTTTTTGTTGTTCTGGGGTATATTGTTTTGAATCGTCGGGGAATGATGATATATCCAGTGGGTTTTGCACGTTTACCTTTACTGCTATACGAACCAGGTTTGGGTCATTCCAATAACAGTTCTTGGATTGTGTAAAGAATATTCCGTCAAATTGGTTTGTGTACTCAGTGGTTGCTTTTTTTACCTCTGAAGCAGGCTTGAAACCATCGCGCAGAATTTGTTCTGCGTTTTCTTTGGTTGTATAGTGGTAAAGTGTATATTGTATTTTGCTGGCAGGAAATATTGCTTTTGCCATATTTTTTCCTTTTTATGCGCTGTGGCGATTTATTGCCTCTGATATTTCATCCAGTGATGCATTTGATGGCAATAATGGTTCAAAATACACGTTTGCTGTGCCTGGGTTCATTCGGCCGTGTTTTGGCCAATATAATCCCGCGTCTGTGCCAACCGGCAAGATTGGTAACTTTAACTTATATGCCAACAGTAATAATCCGCGTTTTAATGGAATCTTTTCGCCGGGTTTGGCACGTGTGCCCTCTGGGAATATGACCAGGGTATATCCATCCAGTACGCGCTTTTCAACATCTGATGCCAATTTTGCCATATTTGTTTTGCCGCGGGCGCGATTTACCCCCAACATTCCGCAACGCCAGAATGCCCAACCATAAATGGGTATCCACAGCAATTGACGTTTCATAATAAAGAAAGAGTTTGGAAATACACGTGATATGGCCGCAATTTCCAATATAGACATATGTTTAGCGGCAACAATCGATTTTCCATCCAGGCGTTCATTGCCGTTTGGCATTTGTGGAATGTCTGCATCTTCTGACTTTGGATAGTGTACCTGGTACTTGATACCGCATATCAACCGCGCCAGGACCAACACGCCCGCCGCATCAGTAAATACAAAAAGACGACTTAATTTTTTGGATGGCAATGCAATTAACAGCAGTGGCATCCACAACGCAAAATAAATTGGTAATGCGATTTTAAATAATATTGTGCGTATCATTTTCTTCCTTTTTCTTTATCTAACTTTCCTTTATCCCGAAAAGCGTCACGATGTATTTTATATATTCTGTGGTCCATCTTTCAAGTCTTTTTGCAGCGGGCATTCCGGTCAGCATTGCCGGGCACGCGATAATTTTGGTGTTGGGTAATTCGTGTTTTATCAGGTATTTAGCGCGATTCATATGTTCTTCGGTGGTGATGATTACGATGCGATCCAGGCCTGCGTTTGAGACGATCTTCTTAATCGCGTGTGCGTTTTGATATGTTGATTTCGATTCGGATTCAATTTGGGCCTGTCGATCCAGATTACCAACCGCTGGTGCGCCCGCACCGATTATGTAAAGGTCTGTGTCTGGGTATTTTTGCATTTGACGAATGGCAAATGGTATGCGGCGTTCATCACCGGTCAAGACAAAAATACTGTCATCGGGCAGTATTGTTTCGCATCCGCTTGGTGCCGATACTTTGAATATCATTCCCCCCAGGACAAATAATGCCAAAAATAAAAAAGATGGTGTTAAAAATCGCATCATTCGGCTTTTAGTATATTTAATGTTGTGTGACGGGTAACAAATATCGCAAATACTACAATTAATATTGGTAATGCCACCAGTGTCCACCATCCAAAACCAGACAGCCCCAGCATAGCCATCAATCCCACGCGTGCAGAACGCGCCGCCCATAATACAAGCATCAATACGGGAACTGCGCCCGCGAATCCACATACGGCGGCCAGGCTTGTGATTTTTGCAACAATAAATTGCATCTGGCGGGCAACAAATGCGTCAGATGCGCCAATTTGGGTCAATATTTCCAATTCGCGTCGGTGCAGCATCGCTGTATTGCGGGCAATATATGATATGGATACACCGATTGCCCCCAGCGTCAGGGCCAGTACCAATACCGATATGCCAATCATTTTCCAGCCGGCCGATGTTGAATTTTTTAATGCCGATGCGTGGGTTAAAAATCGTGCATTTTTATCAATTGTCTTTTGAACGGAAACCATATCTTCGGCCGATTTAAATTCTATTTCCCACATTGTCGGCAGATAGTTTTTAAGTGCTGTCCCCCCATTTGATATCCAAGGGCGCATTAAATTTGTCATTTCGTCATCGCTGATACGGCGGACAGATTTAGTTTTGTCGCGATTGTCTTCGATGATTTTTGCGGTTGTGTCAATGTTTTTAGGGTTTGTTACCTGAACGGTGGCGGTGTTATCCCATTGCGCGTTCCAACGGATAACGCCCGTTCCAATAGAAATTGCAATCCCCAGTGCCAATACCGACAAAAACGTTAATAACCCCATAATCGTTGTCATAAACACAGATTGTTCGCGTACCAGTGAAAATACAGTTGGTTTTTTCATGTCTTATGCGTTTCCAATGTCGTCAAATTGTTTTGATAATTCATTAAAATAGTTCTGGGGCTTGGGACCTTTCCAGATCTTCTTCGTTTCGGTTTGTGTGGTCTTTTGTCCAACAAAAGATACGCGATGATTTTCAACGCTAATTACCGGAAATTTATACGTTTCCATCAATTTTTTGCTGTGCGTGGCCAGGATAATCGTTGTTCCGAATGTTTTGTTCATTTTTATAAACAGTTCCATCAGGCGGGATGCGTTTTCATCATCCAGATTTCCTGTTGGTTCGTCCGCCAATAATATAGATGGCTGAACAATAATGGCGCGGGCAACGGATACACGTTGTTGTTGACCGCCGGACAAGGATTTTGGATTTGCGTCCGCATATTTGCCCAGGCCCACCCAATCCAGAACCTTGGCCACAAGGGGGGTTATTTTGTTTTCAGGTACACCACGCACCCGCAGGGGCAGGGCCACATTGTCAAAAACCGTCAGATGGGACAGCAAAGAATATTCCTGGAATACAATAGCCATTTTTTGACGGATCTTAGTGATCTCGTCACGGGTCATATCGCTTGTTGTCTTGCCAAACAGTTTTACAATGCCACGATGTGGTTTGTGTAATTGGTATATCAATCGTAACAGTGTTGTTTTACCCGCGCCAGATGCGCCCGACAAAAAATAAAACGAACCGCCCCCGATATTAAATGATACGTCGGTTAGAATATCCGGCGTTCCGTCGTATTTCGCGGCAACATTTGCAAATGATATAGCGGTATTGTCTTCCATACAAAACAGATTAGTAAATTTTTTTTATACCGTCAAATGAAATAAAAATTGTGGGACGGATATTTTTTGTGTTTGGAAAAGGGGGCGATTTTTGATATACTACTAGGAAAAAAGGGAGTATGTTTTATGAAAAAATTAGCATCATTTTGTTTGGCTTCGATTATGGCGATGTCTGCGGCGTCTGCGGAATCAGATGTTGTTGTTCAGCGTTCGCCGGTTGGACGTCGTGTTATGGTTCGTGAATATCAGCCGTATTCGGTTGAAACGGCCAAGGGTTGGTATATGGGTGGTCGTTTGGCGTTAAATATGCTGAATTGGACAAATGAATACAGCACAAATGATGCAAATCCAGTGTCAGATAATGATAGCGACGAGTATTCGTTTGAGGCGTTGTTTGGGGGGTCTGTGTTTGCGGGAACTGATTTTCAGTTATCTAATGAGTGGTTTCGTGCCGAGGTTGAGGCCGGTTTGATGGGGCAATTTACAGATAAAGACCAGGGCATTGAATTTAAAATGACGGTTCCATATGTAATCGCTAATGGTTATTACGATTTTATAAATGGCTTGTATGTTGGTGCGGGGCTTGGGCTGGCGTTGCCAAAGACGGAACTGGATTGGGCGGCATTGGTTGGTGGTGAGCGTTCAGAACGTGCAGTTTCTCCAATGATGGCGTTGATGTTTGGATGGTCTTATGATTTGGATGCGCGTATAACATTGGATTTACGTTATCGTTTGTCCGGATTCTGGGGACCGGAACATACACGCAGTTTTGCCGATGGTATCGAATTTACCACAGATGTAGGATTTGTGCTGGAAAATTCATTGTCAATGGGGTTGCGTTACAGATTCTAAGAAAAAATTAGGAATTTGTAAAAAATGGGTATTGACCCCGATTCGCAAAATATGGTATTATAAATACCGATAAGAGAGTGGTATCGCAAGTATCAGTGAGAGAAGATATGAAGACCGAAACAAAAATTTCAAGTATAGCATTAGTATGCGCGTTGTGCGCGGTTGTGGCAACGCCGGCAATGTCTGCGGCGGCGGTGCGTAGCCTGGGTGGTGCGGGCACGTTCAGCAGTGCGTCCAGTGCGGCGTCGTCCAAGACGTCGGGTGCAACGTCGACACGTGCGGGTTCTTTGCGTGTGTTGCCATCAACGACCAAGGCGACGACGTCCACGACCACCACAACGTCAAAGCCGACATCGTCGGGTGCTGCGACAACGACGCGTGTGTCGGCAACGCCGCGTTTATCGATTGGTAAGTATTTGCCACATCGTGTTGTTGCGTCAACCGGCGGGTCTTCGGCGGGCGATGCCGGCAATGGTTCAACCGGGGGTGTTGATTTTGTAGATAAAAAAGAATGGGATGAGGTTTATGCAAAACTGCCAACGCGTGTCGATAACTTAGAAACGGGTGTTGTTGTTCTTGAGGAAAAAGTTACAGATTTGGAAAAGACGATTGGTGATGCGGATGTGATTGAGTTGCAAACGATTGTTAATAATCTGCAAACAAACGTTAATACGATTGTGGAACAATTGCCGGCGGATGATGCGCCGGTTGCAAGCCAGGAATCTGTAACTCAGATTAATACCACGGTAACGAATATCAATAACACGATCGAGCAGTTACAGGAACAAATTACCAAGATTGAGGGCGGGGATAGCTCTGTTTCGATTTTGGAACTGGAACAAAGTGTCAAAACTTTGCAGGATGATGTTAGTACGTTAAAATTGGACGTATTGAATGTTCAGGGTGAATTTGCCAAGTATGTATTGGATACAGAGCTGGAAGAAGCCTTGAAGACTGTTGATGATGAGGCGTTAATTGCGGCGTTGCGCTCAGAATATGAAGCAAAGGTTGCAGAGCTGGAAAAAGATATCACAACATTGACATCTAATTTTACAAATTATTACACAAAGTCAGAAGTTGATAAGGCGATTGCAGATGCGGCGTTTGATCCGTCTACGATTGATTTGACCGATTATGCCAAAACGGCGGATTTGGAAAAGTTTGCGTTGACGTCGGATTTAGAGGCTGCCCAAATGACTTTGTCGGCATTGATTGATACCAAGATTGCAACGGGCGATTTTGCGGCGGCAAAAGATTTAGAGGCTTTGGATACCGAATTGTCGGCAATTGTTGCGGCGGGTGTTGTGGATAGCGCGACTTTGGCATCGGTTAAGTTGGAACTGTCGAACTTGATTAAAGCAAATTCGGATCAGGATGTTATAACGGCGGCTGCTTTGGATCAGTTAGAAAAAGCTTTGGATAGCGAATATTATACATCGGCCCAGGTTGATGCGCTGTTGGCGCAAAAGGTAGATGTGTCATCGTTGGATGCATTGGAATTGCAGAAGACGGATACTGGTGCGTATAAACCGTTGGGTGCCCTGGCGTATGAAGATGAAATAGCCGCAGAACAAATTACCAGTATTAACGCGACATCTATTCAGGGTAAGATTACCACTGAACAGATTGACAGCTTGGATGCCAGCAAGATTACCGGGACAATTGAATCTGATCAATTGGCGGACGGGGCGGTTACCGCGGACAAGATTACAACCGGTGACGCAACGTTAGAAGAAGGTAATCTGGCGATGCTGGTATCTGATGGAAAGGGTGGCGTGACCTGGCAATCGGTTGGTGTTGCCACCGGCACAGATGGAAATTAAAAGAGAGAATTGAAAAACAAAAGGCACGGTTGAAAAACCGCATAACAAAAACAAAAAAAGAAAGGAAAGAAAAATGAAAGTAAAAAATATTATGTTCGCAGGATTTGCCTCTGCAATCTTGTCAGGCGTATGCGGTGCCGCCAGTGCCGCAGATTATAACCTGGTTACCGAGGGTTATGTTACAGAAAAATTAGCCGGCAAGGCAGATACGGGTGCATCTTATACCAAGGGTGAAACCGATACTTTGTTAGGTGGCAAGGTTTCAGCAGACACATATGCCGCATATATTGAAACACAGGAAGGTGTTGATAAAGCACAGGATGCTAAGATCCAGGCAAATACAGCTGCTATTGATGGCTTGAGTGGTGTTGATGGTACGGGTTTTGCAACAATGCAACAGGATATTGCAACTTTAAAAACAGCTGTTAATGACGAAAATGGTGCTGTTGCACAGAAAATCGCAACCGCGATTGCCGAAGAAGAATTGCGCGCAGATGGTGCATATGCTCCAGTAAGTTTGACACAAACTGTTACTGATTTGTCTGGTCTGGTTGCAACTAAGGCAGATGCAAGTGCATTAGCTGGCAAACAGGATACGATCGATGATTTGGCAGATATCCGTTCTGGTGCTGCATTGGGTGAAACAGCGGTTCAGCCAGGGGCTTTGGAAACAACGTTGGGTTCTTATGTAACAACAACTGCTTTGGAACAGGCTGGCTATGCAACAACGGAAGAAATGAACACTGCATTGCAGGGTAAACAGGCCACAATTGAAAACCTGGCAACGATTGAAGCAAATGCTGCCAAGGGTGCCACAGCGGTTCAGCCAGAAACATTGACACAGACATTGGATTCTTATGCAACAACGGAAGCAATGAATACAGCTTTGCAGGGTAAGCAGGCCACAATTGAAAACCTGGATACGATTATTGCGGGTGCGGAGGCTGGTGCCACAGCGGTTCAGCCGGGTGCTAATATTTCCGTATTGGTAAATGATTCTGAGTTCCAGACTGCTGAAAATGTAAACACATTGATTGGCCAGGCACAAATTGCAGAATCCCAGGTTACAGGTCTGACAAATGCATTGGCAGGTAAGTTGGATGTTATGGAAAATGCGGGTACATATCTGGTAAAACGTGATGGTGAAGGTAATATCAGCTATGTGTCGGTTGAAATTGTTGGTGAAACCGAAGCAGAATAATCTAAAACAAAACGCTTTGAATTGATGCCAAAGCCGTCATAAGCCCAGGCATAAAAAACGAAAGAAAAGGAAAGAAAAAATGACAGTAAAAAATATTATGTTCTCGGGTGTTATGGCGGCTATCTTGATGGCGGGTGCCAATGCGCACGCGGCGGTTGAAATCGCCAGTCGTGGTTATGTTGATACCGAAGTTGCAAAAAAAGCAGATGCGACCGAATTTTCAACGTTAAAGGGCGTTGTTGAAAACGCAGACACCGGTTTGGCAACAAAAGCCAGCAAGACTGAATTGCAGACCGCACAGTCAGATTTGCAAGATGCAATTAATTTGAAAGCAAACGCTGCAGATGTTTATACCAAGGATGATGTTTACACAAAGACTGAATCAGATGGTCGCTTTGACGCCATTAATGCCGCGCAGAATGCATTGACTGCGGCGCAAAGCTATACAGACGCTCAGCTGAAAACTTTGACAGACAGTTTGGGTGGAACCGGTGAAGATGGTGAAAGCACTGGTTTGACTGGTATTGTTGCGGGACATACGGTTCAGATAGGTGCTTTGGAAACCAAGGTTGGTGAAAAAAATGTTGCTACACAGATTAGCGAGGCTTTGTCGACTTATGCAAAAACCGCAGATGTAGAATCCAAGGATGCTGCAACATTAGAAGCTGCCAAGGGTTATACGGATGAAAAAGTTGGTGCTTTGACGGGTGAAAATGGTGCAATTACTACATTGGCGGCAAGGGTAACCGCAAATGAAGGTGCCATCGCCACAAATACAGAGGAAATTGCCAAAAAAGCAGATAAAACAACCGTTGAAGGGATTCAATCAACAATTAATAGCCTGGGCGATACATATGCAACGGATGAAGAAGTTGAGGGTATTCAAACAACTTTACAGAACAATATCGATACCAAGGTTGCAACAGAAACATATAATGCCAAGGTTGCAGAATTGAGCAGTGCGATCACAACAGAAAAAGAACGTGCCGAGGGTGTAGAAGGTGGTTTGAATACTCGCTTGACAACGGCTGAAGGAACTATTTCAACCCTGTCAAATGATTTGGCGACCAAGATTACAAAGCCAGCGGCTTGTCAAACAGGCAACTGTGTATTGGCGATGATGAATGGTGGTAATCCGGAATGGATTATTCTGACATTGCCAACGGAATAATAAAAAAATGATGTAAAGGGCAAAAATGCCCTTTACACGATTCGTGTAAAAATGATAAAATAGATTTATAGGAAGGAAAGGATTACCAAATGAAAAAATTAACAGCTGGGATTTTCACAGTATTAATCGGTCTGTGTGCCGCAAATTCTGCGGACGCAAGTGTTGCATCAACTGGTTGGGTCGAAGAACAAGTTAGCGCTTTGGCAACAACGGTTGAAACAAATAAAACAACGGCGGCAAATGCAACCAAGGCGGTTTCGGATGCGTTGACAGAATATAAAACGTCTAATGATGCGGTGGTTGCGTTAAAGGCGGCCAATGCTGACTTACAGGCGTTGCAGGCAAAAGTTGGTACCCTGCCAGAAGGTAGCGCAGACGTTGTTGCATACATCAATAAAAAGACAGAAGGTATTGCAACTGATGCGGCTTTGGGTGAATTACAGACACAGGTTAGTGGCAATACAACTGCAATTTCAACATTGAATGGTTCCGGTGAAGGCTCGGTTGCGAAATCTATTTCCGATGCTTTGGCTAGCTATACAAATACAACAGATATGACCGCTGCGATCAAAGTAGTTTCTGATGCGTTGGATACTCATGAAGCGACCGCTGCATCGACATATGCAACAATTGATAGTCTGAATACTGCAAATCAGGCGATTGCAGGGTTAGAAACCAGCAAGGAAGCAGTTGTGAATAAGTTGACATCGGATAATGCAACGCAAATAGATGATTCTAATAAAGATACGTTCTATCCCACAATTGGTCGTGTAACTGCTGAGATTGATAAGACTGTTACACAAGTGAATAATGATATTACGGCGTTAACTGCTGGGTTAGGGACTAAGGCGGACAAAGCAACGGTAGAAGCATTGACAACAACTGTTGGTAATAATGCAGCAACGGCATCGCAGGCCACCGCGGCGGTTGCAAAAGATTTGTCTGATTATCAGGCGGCTAATAATGCGGCTGTAAAGGCAAATACGGATGCGATTGCGGAAATTAATGATGCCGAAGATGGTATTTTGGCTCAGGCAAAAGCATATGCCAAGGACCAGGCGGATGCTGCGTCGACCAGTGCGTCTGGCGTTGCGACTGATTTAGCGGGCTTTAAGACAACTGTAAGTCAGACCTATGCGACACAAGAAGCCTTGGGTGCGACAAATACGAATGTTACGAATTTGACAGGTCGTGTTGGTACGAATGAAACGAATATTGCCGCTAATTCTACGAATATTACAAAGAATGCAGAAAATATCTTGGCAAATGCAAAAGATATTGAGGCGCATACAACAGCAATTGCGGCGGCCCAGGCCCAGGCGGACAAAGGTGTTGCGGATGCAGCGGCGGCTCAGTCAACGGCAAATCAGGCAAAGGCAACCGCTGATGCGGCGATTCCAAAACCACAGGGTGAATGTCAGGATGCAGATAACAAATGTGTGTTGACATATAATAACTCAACTTATACATGGGAAGTTATTGAACGTTCCGCTGAGGGTAAATAATAAAAATTAATATCGGGACGATGTGATTTGTCGTCCCGATAAATTCGGTTTTTAATAGTAAAAAGAAAAAGGAAGGAAAAGATGAAAAAAATATTGACAGTGTCGTTGGTTGCAATGATGGCTGTATCGGCGGCGCGTGCGGATATTGCGTCCACCGCATATGTTCAGGGTGCGGTCGGTGCAGAAACAACGCTGCGTGAAAATGCGGATACCGCGATTAAAAATTCTATTGGTACGGTAAGTTCGACTAATATGGGGACGACGGCATCAACTGTTGTTACGGCTATTAAAGAACATTCGGATGCGATTAGTGATATTAACGACGAATTGGATACAATGGCGACCAGTGAAACTGTTCAGGGTATCGAGACTGCTTTGTCGACGTTGCAGGGTACGGTTTCAACAAATGAAACAGATATTGAGAAAAAAGTTTCAGATTTGACGACTGTTGTTAACGGTAAACAGGCGACATTGGACACTAATCAGTTGGCGGCTGTAAATTCTGGTGTGACAACTTCTACTGTGTCTCAAGTTGCTACCAATAAAAGTGATATTGCAGGAATTAAATCATCTGCCTATGCGACATCTGGTATCACATCGTCCAAGGTATCTACATATGATGGATATGCGGCACAGATTAATGCCAAGGAAGCATCTGCGAATAAGTTGAAAACAGGTGATACGACGACCATAAATGATTCTAATAAAGATACGTTATATCCCACAATTGGTCGTGTAACTGCTGAGATTGATAAGACTGTTACAGAAGTGAATAATGATGTTTCGGCCTTGTCGGGTGGATTGGCTGCATTGCAGAAGACGGTTTCTGATAATGAAACTGATATTGAAGCAAAAGTCGCGACTAAGGTAACGGCCAATGCTGCGATTACTGGTGCGACCAAAGCGAAGATTACATATGATTCTAAGGGTTTGGTAACCGGTGGTGCGGATTTGGCTGCATCTGATATTCCAACATTGGCGACGTCTAAGATTTCTGGATTGGATACCGCTCTGGCTGCTAAGGAAGTGACATCAAATAAAGTTACGACATTAAGCAGTACTTCGACAAATACACAGTATCCAAGTGCAAAGGTTGTTTATGATGAATTAGCCAAGAAGCAAGCGACATTATCAACGGCGCAATTAAGTGCGGCGAATTCCGGTATTACATCGGCCAAAGTATCTACGTATGATACAGCCGCAACAAACGCTTCTGCGGCAAAGGGTGTTACTGATTTGATTAGTGCGGGTACAACCGGTTCGGATGGTACATATGTTTTGACGGCAACGGTTTCTAATAACACAGTGACTGGTTATAAATGGGAACTGATTGATCGTGCGTATTAATCGAAAAAATAATCCCTGGGTGGGTGGTGTAAAGCCACCCATCCGGGATAGTGTATTGTTTTTGGACTTATTATAAAAATTGCAGTAATTTTTATAATAAGTGTCGAAAAATGTCCTTGTGTTGAATCTTGCTTTTTAGATATAATGCAAAGACAAGAAGAGAGTGGAATTAAAATCGGGTGGGGATTTTAGATGTTAAAGCAAAAGTTTGTTTTCGCTGTTTCTTTGGTTGCAATGGTAATGGTTGGTATTGGTACGGCACGCGCGGATATTGCGTCCACCGTTTATGTTCAGCAGGGGGTTAATTCTGCTAAGACTGCGGCCAATGCAGCGCAGACATCGGCAAATAATGCGAATACGGCGGCGGTTAATGCGCAAGATTCTGCAGATGCCGCCCAGGAGGCGGCAGATGCGGCCCAGGCATCCGCAGATGCGGCGGCGGCATCGGCCAAGACCGCAAATGATGCAGTCGCGACTAAGGTAACGGCCAATGCTGCGATTACTGGTGCGACCAAAGCGAAGATTACATATGATTCTAAGGGTTTGGTAACCGGTGGTGCGGATTTGGCTGCATCTGATATTCCAACATTGGCGACGTCCAAGATTTCTGGATTGGATACCGCTCTGGCTGCTAAGGAAGTGACATCAAATAAAGTTACGACATTAAGCAGTAGTTCGACAGATACACAATATCCAAGTGCGAAAGTGGTTTATACTGAATTGGCCAAGAAGCAAAATACTTTGACAATTGATTCTTCGTTAAGTTCAAGCAGTACAAATCCGGTTCAGAACAAGGTTATAAATACCGCGCTGGCTGCTAAGGAAGCGTCTGCGAATAAGTTGAAAACAGGTGATACGACGACCATAGGTGATTCTAATAAAGATACGTTATATCCCACGATTGGTCGTGTAACAGCAGAGATTGATTCTGCTCTTGCTGAAGTGGATAATGATATTGCTGCATTGAATGGTGGCTTGACGTCGTTGCAGACAACTGTTTCGGGTAAACAAGCAACATTAACGACGTCGAATGTTACGACATCTGGCAATGGTAATGTTGTGACGGCTGTGACGGCGGCTAATGGTGTGGTTACGGTTACCAAGGGGACATCTTTGGGTTCCTTGGCAACAAAAAGTGCGGTAGCGAGCGGTGATATTACCGATGGAACGATTGCAACCGCAGATATTGCGAATGCTGCGGTGACGGCCGCGAAGACAAGTGGGGTTATTGGTTATATCCCATCGGGCAGTGCGACGTCTACGACATATGCAACCATTTGGGTTCAATAAAGAAATCCCGGCATTTGTCGGGATTTTTATTATTATATATATGATGTGTTCCCAAGGCGGCTGAATTTTGTATATGATCGGCGGCATGGTATAAGATTTTAAAAGTTGACATTGTGTAATATTTGTCTATAATTCATGGTATGAAATATGATATTGCACAGGCGCGTTCTTGTTATGATTTGCATACTGGTGATTATGGGGCGGCAAATTTTGCCCAATTTTCGCCGGCCTATGCACAGACCAATGAAGATATTCGTGAAATTTTTTGGGTACTGCAACCAAAGCCAGGGATGCGGGTTCTGACCGTTGCGGGCAGTGGGGACCAGGCCCTGCATTATGCAATGGCGGGTGCGTCACATATTGATACGTTTGATATTACATTTAATGCCAAGATGATGATGGATATCAAAACGTCCGCGATTCAAAAACTGAACAGGGCGGATTATATCAATCTTATCAATTCTACATCGCGTACGCGTAATATTGCAGATGTGTCTGAATTTCAGCAAATAATAGATTATATGCCGTCCGATACGCGTGATTATATTCGGCAAATGCGTGGTGCACGATTGGTGCGTGGTGGGTCTTATTTTGAAATGCTTTATAATGATGAATACGCCCGGTTGCGGAAAATAATCAAGGGGCCGTTCAATTTTATATGGACAGATTTGTCGGATTTATCACGACATTTGAAAATGGAATATGACCAGATTTATTTATCTAATATTTTGCAATATCGTGCGTGTCCAGAATATGTGACGCCATTGGTATTGGATTTAGCGCGCTTCTTGAAACCGGGTGGCGTAATGGTGGTGAATGTTGCGCCGTTCTTTGTCGGTGAGGATTTAGAGGTTGCAATGCATCTGAAACAACAAGCGACGGCCCAGGATGTTGGTACGATCAAGATGATTCATGATCATTTTTTTGATATGTGTGTGTTGCAAAAAAGATAGGGTATAAATCTATTTTTATCTTTTCATTATTTGTAAAATGTGGTAAAATTTGTGGCAAGAGAGAATATGAAGCCAATTTATCGCATCTTGTTTTATGTAATGTGCTTGTTGCCCGGTATTGCCGGTGCGGCACCGGTTGCAACCACCGCGGGCAGCAATTTAACCGCTTATAACCCGAATTCTATGGGGGCGATGAATAACAATCAATGGAATTCAATGATGAACAGTCGTACGGGTACGGATTCGGCGCCGACGGCTGATTTTGGGAACTGTAATGCGTTGATTATGCGTTGTGCACAGCCAAAGTGTGCAACGGGTGGATGTACGTCGATGGATGTTACGGTGCCGATTGTAAATGGGTGTGTGAATACTAATAATGCGTGCAAGCAATATGGAAATGATCTGGTGCAATCAATTGCCGCACAAATTGTTGCCAATTCTAATGCCAAGGCAAGCCAGGCCGCCCAAAATGCCGCCGCATCCGCCACCGCCCAGACCAGCCAGCAAATGGCCCAGTTGCAGCAGCAGATGAATATGCAAATGCAACAAATGCAGGCCCAGATGCAGGCGCAAAATGATGCGACCGTTGCACAGTTACAGGCAGCATTGGAAGAACAGAAACAAATGACCGTCGCCGCGCAGCAGCAGGTGGCGGATGCGCAGATTGCACAAAATGCCCAGACCGCGTCGGGATTAACCCAGGCCCAGGAAGAAGCCGCCGCCCGTGGCGTGTCAGATGATTTAATTGTGCGTGAAAAGATAGCTGGCGAAATTATGTCAAAGTTAGAAAATGCGGAAACTGCACTGAAAACGTTGCGTGATACGATGCGGGATACGTTTGAATATGCGGGCTGTGATGAACGTGGAAATAATTGTACCGGTCCAAAACGTGTAAAAATGTTCAAACAGAAGGCAATGGGATTCTTTGATCCGTATAATGATGTTCTTGATGAACTGTATGATTCATTGATTACCGCCCAGGCCGTTGGGGTTGATATTACCGATATTTATATGATGTTGAATGGGTCGTGTAATGTGTGGGGCGAATATTTGTGTTCATCGGGTACGTTGGGTTCATATACAGATGGCACGAATTGCGTTAATGGTAAATCAAAGGCGGGTGACGGTGCCCGTGGTGGTGCCCCGTGTGTTGATAAACAGGCAATTGGTCCAGAAGATAGTATTCATTGCACGTTGAATCGTACCCTGGCGGATATGGAAGAGGTTCAGCGTAACTGGCTGGACCCAGAGACGGGCGGTGCAGACGAAGTTTCTGTGCGTGTGGGGTGTGCGTCCAGTGCGTTGGAAAGTTCGGCATTGTTCCGTAATCGCAAGAAACAGGCGTCGATTGATGTTGAAACGCTGGAAAAAATGATGAGCCAGGATGCACCAAATGTTATTTCAAAATACAGACGCAGTGGTAACGCAGAAGATGATATGTTTGAACGCCTTAAATATTGTGCCGTTGGTTCAGGTCAGTATTCTAATTTAGAAAAGTGGGTGGCGACGAAAAAATTACCCAACAATGTTTGTGTGTCGTCGACACAGGCCCTGAGACAGGTTCAAGATGATGGTGTGTTAACAGCGTCTGCGGATCGTATGATTAAGCGCGCCGAGGCACAAGAAAACTATGACAAATGTATCGAAAATCACGCGGTATGCAAAACCGGTGTTAAAATTACCACAACAAGTTCGGGAACGGTCGGAAGTGGTTCTAGTGCGTGTTGTGCGCCGGTCGAGGCGATGATGTGTGTCGGATATGCGGGCGGGGAGTCTTATCAGAACAAGAAATGTAACTGCGGATCTGATCAGTTCTATTATTCATCTGAAACAAAATGTATGAAGGCGGCTGAATATTGTGCAACCAAGGAATCAATGCACAAGACCGATAGTAATGATGGTTCTTGCCATAACAGTTGTTTAGATTATTGTATGTCAAAGGATTCGGATATCAATAACCAATCGCCAGCGTGCAAAGATAAAGATAAATGCGAAGCAAAATGGAATAAAGACAGTAGTAAATGCACATGTTTGGTGAAAAGTTGAATTTTGTAAAATTCTTGTCGTGTGTGGCGGTTGTGGCGTTGGTGTCAATGCCGGCGGTGGCGGCCGTTACGTGTGATGACGAGGATGCATTGATAAATCCGGCATTGGCCCTGTGTTCGACGCATGTGTACAATGTTGGTGGGAATGAAAATCCGTCGGATGGCGCGGATCGTGAAATGATGCGTGATGTTGTTGCACTTAAAACGACCGTTATGACCCAGCAGATGTACAAGCAATATGAATATTTGGATTCGATGATTCGTCGGTTTAAAACGCAGCTTGAAAAAGCCGTTCTGAAAACACGTTTGCAAACGTCGGGTGCATCCAGTGACGATTCGTCGAGTGGGACGTCCAGTTTCAAGTCAAACGATCGTAATATATTTATTAATGGTGTTGAAAATTGTAATAACAAATTATTGCCGACGGATGTGTTGAACTGTTTGAACACTAATTTGAATACTATTGCGAATTTGTCTTTTAATGGTAGCGAGGTTACACGTGAGGTCCGCAAGCAATTGGCAAATGATTTTGGTGTGTTAAATGCTACACACACTAGTGTATCTTGTATGCCCGTGGGATCGAGTGAGGAAGATAAAAAACCTTATGGGAAGTGTTCGGATGAGAGTAAGATAAAGAAAAAAACGGATTTTCTGGACTGTTTGGATAAAGCGCGTGCTTGTATAAGAAATAAAATGTATGATTTAAATCTGAAATCACAACAGAATAACAGATGGCAACAGAATTAGAATCCCCGCCAAAGGCGGGGATTTTTATGAGACAGATTAAATTGCTTTGATAGACTTTTATTTATTTAAACAATGTTTTTAAAATAAACTGATTAAAAATATTCCCAGGCCCGCTGCGATTATCGCGCCAAATGTTAGTGGCCAGAAGTATTTCTTTACAATTGTGTTGGCCTGTTCTTGGAATCGATACAACAAGGCGCCAATTATTGCAAAGCGGCCAGTGCGGAATATCGCAGATACGCCCAAGAATAACAGCATTGGATATCCAATAAAGCCCAGCCATATTGCCAGCAATTTATATGGTATTGGTGTGACCGCTGTTAAAACAATTATCAATATCCCGTATTTTGTAAACATTGGCTTAATAGCTGTTTCAATCAATTCGGGATTTGAAAATGTTTCAATCAACCAAATGCCAACCGAATCGTATAACCACATACCGATCATATATGCCAATGCGCCACCAACCAATGACCCCAGTGATGCTGCAATTGTTATGGGCAGGGCACGCTTTTTCGATGCGACAATGGCGGGGGTCATAAAAACTTCGGGTGGGATAAATAAAAATATAGATTCACAGATGGTCAGAAAAAATACAATCCATGAATATGCCGGACTTTCTGATTTCTTTAATATATGTTCGATAAGTTTCATTTTATATCCTTGGGCCCTTGAAAAATTTGCTTGATTGTAAATTATATTCTACAATAATCAATTATAACATAAACCAAGATAAATAAATATGGCAAAAAGACAAATTAATTCTAATCGTGGGGAACGTATCGCAAGTAAGGTTCAGACACTGGTTGCGGAAATATTGCGGGATAATTATGGTGACGATGCGGTTATTTCGGGTGTGTCGTTGGTTGGTGCGGTTGCGCATGGGGGGCTGCAATTTGTGCGCCTGTATTACTATTCCCGTAATGAGGATAGGGGCACGGTGCAAAAACGTCTGGATGATGTTACACGCAGTGTGCGTTTTGAACTGGCCGCGCGCATGAATCAGAAATATGTCCCAGATATCCGATTCGAATATGATGATACGCTGGAACGTGCACAGCGAATCGATGAATTGTTGAATAATCTGTAATTTTTAAAATTTTGCAAAAATACACCTTGCGAAACGGCTAATACTGGTATACCATTGCCGCATAAAGCATAGGTGTATTTTTATGAAGCAATCTAATATCCGTAATTTTTCAATTGTTGCACATATCGACCATGGTAAATCGACGTTGTCAGACCGTTTAATTGAGTTTACAGGTGGTCTTGAATCGCGCGAGATGAAGGCACAAGTTCTGGATTCTATGGATATTGAGCGTGAACGTGGAATTACGATTAAGGCGCAGACTGTGCGTTTGAATTACAAGGCCAAAGATGGAGAGGTTTATCAACTGAATTTAATGGATACGCCGGGGCATGTGGACTTCTCGTACGAGGTGTCGCGTTCATTGGCCGCGTGTGAAGGGGCGTTGGTTCTGGTGGATGCAACCCAGGGGGTTCAGGCACAGACATTGGCAAATGCGTATCTGGCGTTGGATAATGATTTGGAAATGCTGCCGGTATTGAACAAGATTGATTTGCCGTCCAGTGATGTTGCCGGAACACGTGAACAGATTGCGGATGTTATTGGTCTGGATGCGAACGAAGCGTTGGCTGTGTCGGGCAAGACCGGTGCCGGGGTCCCAGAATTATTGGAAGAAATTGTGACAAAATTACCCGCGCCGCATGGTGATGAAAATGCGCCGACACGTGCTTTGTTGGTAGATTCTTGGTACGATTCGTATCTGGGGGTTGTGATTTTGGTACGTGTTGTTGATGGTACGTTATCACGTGGCCAAAAAATTAAATTTATGGCAACTGGGGCGGAATATGTGGTTGATAAAATCGGGTACTTTACCCCGAAAATGGTTAATGTTGATGCGCTGCATACCGGGGAAATCGGATTTATTATCACGGGTATGAAAACAATTCACGATTGCAAGGTTGGGGATACTATCACAGATGCAAAAAATGCAGACGCACAAATGTTGCCGGGATTTAAGCCGTCTGTGCCGGTGGTGTTTTCGTCTTTCTTTCCGGTCGAGGCCGATGATTATCCTGCATTTCGTGAAAGCTCTGAGAAGCTGGCGTTAAATGATGCTTCGTTTATGTTCACGGTGGAAAAGTCGTCTGCGCTGGGGTTTGGTTTGCGTTGCGGATTCTTGGGCTTGTTGCATATGGAAATTATCAGTGAACGTTTGTCACGTGAATTTAATCTGAATTTGATTAACACGGTGCCAAGTGTGCTGTACAAGGTTTATTTGCGTAATGGCGAATGTATCGATTTGGAAAATCCTGCAGATATGCCAGAGGCAACGCGCATAGAACGAATCGAAGAACCGTGGGTGCGGGCGACGATTATGATGCCTGATAAATATATGGGAGGGATTATGTCGCTGTGCTCGGAACGGCGTGGGGTTCAAGAAAATATTTCATATGTTGGTAATCGTGCGGTTTTGGTTTATCAGTTGCCGTTGGCGGAAATAGTATTTGATTTCTATGATCGGGTGAAATCTTTGTCATCTGGATACGCATCATTTGACTATGTGGTTCAGGGCTATCAGCCATCTGATTTGGTAAAGGTTTCAATCCTGGTTAACGAAGAAAATGTAGAACCATTGTCATTTATGTGTCATCGCAGTTTTGCCGAAAAACGCGGTCGTCAGATTGTTGAAAAATTAAAAGACTTGATTCCGCGTCATCAATTTAAAATTCCATTACAGGCCGCAATCGGTGGCAAAATTATTGCACGAGAGACGATTGCCGCATATCGCAAAGACGTGACGGCAAAATGCTATGGGGGGGATATAACACGTAAACGTAAACTGCTTGAAAAACAGAAAGAGGGTAAAAAACGTATGCGTACATTTGGCAACGTCGAAATCCCACAGTCTGCGTTTATCAATGCATTAAAAGTATCATAAGGGGTAAAAATGTCTGTTGCAAAAATAAAGATGGTGTACGCAAGACGAAAAATTACGGGGCGTTTTCGTAATATGATTTCATGTCGCGTAAATGGAAAGCAGACACGATTTTGTATCAAAAAAAATGTCTGGGATACAGAATGGTTGTTCTTTAAGGCACGGGATACAATATTGTGTTCGCATATTGACGAAGAACAATGTTCGGTTCTGGATTGTCCGCAGAAAGCGGCACATGACAAGTATATGAAGTTAAAAAATAGTTTGCAACGTATGGCAAAGCAAAAGGTAAAATAAAATGGATTGGTTTGATTATTATAGGAAAGTATCATTGACTCAATTCGTGCGTGATGTGCGAGAATTGCGCGCGTTGCGTGGTCAGTTGCGCCAGGCAGAAAATGATTTGGAATATTCGACAAAGTTGTTAACAAAAGACTATGCTATCGAAGATAATATTAATTATGGGGATGCATGCTTGAAGTTTAAAGAAATTATTGAGCCTACGAATCTGTTTGATGAATCTGCGTGTCGTTTTACGTTTTCGCGTTGTAGGTTTTTTAAGCCTATTGGAAATGAAGAACTGTGTTCTAATCACAAGTGTGCATGTTGGGCACATAATAATCGGTATCACCAGGATTTAAATCAGGTCAAAGAAATAAAGCATAAAATATCAACATTTTGGTCTGATAAATTCTCAAAGGTAAAATAAAAAACAAAGGGGTCGCCCATGGCGCACCAGTTCTTTTTTAATTCTTATATTTTGGATAATCTGCCGGCGCCGCGGACCGGGTTTGATGTTGTTCAAGATGTGTCTGAACCACGCCTGCGGATGTACATCACAAGTCGCGGGATAAAAACTTTTTTTGTTCGTAAACGTGTAAATGGTAAAGATAAGCGGATTATAATTGGTAACTATCCTGATGTTGATATTGAAGATGCGCGCAGCGCGGTGCAAGTGGTGCTGGATACCGCGATGCAAAAACCGGTTACGCGTCGTCGAAAAACTACATTCCAGAAATTTATTGAAATATATCTGGAAAAATGTGTTCGTCGTGGTGAAGATTCGCGAACTAAACTGGAACGTGCAATTAAGCGACATTTGTCTGGCTTGTTTGAAAAAAATATTTCTGAAATTTCATCTGTTGATATTCAAAACGTGATAGCAAATATTGATGGTTTGGCCATTGCCGGGCGTATGCAGGAATTGTTGCAAAGTGTGTTTAAGTTTGCGCTGGAAAATGGATATGTGAAAATCAATCCTGTTATTGATATTCCGCGTGTTGAACAAAAACGTCGCGTGCGACCATTGAATCGAAATGGTTTATTGCGATTGATTTCGGCAATTGAAAAAATGGATGATTTGAATTTGCGTGCGGCTTTCTTGATGCTGATTTATGGGTTCGCGCCAAAATCAAAGATTTTTGCAATGCGATGGGAAGATTTGGATTTTAATCATGATATGTGGGATAATCGTCCATTATCGGATCGCGCAATTGTTTTATTACAAGATTTACCGCAATCAAGTAACTGGGTTTTTCCGGGGCGTGGTGGATTTCATATCATTGATCCGCGTGTTGCGTGGGCGCGTGTCGCGCAAGCGGCGGGGATACCAAATTTGACGATGGATGATGTTTACAAGTTCTTGTTTAGGCAGTTGCCATGGGCCCCAGATCGTGCGGATTTTCGCGATAATATGAATGTCTTGTTGGATGATTTGTTGGATTCTGAATGCATGTTATAATCAGACTGGATTTTTGTCTCATTTGTTATTGTTTGTTATAATTTCTTGACATAGGGGGGCTAAAATGATAGCTTTATGTAACGACGTCCCCGGTGGGGGCCAACAATTCAAATAAAAAAGGAAAAAAAATGTCAGAAACATTTGATAAAGTAAAAAAAATTATTATTGAAAAATTGGGCTGTGACGAAGCAAAGGTTGTGGAAACTGCATCTTTCGTTAATGACTTGGGTGCTGATTCTTTGGACGTTGTAGAATTCGTTATGGAAGTTGAAAAAGAATTCAACGTTGAAATCCCAGACGAAGAAGCTGGTAAATTACAAACAGTTGGTGATGCTGTTAAATATATCGAAGCACACAAATAATAAAAACAATATTGGTATTTGTAATGTTTTGTCCGTCACGTTGTGGCGGATTTTTTTATTGTATTTTCTATCCTAATCGGGCATCATTGGGACGTATGTTAGTTAAATAGATACAAAGGAATATGTATTATGAGAAGAGTTGTTATTACCGGTATGGGAATTGTGTCACCGGTTGGTACGGGATTAGATGCCGCCTGGCAAAATGTTGTTGCCGGAAAATCTGGTGTTCGTAAAATTACAGAATTTGAAGTTGATGATTTAGCATCCCAGATTGCTGGTATACCGGAACGTGGTACGGATGCGGGAATGTTTAATCCAGATAGTGTTGTTGAACCACGCGAACAACGTAAGATGGATAAATGTATTCTTTACGGTATGGTTGCTGCTGATGAAGCAATCAAAGATGCGGGCCTGGTTGAATATGCCGGGGATAAGGAACGTGTCGGGGTTTCAATTGGCAGTGGTATCGGTGGATTTGACACCATCTATGAAAACTGTATCGAGTTGCATACAGGTGGGCCACGTTACGTCAGTCCATTTTTTATCCCAAAAGGTATCATTAATATGACGGCGGGACATGTTTCAATTAAGTATGGGTTCAAGGGGCCGAATATTTCCGTTGTGACCGCTTGTGCAACCGGTGCCCATTCGATTGGAGAAGCTGCCCGTTTAATCAAATATGGTGATGCAGATATTATGGTTTGTGGCGGAACAGAAGGTGCAGTCAGCCGAATCGCCTTGGCGGGATTTTCAGCAATGCGTGCGTTAAGTACACGCAACGATGCACCAGAAGCCGCATCACGTCCATGGGATAAAAATCGTGACGGATTCATCATGGCCGAGGGTGCAGGTATATTAGTTCTGGAAGAATATGAACACGCGGTGCGACGCGGTGCAAAAATTTATGCCGAGGTGGCTGGCTATGGTCTGTCTGGTGATGGATATCATATTACTGCGCCTGCGCCAAATGGCGAAGGTGGCAAGCGTGCAATGATTGCAGCGATCAAAGATGCGGGATTGACACCGGCGGACGTTGATTATGTTAATGCACACGGCACATCAACTGGCTTGGGCGATGTTGGAGAATTGGCCGCGGTCCAAGAATTGTTTAATGGTGCAGATGTATGTATGTCATCTACAAAATCCGTGACGGGACACCTGCTGGGGGCGGCCGGTGCGGTAGAGGCGATATTCTGTGCCTGTGCGATTCGTGATGGTATTGTTCCGCCTACAATTAATCTGGATGATCCCGAAGATGCGGTTGGTGATTTCAACCTGGTACCACATACCGCCCAAAAGCGTGATGTAAATGTTGCGCTTAGCAATAGTTTCGGGTTTGGTGGGACAAACGCCACTCTTGTTCTTAAAAAAATTAAATAAAAAAATCAATTATAATAATTCATCTAAAAACAAATCGGGAATCTCATGTAGCGACTTCACTACGATTCCCGATTTCTTTTTATCTAAATCATTCTAATTGATTTTTTCCTAAGCAAGGATTTGGTGCTGGGGGATTTTTTCTTATTTCTTTTTCTGAACAAAGTGTTTATATAAAAATCGTTGGATTTTTTGCCGTGGCCCTTCGCCAAATGCAAAGAAGTTTTTTGGTATGTCGGGATATCGATATATTTTGATGTACCCCAATTCTTCACCACGCAGTAATTTTTGACCCACGTCTGGAATTTGGATTGCTTTGATTGGTTTAACTGTTTCTGTGGAAACATATTCGATTACTGTAACAGATTTATTAGGGTGCAGTTCTGTTAATTGAAATGATTCTGGGGGTAATACATAGATTACACCAGATGTGCCACAATATGTCTTTTCAAAAGAACCAGGAAAGGATTCAACTATTGTTGCGGTATCGTTTACAATGCCAAAATAATTATTGCCTTTGTTATAAACGGCGTATCGCAGGGCGGATGCAAAATTTGGTGTGGCAAAAACATATGGCGTGGACAGATAGCCATCCAGATGCGGTCTGATTTCTGGTAATTTTTGAACCGTGGTTCCGTGATATAATTCCATAGACAAAATTTTATAACAAAGAATATTTGTGTCAACTTAAAAATCCCCCAGTTTTTCTGGGGGATTGGTTAGTTTTTAGTTTCGCTTTTCTCTTCTTCTTTCTTGTCTTCGTCCTTGTTCAGGCCCAATGTGTCACGAATTGGTTCTATAACGCTTTCTTTAATCGGCTCTATAACATTTTCTTTGATTGGGGCAATGATAGTTGCCTTGGCACTGTCCAGTGTACGGATAAGAGCGCGACGAATTTTACCACTGATTGTCATTGGCAGCGAATCGACATATTCAATAATACGTGGACATTTGTAATGTGCGGTTCGTTGTTTTACATGATTGACTAATTGGCGTGTTAATAAATCAGATTCTGTAAAAGTTTTATTTAAGACGATTGTTGCTTTGATTGCTTGACCGCGGGCGGCGTCGGGGATGCCGGTGACGGCAACCTCGCGTACGGCGGGATGTTCGGTCAGGACGCTTTCAACCTCGAACGGGCTGATACGATATCCGGCCGATTTAATTAAATCGTCATTGCGTCCCACAAACCAGAAATATCCATCCCCATCCCGGTATGCGACGTCACCAGTGTGATAGTATCCGTCACGATATGCGGTGGCAGTTTGTTTTTCATCGTTATGATAGCCCTGGAACAGGCCAACGGGATGTCTGTCTTTTAAACAGACGCAGATTTCACCGACGCTGCTGTCTTTAATTGGGTGACCGCGTTCATCCAGTAACTGAACGTCCCAGCCGGCCGCTGGCATTCCCATAGAGCCCGGTTTTGGTTCAATCCACGGATTGTTAAACAGCATAACTGTTGTTTCGGTTTGGCCAAAACCTTCGCGCAGTTTTATGCCTGTTTTTTCTAAAAAGCGCTCATAGACTTCTGGGTTTAATGCCTCGCCAGCGATGTCGGCTTTTTTCAATTTGGATAAATCGTATTTGGACATATTGGCGTGAATCATCATTTTGTATGCCGTTGGTGGTGCACAGAATGAAGTTATCCCATGTGTAGAAATCGCCTTTAATAAAATGTGAGCATTAAATACACGTGAAAAATCATATATGAATACGGTTGCGCCCGCCAACCATTGGCCATACATTTTACCCCATGAACATTTTGCCCAACCTGATTCAGATAGTGTAAAATGTATGTCGCTATCGTCCAGGCGTTGCCAGAACAGGGCGGTGTTAATATGTCCCAACGGGTATGTAAAATTATGAGCCACCATTTTAGGCATGTTGGTTGTGCCACTGGTAAAATAAACAACCATAGTGTCGGTGTTTTCATTTTTTACACGTTTAAAAGTATCTGGGTAATATTCCAGTGCGCCCGCAATATCGGTTGATGGTATTAATTGTATATCAGTATATTCGCCAATGGCGGATTTAATTTCATCCATAATTTGCCCGTCATCAAACGCAATGATTGTTTTGACGTCAGCGGTATCAATTCTGTATTTGATTTCTTTAGCTTTTAATTGATTTGTTGATGGAATTGGAATTGCGCAAATCTTGTGCATCGCCATCATTAAAATCCAATATTCCCAACGACGACGCATAAATAATAAAACGGTGTCATTACGCTTTATTCCACGATCGGTTAAAAAATTTGCGACCATATTTGAATAGCGTGATAAATCACGAAATGTAAATGTTTTTGTTTCGCCACTGTCATCTGTCCAGATTATGGCAACTTTATCCGGTGACACTTTTGCAATTTCATCGATAACATCATATGCAAAGTTAAAGTTGTCTGGAACATTTGGCACTGCGTTTTCTTTGTAATCATCATAATTATCAAATGTATCTTTGTTCAAAAACCGTAGTGCGAACATATTAATTCCTTTTGGTTTGCAAGAATAAATATGGGGCACAGGTGGCGAAAATACAAGTAAAAATTCAAAAAAATTAGGTTGATTTTTCATCTTATCCGTTGCATAATCACGGCCATCGGTTTTACGGAGTGTAGCTCAGCCTGGTAGAGCGCTACGTTCGGGACGTAGAGGTCGCTGGTTCGAACCCAGTCACTCCGACCACTAATAAAAAATGGCCCAATGGGTCATTTTTTATTAGTGTGGGGTTGATGACGGTGTTAACTAATGTCTTTTTGGGATTATAATCCTGATTATAAAGTGATATAATAACCTCTATAAAAGGATTTTTTTGTGATAAAGGAAGAACAATTTAATCGTGGAATTAAAATGATAAAGTCTGATGAACGGGGTGTTACGTCAGACATAATGGCAGATATGTCAAATTGGTGTATTGTGCATACAACAAAGTATATGCCACGTAAAAATTCAGATGGGACGATGTATGTTCCGTCAACTGCCATGGCGACAGATTTTAATAATCCGCGCAGTACTGTTCATGTAACGTTGAATCATATTGTTAAGTCGCATGGATATGGTTCGTGGGATGATGTGCCGATTGTGGTGTTGGCACCATACAATGAGGTTGTTAAAAAAAATGGAAACCCGGCTGAGGTCGCGGGTACAGACACATATTGGTCGGTTGCGCCAGATGCTGGGTTGCGGTTGCCAGATTCTGCATATGTTGTACAGCCTGATGATAATGGGCCGCTGTTTTATATTGGTGAACGTGGCGCTACCTATAAGCGTGATAAATATACTGATGAAGAAATTGCGCAAATTGAATCAATGATGAATGAACGGGATTTAGAAAATTATACCATGTATAAAAATGGAGAGTTGACTTCGTGGGATATTGAACAGGCCTTGCGTGATGATGTACGTCTTCAAAAGATGTATGATATGTCTTTGGATAAAAAAGCGTTTTTGCGCGGGTTGTTTGAAGAAGTGCGATTTGAGATGTTATCGAAATGTTTGCGTGATGCGGTTGTGAAAAAATCAATGCAAAAAATTGGTAAACAATACGTGGATGATATTTATGATGGTTGTAAAAAAAGTCAAATAATTGCCGATGTTGCAGAGAAAGCGGGTGTCCCCAGTACGGCAAGTAATAAGGGGCATGCGGGCTCGATATATATAAAGATTGAGGAGTTTTGGCAGTACAAGATAAGTTGGTTGTTGGATGGAAATGAATACAGTGATGTTCCGGGGATACTAAAAACGGACGCAAAATCATTCTATGATGTAATTATGAAACAGAAAGGGGATGTGTGTGTGCAGGCTGTGATTCAAAACTTGGTTGAAAATAAGCCGATTGATTTTATGCGTTTGTATGAGGATGGTTATCGGTCGGCTGTGAAAGATCAAATTGCTTTGGCGTCCAGTCAATTGGAATATTATGCGAAAATATTGACCGAATACGAAAACGGTATTGAGGGTATGAGCGAGGAAAATAAAAATAAAGAGATAGCATGGTATAAAGACAGGTTTATGCAATGTCGTTATTTTATTGATAAACTGAGCGCCCAAAAGACAATTGCTGATTTTGATAAAAATTTATCGGAAACATTGCGGCGCAATTGTGAGCAGTTGTCTATATCGTATAATGCGTGGCGCGAAAAATTAGTTAAAGAGCCGGGGTTTGAAATGTTGGTTAAAAAATTGCGTGCGCTGGGGGCTGCACAGAACGTTATGCAAAGCGGATACGAAAATTATTAAACTTGTTGTCACGTGTTTGCAAAATGATTTTTATCTGTCATAATACGCGTTATGAGAATGAAAAGATTTTTCCGAAAAAATAAATCGATTGTGGTCGTCTCACTGTTTGCGGTGGTTGCGTTCGCGTTGATGTTTTGGCAGTTTGGTATTCGTTCAACCGTAAATAATTCACGTACATTTATTATAAATCGTGGGGTGTCGGTTGGGGCGGGTGCACGCAGCCTGCATCAGCATAATTTGGTTGTGTCGCCAATGACATTTAAAATGGCGGTGCGTATGAATGGGGGGCGGGTACAAAGTGGTGAATATGATATTCCCCGTGGGATAAGTTCGTGGGGCTTGGCGCGGATGTTTGCAAATGGTGATGTTGCCGCAACGACCGTGACTGTACCAGAGGGTTTAACTGTTAAACAGATTAAGCAGTTGTTGTTGGGGGCGTCTGGTTTAACCGGCGGTGTGGAATGTGGCGACGATAAATCTTTGCCGGTGTGTGATTTGAAAGACGGGGATTTGTTTCCCGATACATATCGGGTGGCGCGTGGAATGTCTCGTCTGGCTGTGTTGGAATTGATGCGCAAGAAAATGCTTGCGCTGGGTGAAGAGATGGATCGCTATATTCGTCGTTTGCCAAAACCGTTGAAATCATGGGGTGATGTTATAATTCTGGCGTCTATTGTGCAGAAAGAAACGCCCCGTGAATCAGAAATGCCAATGGTGGCCAGTGTTTATATAAATCGTTTGAACCAGGGAATGCGGTTACAGGCGGATCCAACGGTTGTCTATGCGATAACAAATGGTCTGGGGGATATGCAAGGGGCGCCTTTGTTGCGTTCTCATTTGTCAGTGGACAGTCCGTATAATACTTATAAGAACAAGGGCTTGCCGCCGGCGCCGATTGCAAATGTTGGACGTTCCGCGGTCAGTGCGGTATTAAAGCCGGCTGATACAAAATATCTGTATTTCGTTGCCGACGGGCAGGGCGGGCATAAATTTGCCCGTGATTATGAGACGCATAAGAAGAATCATGCAGACTGGCGTAAAATTAAAAATAAAGCGAAATGATTTATCTAAAAACGAATTCGGCATCTTATGTAGCATTTGTGCATAGCTATATGATTTTTAAGTAATCCTGGGGACGATCTTAGTTTTTTGTCAAAAAGGCGATTTGCTTAAAGTCCTAAAAATACAGCGGTTTCAAGCGAAAATCTTATCATTTTTTCCTAGATTTTCCTTGACAACACGGGGGTTCGAGGTTATAGTGTGTTCGCTTTTCATGTAGATAAGAAAAGCAGAAAAATACAGAAACCGCCTGCTAAATGCAGATTTATAATCCGGCATAAGTCGTTGAAATAAGTCTGATTAGGTGGCTTTTGTGCAGAGTAAAAACAGGTAGAAAACAAAGAGATTTTGAATGCCAACAGTAAACCAACTGATTCGGAAACCTCGTAAAAAAGTCGCGGTGAAAAGTACTGCGCCTGACATGATGGAAAACCCACAGAAACGTGGTGTTTGCACACGTGTTTATACGACAACACCGAAAAAACCTAACTCGGCGCAGCGTAAGGTTGCCCGTGTAAAATTGGCCAATGGCCGCGAAGTAACT
>JAZLDI010000003.1:0-21756 GCA_045614665.1 Candidatus Enterousia sp.
AATATTCTTGAATCTACGGGCAATTCGTACCTTGGGTGCATTGGTCGATATTAAATTGCTAATATTGCTTGATTTCTTGAAAAATACTTATATAATTATCAAGCTTAATTTTATAAAAGGACGATATTATGAAACAAGGAATTCATCCAGAATACCATGAAATCAACGTTACAAGAACAGATGGCAAGGCTGTAAAAATGTACTCTTCTGTTAAAAAAGACCTGATTTTGTCCCAGGATAACTTGAATCATTCTGCCTGGACTGGTCAGCGCACAAACACCGCCGACAAGGGGCAACGTGCATCTGAATTCAAAAGCAAATATGCAGGCTTTAACTTCTAAGATTAATTCATTTCTTGATGGGGGCGGGATATGGAATTGTTGATTAAAGGTTCAACCGAATTAAACAAGATGTTCATGGCGTTACAGCGGACGGCATCGTCCTTGCGTCGTGATTTCGGAGAGGTTGAAAACCTGCAACAATCCTTGCGTGGGGCACGTGACTTTGTGGCCAAGGCGTCTGCCCGTATCGAGGAAAGTATTTTATCAGACCTGACCTTGGTTCGCCCAGCGGCGGGTCTGTTGACACCCGATGTTTCGCACGATGGTGATGGTCGTGACGAATTTGTTTTGGCTTTGTCAGGTGCGTCTAATTTTGTACGTGGCAATCCGCATTTTGCGATTTCTTTGGCGTTGCGTTCAAATGACGAAACCAAAATCGCGTTGGTTTATTCCCCAATTGATGAACGTTTATATTATGCAGAGGCTGGCCGTGGCGCATATGTGTTCTCGGCATATCATTCTGCGCGTATAAGTGTTTCTAATATCAAAGATATGGATGAGGCAACAATTGCCTATAATACATCTGATGCGCGTACGGTGATGGGTGAAAATACACTGCGTACGGGTTGTCCGGCATTGGATTTAGCGTGGGTTGCGGCTGGTAAACTGGATGCGTATGTATCTGATGCACTGGATTTTGCAGAAATTGCCGCAGGCGATTTATTAGTGCGCGAGGCGGGTGGAAAAATCGAAATGATGGCCGACCTGGTTGCGACAAACGGTAAATTGGAAATGTAAATTCGCGCCCCGTTTGGGGCGTGTGTTTTTTTGTTGTGATGAATTCATTAAGACGCTTTTTTTCGAATATCATATGTGGATTTATTCCGAATCGGGATAAACGTCGTCGTATGCGTGTGGTGCTAAATTCTGATATGGGGGCATATTTACGTTTTATTCGGTCGGACCTTGGGGGGCGGCCCTGTCGTGTGCGGACATTTGTCGGCTATCTGGCGCGCAGTCTGCTTATCAGTGTGAATGACAAGTACATTTACAAATTTCCATTGCGTCGTGATAATTCGGATGATTTGGCCCGCCGTGAAAAGCGATTGGTGGATGCGCTTGCACCATTGTCATCGATATATGTGCCACCGGTTGAGTTGTTGGACTATAATGGGTGTGTGGTTCGCAAATACGAATATATTTCGGGAAAACAATTTAGAAAATTGCCGGAATCTTATGCGCGCGCCCATATGGATGAATTTGCAAAACAAATTGCGCGCTTTATGTATGAAATAGGCTGTGCGAATCCTGATGAAATCGCGGATTTAAAACCGACAATGGCCAAAGCGCCGGGGTATCGTTATGGTTGGACCCAGGGTGATATTTATGATAATTTTCTAATCGATATGTCGACACATAAAATTATTGCGATGATAGATTGGGAAGATTGTTTTTTTGGTGATTTCGAACGGTTGTTTCATCGTCGTCACGTATCAATTGCAAGTCAGTTTATGGATGCGGTTTCGCGCGAATATGATAAATTATATTATAAAAAAGATTGAAAAGAATTTTAGAAGAGTATAGAATGTGCGCGTATGGCCCCATCGTCTAGCGGTTAGGACACCAGATTCTCATTCTGGCGACACGGGTTCGATTCCCGTTGGGGCTGCCATTTGTCTTTGCTGATGGAAAAGTCACGATTAAGCGGATTTTAGGTAATGCTATGAAAATTCGTAATTTAATATCTAATATTGTATGTGGTTTTATTCCGGGGAAATCGCGTCGCGATTTGATTCGTGTAAAAATACGTTACAATACACGTGCGTTTGTGAAATTTGTATGTGATTATTTAGGTGATAAGAAGTTACCAATAAAAACCTGTGTAGGCTATGGGTGCAGTAATTTTATCGTTTTGGCGGGTGGTTGCTATGCTTTCAAGTTTCCGTTGAACGATGATGGCGCGGTGCGTGCCCTGCGCGAATTGCGTATAACAACCGCGTTGCGCAAATATACAACGTTTAAAATTCCACAAATGGAAATAATAAAATGGAATAATATTGCGGTGCGTAAATATGAATTCTTTCCAGGTGTAACGCTAAGTGAGATTCCGCCACGCATTGCTCTGGCCAATCGTCATCATATCGCGCGTCAGATAGCATTGTTTATTTATCAGATTGGTATGGCAGATCCTGTGTCTATTCGCGATTTGAAGCCTAAAAAGACGGCGCATCCCGGTTTTTTATATGGTTGGTTTCATAACGATATCTGGCAGAATTTTATATTAGACCCAAAAACGTTTGATATTATTGGTTTTATAGATTGGGAGATTGCGGAATTTGCCTCTTTTGCGTATGGATTGTATATGGCGGATCATCACTGGGATAAATTTGGGTATCGTGGTATGGTTGTAGATGTTATGGCCGAGTATGCAAAATTGTACTATGACAACAAATAAATGCCACAGATTCGCGTGTTTTGGTGTTTACAGACTTCAACAAAAATGTTATAATGATACAAAGTATACACGTATCGTGTGTGTCACAGGTGCGTAAAAAAAGCGGAAATCTGGACGTGTCCAGCCGTGGGGGAGTGTGAAAATGACAAGTCATAAATTTTCAAATTGTTGCAAGAATGCCATTGGTACGGTCTTTTTGTTGGGGGGTGCGTTTTTGACGTGTTCAACATTGATGTCGATGCGTGCGGCATTCGCGGATCCAATTGCGCCGGTAAATATGGATGCGGCGTCCCCACGTGCAATGCGTGCCACGCGTTCCGGTCGGGCCAGTCCGCGTGCTACAACCGCGACGACGACGGTATCCCGCGGAACGACGACAACAGCCGCGCCATCGCGCGCAACGGCATCCCGTGGTGTTGCGGCGCGTACGACGACACGTACAACGACCTCTCCGTCGCGAAATGTTGTGGCGCGTACGGCAACAACCACCGCAACGGTATCTGCGGCCAATCGTTCGGGACGCAATGTTCGCGCGCGCAGTGTTGACGCATCTCGCGTTTCGCTTCAGGGAAATGCAATTCGCGGATCCAAGGCATCAACCACAAATTACAGTTATTTAAACAGCAAACTGTACACGGGCAATTATTCAAATATTATTGATTCCAGCACTGGTCTGATTTCTGCGGATGCATTCAATAATTGTATGGAATCATATTACACCTGTATGGACGAGATTTGTACCGCCCGTAACGCGGCGCAACGCCGTTGTGCCTGTGCTGGTCGTGTCAAAGCATTTGCAGAGGCAGAGAACCAGCTAGAAACTGCGAACGAGGAATTGATTAAGGTTTCTGGTGAATTGGCATTGTTAATTGCCAACAAGGGCAAGGATATTTCCACTGCATTCCAATTGACTGACGCTGAAAAGGTTATGAATTGCGTATCATGGAAGGATGTAACATCCCAATACGGTGCCGGTTCCGACCAGGCCAAAGAATGGTGCTCAAACCACGGCTTTTATGGCGCTGATGGCGGAACTGTTTCTACGTGTTCACAGCCGTCATACTGTACGACCAACGATTTTGGTTTCGATATTGCAAATATAGACGGATCCAGTTCGGATATCTTGGCATCACTGCAATCCTGGGCCAAGGCCAAAGACCAAACCGTTACAATCCTGAAAGATAACAAAGATGATTTGATGTCCGCGTTTGAGGGGATTTCCAACGTTGTTGGTAATTTAGCGGGAATCAGCGGTTCTATGGCGGATGAAAATCTGAAAGATTCCTTGGCGGAAACATGGGGCTATGAATTGTTTGAATATGCGCACAATAACGTATGTTCACGCGTTCTGGATTCTTGCTTTAACGGTATTTATGAGGCATGTGGAACACCGCCATCAGGTGGTCGTAAATGTGGCAACGGTCAATCCCAGTGCCCATATAATTACAACAGCCAGATTACCGTAAACAATACCGGTACATATGAATTGAATTTTGTAACCGCGAACAGTGGTTATACAACATCTAATTCTGCGACATGCTTTGGTTATTCAACCGCGTCTGGTGATCCATATGCGTCATTGCGTGGACCGGTCGCTGATGCTCGTCGCAGCATTATGCAGAAATACGCGCTGGATGCGAATGCGGACTGTGACGTTTATGGTGAACAGTTGCGTCAAACCGCACAAAATATCAGCTATCAGAAAGTTGCCGCCCAACAGGCCCTGCAACAGAAGCGCCTGGAATTTGCCACCGAAGAAAAAGAATCTGTTCTGTCTGCAGCGGTCGCGGCGGGTACAAATTTCAATAATTGTTTAAGTGAAATTTACGATTGTTATGAAACGCAACGTCGTGCAGAGGCAAACTGGTCCGATACGCGTATCAAGACATACTGTGCCCAGGTTGCAAACGTTCCGTCGTGCTACGAAGAAATGATTTGTAACCCATCGATGGCACAATTTAAAGCGGTTATTGATGAGGCAGACAGTACGACTTGTATGAATTCTCAGGATTATACCAAGAATACCTGTCGCAATGTCGTCACATTGAACGAAATCTTGAATGGTACGGGTATGGCGCCTGCAAATATTGCGGCCGAAACAACTGGTGCCTCTGCGGCAATGCGTGAACAGTGTATGCTTGAAAACGGTGTCGCGGAAATTCGTGACTGGACGCGTGTCTTAGAAGACACAAATAACAATGCCACACGTTGCACAGTTAATGAATTATACGCGATTGATCCAAATGCGCGCAGTGGTGTAAAAAATGGTTCGACCTGTATTATTCAGTCGTGTAATGCGGGTTATACATTGTCAAACAACAAATGTATTGCCAATAAAACGGATTGCACATCATCAATTGAAAATGCGGCATCTGCGGTTATGACATTGGATAATAATGGTAAATGGTCGACCTGTGAATTGGTAGAATGTTTACCGAATTACAACAAATCTGGCAATAAATGTGTTGCCGCGTCCCAGTCTTGTCACCCAGATACATTGAAATTGAATCACGCGACGGCTGGTACACAAACCTGGAACGGCAGTGCCTGGGGGACCTGTGAGTTTTCTGCTTGTGAGTCTGGTTATAATTTAACAGACGGTCGTTGTGTCCAGGTCGCCACAGAATAATAAAATCCCCCGTTCGGGGGATTTTTTAATTGCGAAGTATACTAAAAATATCCTATGCTGTCCCGCGAAGGGAATATGGAAATGAATCAAGGGTTTAAAAATAAATTATTGGCTATGCGCCCTGCGCGCCAACGCACTGTTGCCCTGGCCGCGGCCGAAGATATCGATGCACTGCGCGCGGTGTGTGTGGCGCATGATATGGGATTTGTAAATGCAGTTTTATGTGGTGATGAAAGTAAAATAAAAGATTTGGCCACAAAAAATGCCCTGGATATATCTGAATTTGAAATTATTCATTGCGCCGATGATGTATCTGCAGCGGCGTGTGCGGTGTCGCTGGTGCGTGATGGCCATGCCGATATTTTGATGAAGGGGTTGGTTCACACTGCTGATATCTTGCGTGCGGTCCTTAACCGTGAAACGGGTATTCGTGGTGATGGTATTTTATCACATGTGGCGGTGTTGTATTCGCCGTCGCATGAGCGTACATTATTTATGACAGATATCGCAATGGTGATGTATCCAGATTTGGAAACCAAGGTTAATTTGATAAATAATGCCGTGGACTTTGCTCGACATATGGGGGTGGAAATTCCACGGGTTGCACCCCTGTGCGCGGTTGAAACATTAAATCCAAAGATGCAGGCAACGGTTGATGCGGATGCCTTGCATCAAATGAACGAACATGGCGAAATAAAAAACTGTATCGTGTCGGGACCGATTGCGTTTGATATTGCGGTGTCGCGTCGCGCGGCGGACAAAAAGGGGGTCGCCGGTCCCATTGCGGGCAATGCGGATATATTGTTGTTTCATAATATAGAGGCCGGCAATAATACGATAAAAGCAATGGTCCAGTTTGGTGATTGGGTATTTGGTGGCGTCGTATTGGGCGCGCGCGCACCAATTGTATTAAATTCCCGATCTGATTCAGGTGTGTCAAAATTGTATTCGATCTGTTGTGCGTGCACGATGTAAAAACGCTTGACAATGTTGAAAAATCGTCCACAATAAAATTCAATCAATAAAAAGGATTTTATTATGACTTATCTTGACATTGCGCCAACGATAAAAGAGACGTATTGTCCACGTCAGTATTTTTATATGTCGCCCGACTTCAAGGAAACGGATTTCTTTGTGAAATATTGTGCAAACATCCCGTGTCGTGGAGATATTTGTCGCAATCGCGCAGCCTGTTGGGAAAAGTTGACTAACCGTGGTCCATATGTCCAAGACGATATGATAACCGTGTCCCAGATCGCAAATTGTCCGTCGGACTTTTTCGGGCTTTTGGCGGAATATGCACATGATTGTGGTGTCTCTCCTGAAAAGGTCTTTATGCAATATCAATCTGATTTTGGACGAACTGAATTTTGTGCACACACATGTCCAATGTCGTCAATTCAATGTTTGGGAAAAACCTTAAAAGGGCGCGCATATTTTGAAAATACGTGCTGGCCAAAATTATTGGCAGAATTAAAAGAACGTCAAAGATAAAAAAATCGGTTTTTATGCCGATTTTTTTCTTGCAATTATACTTATCTTGCCCCACAATCTTGGGGCATTTTAATTTAAACGCAAGGAGAAACCATGAGCAATAAATGGGTGTATACCTTTGGTAATGGCCAGGCCGAAGGTCAGGCAGATATGAAAAATCTGCTGGGTGGCAAAGGTGCGAATTTGGCTGAAATGAACTTGGTTGGTTTGCCGGTGCCAGCGGGCTTTACGGTAACAACCGATGTATGTAAATACTACTATGAAAATGGGCAAACATATCCATCTGATTTAATGGACCAGGTGCGTGCAGGTATTGCACACGTTGAATCTATTATGGGCAAAAAATTTGCGGATTTGGAAAATCCATTGTTGGTATCTGTCCGTTCTGGTGCACGCGTATCTATGCCAGGTATGATGGATACAGTTTTGAATTTGGGTTTGAACGATGACACGGTAAAGGCGTTAGCAAAGATTTCTGGTAACGAACGCTTTGCATATGATTCATATCGTCGCTTTATCATGATGTTCAGCGAGGTTGTTATGGGTGCTGACATCGATTTGTTTGAACATACACTGGAACGTATGAAAGAGGACAAGGGCTATAAACTGGATACAGAATTGACAGCTGATGATTTGAAAGACTTGGTTGAAAAGTTCAAAGAAATCGGTGTTAAAATTGGCAAAGTATTCCCACAGGATCCTTGGAAACAGTTGGAAATGGGTATCGGTGCGGTATTCGGCTCATGGATGTCTAAAAAAGCCATCACATATCGTAAATTGAATAATATCCCGGCCGATTGGGGTACCGCTGTTAATGTTCAGGCAATGGTATTCGGTAATTCCGGCGATGATTCTGCCACCGGCGTATGCTTCAGCCGTGACCCGGCAACCGGTGAAAACAAATACTATGGTGAATACTTGATTAATGCCCAGGGTGAAGACGTTGTGGCGGGTATTCGCACACCACAGCCAATGAGCAAGGATGATTCAGGTCGCCTGTCTTTGGAAGAAGCAATGCCAGCGGTATATCAGGAATTGTGTGATGTTCGTGAAAAACTGGAAAAGCATTACAAAGACATGCAGGACATGGAATTCACAATCGAACACGGAAAATTGTGGATGTTGCAATGCCGTAACGGTAAACGTACCGCGGCCGCGGCTGTCCGTATGGCGGTTGAAATGGTCGAAGAAGGATTGTTGACCAAGGAAGAAGCTATCCTGCGCGTTGGTGCAGATCAATTAGACCACCTGTTGCACCCAATGTTGGATCCAAAAGCGGAAAAGAAAGTTATTGCAACTGGCTTGCCTGCATCCCCGGGTGCGGCCGTTGGTCAGGCTGTGTTTAATGCAGAGGATGCAGAACGGTGGGCATCCGAAGGCAAAAAGGTTATGTTAATCCGTATCGAAACATCACCCGAAGATATCGCCGGCATGAACGCCGCCCAGGGTGTTATCACGGCACGTGGTGGTATGACATCACATGCGGCGGTGGTTGCACGTGGTATGGGTACGCCATGCGTATCGGGTTCGCCGGATATTAAAATCGACTATGAATCCAAGACATTGAAAACAACATCTGGTGTTGTTATTAACGAAGGTGATTGGATTTCAATCGACGGTGCCAAGGGCCAGATTATCGAAGGTAAAATCCCAACTGTATCTGTGGAATTGACGGGTAATTTCGGTACATTGATGGAATGGGTTGACCAGATTAAAACATTGACGGTCAAAGCAAACGCAGAAACACCAAAAGATGCTAAACAGGCACGTGACTTTGGTGCCGAGGGTATCGGTCTGGCACGTACAGAACATATGTTCTTTGATCCATCCCGTATCCAGGATATGCGCGAAATGATCTTGGCCGAAGACGAAGCAGGCCGCCGCGCAGCATTGGCAAAACTGTTGCCATACCAGAAATCTGACTTTGTAGAATTGTTCAAGATTATGGATGGTCTGCCGGTTACAATTCGTTTGATTGACCCACCGCTACATGAATTCTTGCCACATACAGATGCCGAAATCGAAGAATTGGCGGCACATATTGGCAAATCCGTTGAATTCATCAAGGCGCGTGCAGAAACATTGCACGAACAGAATCCAATGTTGGGTCATCGTGGTTGCCGCTTGGCGATTACATACCCAGAAATCTGTGAAATGCAGACACGCGCGATTCTGTCGGCGGCATTGGAAGTTAAAAAGGCAGGCATCCGCGTATTCCCAGAAATCGAAGTTCCATTGGTTGGATCTAAAAAAGAAGTCGATATTGTCAAAGCGGTTATCGATGCAACAGCCCAATCATTGTTCGCGGAAACTGGTGAATCTGTTGAATACACGGTTGGTTCCATGATTGAATTGCCACGTGCAGCAGTCTTGGCAAATGAAATTGCTGAATCCTGTGAATTCTTTGAATTTGGGACAAACGACCTGACCCAGACAACATTGGGTATGTCACGCGACGATACCGCCAAGATTTTGGATGAATATCGTGCCCGTGGTGTATATGTCGCAGATCCGTTTGCATCTGTCGACCAATTGGGTGTTGGTTTGCTGATTAAAGATGCTGTTAACAAAGCACGTGCGACCAAGGGTGAAAACATCCATCTGGGCGTATGTGGTGAACACGGTGGCGATCCAGAATCCATTGCATTCTTCCACCAGTGCGGATTTAACTCGGTCTCTTGTTCGCCGTTCCGCGTGCCAATCGCACGTCTGGCCGCGGCCCAAGCAGCGGTTAAGTTCCCAAGAAAGAACTAATAAAAATCCCCCGTTTGGGGGATTTTTTTAGACAAGATATGTGACATGATACCACGATAAACTTTTATTTATCTTCGCAAATTTATATCTTATAAAGGAATCCCGCCAAACGTCGGGATTTTTTTATGGAATACACACCTAGTTATTTTTGAAAAATTATGTTGTATATATTAACCCCAAGGACCTAACAAAACAAAGGGAGAGAATATATGACGCGTAATTTTCATAATACTTTGGTCGGAATTTCTGTTTTGCCGGCATTGCTGGTTATGCCGGCGTTCGCCGATACGGTCACGGAACGTGCCGTTATTTCACAAAACACAACATACACAAATTTAATTGCAGAAAATATCGCATCAACCGTGGCTAATAACGGTGGTGTTTTCTATATGCAAGATGTGCCAAATGTTGTCTTGGATTTTGATGGGATAACGGTCTTTCAAAACAATTCATTAAATAACGGTGGTATGGGTGGTGCAATTGGAAATGGATGGTTGTCATCTACGACTGGGTCTGGATATACCCAAGGGGGCAAGATTGTATTTAACGGCGCAACAACATTTTCTGGCAACAGTACCAACAACACCAACGGTGGTGGTGCGATATTTAACTATGGCCTGGGCGCGGCAACAAACCCAGATATTATATTCTATGATTCTGTGAATTTTACGGGCAATAATGTCACCGCATCTTCGGCATCGGTATATGTCGGCGGCGGTGCAATAAATCATCGCGGTGGTATGATTGTCTTTAACAGTGATGCCACATTCAGTGAAAACAATTCTGCATCCCAGGGTGGTGCAATTATGGCGGCGGGCGATATGATATTTAATGGTGTGGCAAATTTTAACGGAAATACCGCCGGCAAAAGTGGTGGTGCATTGGCAATAATGGGTGGCAATACCACGTTTGTTGATGCGGCAACTTTTACAAACAACTCGGCCGCTGTTGCATCCGCGATATATATCGGTGCATCCGCCGACACGGTCACGTTTCGTGATACTGCGTCTTTTTCGGGCAACACGGGCGTTGGAACACTGTTGAATAATGTATCGGGTGCGACGGTTGTATTTGACAATGGTGCAACATTTAATTCAAATACAAATAATGCTAATGGCGCGCTGGTAAATACTGGCACGGTTATGGTCGGTGATGGTGATCTAGTATTTACAAACAACACCGGCTCTAATGGTGGTGGGTTGAAAAATTCAGGTACCGTAAACGTAGACACATCCGGAAATATCCTGTTCCGTAACAACAATACATCCAGTACCGCCGGCGCCCTGGACAATGGTGGCGCGATAATATTGGATGCGTCAAATGTATCGTTTGCAAATAATACGGCGGCGGCGGGATACGGCGGCGCAATATTTAACGCGGGTGACTTGACGATTGGCGGTGCAAATAATACTTTTTCTGGCAACGTTGCCCAGGATACCAGTACAATAAAATCCGGCGGAGGTGCAATTCATAATCGTGGCAATACAAATGAATCTACATTGATTATTGGTACAAATGAATCGATAAATACGTTTACATCAAATCGGTCCAGTGCATATGGCGGCGCAATTGTTTCGCGTGCGTTTGATGGGGCGGGTCAAAACTCAGACATAACGATTAACGGCACAACAACATTTGCAAATAATCAGTCTGTCTTGGATGGTGGTGCGATATGGAATTTTGTTGCACCAAGTAATGGAACAACGGGCACATCTGCAATCGTATTTAATGGCGATACAACGTTCAAGAATAATTCGGCCAGCGGTATGGGTGGCGCAATCTACAATAACGACACCATAACGTTTAATGGCGCGACAACTTTTAGCAACAATACCGCAAACGGCGTGGCGAATGATATATATAACGATGGCACAATTAAATTTAATGGGGATGCAACATTGGCCGGTGGCGTAAACGGTACAGGCACATTGAATATCGCATCGGGCACAACATTTGATATCGGCGCATCTGATTTAACCCAGGGCGCAATTAACCTGGATGGGACAATGCTTGCGACATTGCGGATGGGCGAAAATGCACAGATTAACGTCAGCAATGCAAATGGCTTTACCGGCAACGGCACATTGAAATTGTCGTTTGATTCAGCCGGCACGTACAAGGTCTTTGGCAACGAAACATTTGCAAATGTTGATATCAGTAACCCTGTCTTTGATTTGGTTTGGAATGGTGGCGATGTGACGGCTACGACCAAGTCCGTGGATGAAATCGCATCGCAAAACAATCTGACACCGGACGCGGCACGTGTTGTGTCGGGGGCGTCTGATTCCTGGGGCGCGGGATTAAGCGAATTGTCCATTTTGTTCCAGGAAAAATTATCATCTGGTACGCCCGCCGATATCGCCGCGGTTGAAACGGCCGCCGCCACAATCAATCCAGAAAAGTCATCGGTTACCCAATCGGTCGGTGTGTCGCATCAAAACACAATCGCATCACTGGTAACGGGGCGCATATTGGCGCCCGGCATCGGACGCGCCGGTGGGGATTCGGGTGTTGATTTTGGTGGCGTCTGGGCCCAGGGACTTTATAATAAATCAAAATTAAACAATGTCTTTAACGGCTATACACGTGGTGGTGCGGTCGGATTTGATGGCACGATTAACGGGACCTGGACCTTGGGGGCGGGATATATGTACGCGCATTCCGACGTCAGCGCCCAAACCCGCAACACTGAAATAGATTCATCCACAATGTTTATCTATGGCCAGTATAAACCAAGCGCCTGGTATGCAAATGCGATTGTAAACTATACAATGTCTGATTACAGCGAAAATGGCAGCGCCCTGGGCGTGCCGGTCACCGCGGATTATGACGTTGATATATTTGGTGGACGTATCGCAACCGGATATGATTTTATCGGTGGCCTGACGCCAGAGGTTGCAATGCAGTATATGCACATAAACGCATCTGATTATACAAATTCATTGGGTGTATGGAATCATTTTGGTAATGCAGACTATTTAACCGCGTCCATCGGCACACGGTACGAATTTGGTTGGGTGATGAATAATGGTATTTTACTGCGTCCACAAATGCACTATGCGTTGAAATATGACTTGATATCAGACAATCATAATGCAACCGTTACAATGCCTGGTGTAAATGCATATGTGCTTAATGGTGAAAAGCTGTCGCGTATCGCGAACGAGGTCGGCATTGCCCTGGCTATGAATTATGGTGGATTTGAAATGTCATTAAATTATGATATAGAATCGCGCGCCGATTATACATCGCAAACAGGTCGCATAAAATTCAGATATGAATTTTAATAACAACACCCCTGCGTGGGGTGTTTTTTATAACGTAAAAATAAATTTAGTTTTTATGCAATTTGTGATAAAATATCCACATAAACAAATGAAAGGATTTAATAATGGCAGATATTGTAAATAAACGTGTAAATATTGCCCAAAATGAATTAAATAAACGCGCAGAAAAATTAAAGCACATAGTGTCGCGTGCCAAAGGGAAAAGGAAAGATGCTGCCTTTGCCCAGGGGGTGAAGTTGGTTGGTGATATGATTGCGGGGCAGTCAAAATTGTTGGACACGGTTGTTTTTGATGCGCCTACTACTGCGCTGGAACAACACCGCAATTTGATGTTGATGACAGGGACGATGAATCAGACGGTTCAAGAAGGTATTAAATCCACCACCGATGCAATTGATGGAATGTTGGAAATGTTGGAACAGATGTCTCGATAAAACAAACCGCCCCAGGGCGGTAATTTTTTTGTTTATGACGATGTTTCGCCGGTATTTTAAGAATTTTGCGATATATGATAAATAAAAAACACCCCATTCGGGGTGTTTGTGAATTTGGTTGGGGCGCACACAGGGGTGTGGGGATGTCTCCCACTAGTGTTTTGGGAAATCTGTGATTTTCTAAAACACGTACAAAACATTAATAATGTTTTGCCGTACAATCACTGAAACTGATTGTACAAGCCGTGCGTATAGCAAAATAAAAAAATGCCCCCAGGGGCATTATTTTATTTTGGTTGGGGCGCACGGATTCGAACCATGATAAAGAGAACCAAAATCTCTTGTCCTACCATTAGACGACACCCCAATTGCGAACTAAATTATATATATTATTGTCGTTTTTGCAAGTAAATAAAATTTTTAAAAAAAAGCTTGAAATAAATTTGTTAAAATATATAATAATTACGCTTTTTAATAAATCGTAATCCGAAATCATTATAAAGGAAAATTAAATGTCGCGCAAGGAATTTGTTCGTCTTATGGAATCTAATATATGGATGCTTGATAAATACGCGGATAAACTGCGTGTAGATCAGGCGCATTTATCTGGTTTCCCGCGTCAACAGATGTCTATTTTGGTTCGCCTGCATCAGGGTGGACGTGCGATGCTAAAAGATATCGCGCGTCGCGAATTTGTATCGGCACCGAATCTGTGTGCGGTTTTTAGAAAACTGGAATCAGACGGTTTGGTTCTGCGTGTCGTTGATGAAAACGATCGTCGTAATACCTGGTTTTCTGTTACTGAACGTGGTGCGGAATTGGCGCAAAGTGCTTTGGAAACATTTCGTAATGGCGTTGAAAAAATGTTTTCATCTCTTTCACGCGAAGAAGAGGCGGAACTTACCGCGGCATTAAAAGTGATGAATAAAATTATATCAAATATGGAGCAGAAGTAATATGCACAGCAAACGTATGTTATCATTGTTTATTGTGGCAATTGCATCAGTATGTGCAATGCCATCTTATGCATTGGATTTATCATTGGCTGATGCGGTTGAACGCGTGTCAAACGAATCTAATGATTTAAAGAAAGCAGCCACCAATGTCGAAAAGGCCCAGGCGCAATTAGACGCAATTAATGCAAATCGTTGGTTTAAAATTGATGGTACGGTTGCGTATTCAAACACTATAAATGTCGAAGCCCCATCAAAGGCGCGTGTTATTGAAATTCCAGGGGAAATCTTGGGGGAAATTAATGAAAAGTTCCAAGACGGCTTGTCTTTTGAATTCCCAGACAACATGTTTACCGCCAGTGTGAATTTGACCCAGCCGATTTACACATTTGGCAAAATTGGCAATGCGGTAAAATCTGTGAAGTCTGCAATCAAGATGGCGGACGCTTCGCATGAATTAACTCGTCGAGAGGTTGCTTATGCCGCTGCTAATTTATATTGGACGGCTAAAATGACGGATGAAATTGTAAGGTTGTCTGAAACAGATTTAAACAATGCACGCGTTGCGCGCAAGCGTTTGACCGCCGCTGGGCGCGCAAACCGCAGTAATTTGGTTAAAATAGAATCTGATATTGCGTCCAAAGAAATCAATTTATCTGATGCAAAATTTAATCGTGACACCGCGCACAGAATGTTAAAAATTATGGCGGGTATTGATTTGGATGCCGAATTGGTTTTGACGGATTCTTTCCCAACAAAATTCGCAGAATTAAATGCACCGACCAAACTGGAAAATACACCTGAATGGGATATTTTGTCAGAACAGGTTAATATGTACGAACGTATGGCACGTGCCGAACGTGCAAATGGATATCCAACATTGGCCGCAACCGCTGGATACAGTTATTATGGTATGTCCACCGAAATTGACGGTATGTTTGATACCAAAGGGGCGCAATCTGCAAATGTTGGACTTGCGCTACAGGTGCCAATTTTCAGCGGTGGTTTGAATCGCGCCAATGCAACTATAGAGGCGATGAATGCTATTGCTGCGCGCGAAGACTTGGAAAAATCCAAGAAGTTGACATCTGAAAAATATGATAATGCAATCAAACAATATGATCATTTGCGCGGGAACTTATCTAAATTGCAAGAGGCTCGTGACCTTGCCGCCAAGGCATATAAGTTTTCCCAAGACCGCTTTGGTGCGGGTCAAACATCGGCTGTTGAATTGGCGGATGTTGCGGCGGGCTTGTATCAGTTGGATGTCGCGTTATTGAATATGAAATACAATATTTTAATGTCTGAACAATCGATAAAAAAGTTAGGTGAATAAAAATGGAAAAAATAGCGGAAAATTTAAAAACAAAAAAGATGAAACATTTTTTTGCAATTTTAACAATTGCGATTTTGATTGGATGGGTTGTGTTTCGTTTTACGGCGGTTGCATCTGAAAATTCCCGTCACGTGTTTAACGCATCGCGCGTTGCCGTAACCCAGGGGATCCCGGTCGAGACTATTGTTGTATCGCGTACCGACGGTGTGTTGCGTGAACCTATTGCTGTAAAGAATAATCGTGCATTGGTATCTGGGGCGCGTGTTGCAAAATTGCGCGCCGGTCAAAAGGTTGGTAATGGTAAAATTATATCTGTCTCACGTAAAATAGATTATGATACCGGTATGCATATCGTTCGTACATCTGGTGTATCTGACGGATTACAGTTTGCAGAAATTTCTGGCAATGGATTTTATGTTCCAATTTCTGCAATTGAAAACAACACATTGATGATTGTCGAAGATGGTGTTGCATCTACTCGTGATATTGTTATAGCGGCCCAGGATGCAACAATGGCGCAGATTACATCGGGCTTAAACGATGGGGATCATGTAATTCTATCGAACGTGTCCAACGGGACCAAGGTCAAAATAATCAAAAAATAATCATTTAATACAACAGGGGATTTGGATATGTTAAAGTTTTTTGTTCGTCGACCAGTTACAACATTAATGTTTGTTTTATTTTGGGTGGTGTTGGGTTTTGTATCTTTTCCCAAGATGAATGTAGAACGCACACCTGCAATTGACTTTCCAATTGTAACATCAACATTTATTTACCCCGGGGCGGCGCCTGCGGAAATGGAATCCCAGATTTTAAAACGTGCAGAAGATGCTATCTCAGAAGTATCAGAGTTAAAATCATTAACATCATACGGCTATGAAAACAGCGGTATGGTTTTGGCAGAATTTCATCTTGGGGTGAACGTTAATGACAAAGCGTCCGAGATTAAAACAAAACTGGATGCGTTATTGTCTGAATTCCCAGATGATATGGAACAGCCTGTTGTTGAAAAATTAAACCCATTACAAGAAGCGGTTGTTGATATTGTTTTGCGTGGCGCCGATGCCCGTGATTTAGAAGCGTATGTCGATGACATATTATCTAATAAGATTACGGGATTGTCCGGGGTTGCATCTGTATCGATTTTTGGTGGAACCGAACGCGCAATTCGTATCGCTATGAATCCAGATTTAATGGCGGCACGCGGTATAACGGTAATGGACGTTGTTGCCGCGTTGGGTAATCGCAATTTAAATGTGCCGGGTGGTAAAATCGAAACCACAACCAGTTCATCAACCGTGCGTTTTGTTGGTGAATTTGCATCGGTTGCGGAAATTGAAAACCTGCGCCTGACCACGGTTGAGGGACACAATTTCAAACTGTCTGATATTGCGACCGTAACTGATGCTGCGCGTGAAATTGAAACGGGTGCGCGTTATAATGGGCAAGATGTTGTAATTGCATCTGTGGTCAAGGCATCCGATGGTAACGCAATAAAAATTTCTGAACAATTACACAAGCGTATGTCCGAATACCAGGCGGATTTAAAATCGCATTTACCAAACGCAGAAATGGAAATTGTTTATGATTCTTCCGTGGCGGTATCCGACGCGACAAACGATACAATTAACTCAATTATATTGGGGGTCGTTTTGACCGTATTGGTATTGTTGGCGTTTACACGCAACTGGCGTTCGACGGTTATTGCTGGCGTTGTTATTCCTGCGTCCTTGATTGCCGGCTTCTTCTTTATGGATGCGTCGAACTTTACTGTTAATGGATTGACTTTGTTGGCGTATTCAACAGCATTGGGTACGTTGGTGTCAAACGCAATTATTTTGATTGAAGCGGCATTGACCGAAATGTATGCCGGCAAAACGCCCGAAGATGCCGCGATTGATGGCACGAAAAAGGTTGCCGTTTCTGTTCTGGCTGGTGTTGGAACGAACGTCGTGGTGTTCTTGCCATTGGCGTTTATGAGTGGTATTGCCGGCCTGTTTATGAACCAGTTTGGTATGACGGTTGTGTATCTGACAGTATTGTCATTGATGTTCTCGTTTACGTTAACGCCAATGATGATTGCAAAATTTTTGCGTCTGACGGGTAAAAAACAATCTGCAAAAAAATCAGAAACCAAAAAAGTTGCGCGTTCTGATAATAATGCGGGCTTGCGCAAGTGGTATGATTTTCAGTACAAAAATTCAGGCAAAGTATTGCTGATGGCGATTGCTATATTTATCGGCTCTACAATGCTGATGAAATTTGTTGGTAACGAATTTTCGCCATCGACCGATGCAGACGAGATCACGGTCACAGCACGTGCGCCAATGGGTGCAACTTACGAAAAGTCTGCCGCAATTGCAGAAAAATTAGAGGCACGCTTACACGAATTTGAAGAGGTAAAATCCACGTCTGTAAAAATAGGGGAACGCGGATTACAAAACATATCGGTCAAGGTAGAGTTGGTTGATGCGGACGATCGCGTGTTGTCTGACAAAGAGCTTGCCCAGGCAATATTGCCAACATTGGCGGACATTCCCGATGCAGAAATTCAAATTCGTGCGGGTCAATCTTCATCTGCCGGCGTTTCGTCTGATTTGGTGCTTAATGTATTTGGTGCAGACGATGCCAAACGCGAAGCCTATGCGGCACAAATCATTGATATGGTTAATGAAATAGACGAGGTTCAATCCGCCGTTCGTGCACAACAGGTGCCTGCCAATGAATTCAGATTTGTTCCTGATGAAGATAAAATGAATTTCTGGGGTGTTCAAAATGCCTATGCGGGTACAACATTGCGTACGGCGTTATTTGGAAATGATACTTACAAATATAAAGAGGCCGGCGAAGAATATCCAATCGTTTTAGAATTTGACGATGCGTTTAAAACATCTGCCTTGTTTGAAAACGTGTATGTAAATTCACAAAAAGGTATGGTGCCATTATCAGAGTTGGGGCGTGTAGAAAGTACCGCCGCCACCCCGGATATTCGTCGTAAATCCAAGAACCGTCTGACCGAAATAGATATTAACATCGGTAAATCAACGATGGGTCCGGTACAGGCAAAAATTCAGTCGGGTCTTAACAAAATTGAATGGGAAGACGGATATTATGCTGAATTCGGTGGTATGTCCGAAATTCAGGGTGACACCGCATCTGAAATCGGAACAGCATTCTTGTTGGCGACAATTCTGACATTTATGTTGTTGGCGGCGATATTAAATTCATTGGTGCATCCATTTACGATTGCCACATCGATTATAACCAGTTTTACCGGTGTGTTTGTTCTGATGTTCTTGTCTGGTGCAACGATGAATATTGGCGCAATGTTAGCATTTGTTATGTTGGTGGGATTGGTGGTTAATAATAATATTCTGGTATTAGAGCCAACAATCAATCGTGTCGCAAATGGTGAAAAGCCATACAATGCATTATGGTCTGAATTGATGGACAAAAAGAATATGGTTCTTATGACATCGATTGCGGTTATGGCTGGTATGGTTCCGCAACTGTGGTCTGGCGACGGAATGAAGGTCGCAATGGGTGCGGTTATGATTGGTGGTATGTTGGCCAGTCTTATATTCACATTTACTCTGACCCCGGCGCTATATTTTCTTATGGAAAAACTGCGCAATTGGAAACCCAGATTTGGCAAATAAACAAAACCGCCCCGTTTTCGGGCGGTTTTTATTATTTGCGCACACCTGTTTTCATTGTTATAATCTGCGATGAATAAAAACCCAAAGGGAAAAATATGTTAAAAAAAACAGACATTGTTGTATTTGATTTTGATGGCACGTTATCAGCACGTGATTCGAACGTAGAATTTGCAAAATATTGTTTTAGACACTCGATTCGTCCATGGCTGTATTTGCCGCTGATGGCGGTATGTGGAATTGTGCGCTGGTTTAATCCAGATGGTCTATGGTGGCGCGAAAACATTCGTCGCTTTTTGACGCGTGATATGGTGAAAAAATTTGCACCTGATTTTATCAAACAACACAAACGTGAACGTTTTGGGTGGGCGCGTGAACGGGTCCAGGCAGAACGTGACGCGGGGCGTACCGTTGTTCTGATTTCAGCCAGTACGGATTATCTTGTGCCACACTTGGTTCGTGATATGAAATTTGATGCGGTATTATCGTCACGCATGGATAAAAGTAGCCCATGGAAATACGAATATTTGTGTTGGGGTATGAACAAGGTTTATGCCTTGGATGAATGGGCGCGCCAGAATAAAATAATACCACACGTTGTACGTTCTTATTCGGACAGCAAATCTGATATGCCAATGATGGATATCGCAGACGAAGAAGTTTGGATAAATCGCAAAACAGGCACCAGAAAAGAAGCCTAGTGCCAGCGATATATTTGTTTGATAAAATGGTGTCTATGGTAATGATGGACACCATTTTTGATTTTTTAAGTGCGTCCGGCGGTGCAATTCTGGGGGCCTTGGTTGCGTTTTTGCTAAATCGTAAAAGAAATCGTCAAATGGCAAATCAGTTGATTGTCAGTCGTCAGGCACTGGATAAAATAAAACTGGAAAATACAGAATTGCTTAAACAAATCCAAGACAAAGAAAATACGATCCTGCAACTGGAAATGCAAATTCTGGGCAATGGTGACGAAGAAAAAAAGATAAAACCAGAAAAAAGAAGAATCCGCACCAGTCATTCAGCATAAAAATCCCGATGTCGCCGGGATTTTTTTATTGTAAAAAACTTATTTCGGTATAATATATAAACGTTTATAAACCCAAGGAATTAAAATTATGCCAGCAAAAACAGTTAATGATATCGTTGCGCTTTGCAAGCGTCGTGGATTTATTTTTACCGGGTCCGAGATTTATGGGGGCTTAGGTGGTGCGTATGATTACGGTCCATATGGTGTCGAATTGATGAAGAATATTCGTGATGCCTGGTGGAATGCAATGATTTATTCCCGCAATGATGTCGAGGGCCTGGATGCGGCACTGATTTCAAATCGCCTGTTGTGGAAATATTCCGGACACGAGGCGGGATTTTCAGATCCATTGGTTGAATGTAAAAAATGTGGCACCCGTATGCGCCAGGATAAAATGAAAGATCCGACCAAGTGCGATAATTGTGGCTCGGCCGAAATTACCGAACCGCGCGCGTACCAGTTAATGATGGGGCTGTCGATTGGCGCGACGTCTGATGGTGCGATTAATGCGTATCTGCGTCCAGAAACGGCGACCACAACGTATACAAACTTTAAAAATGTTTTGGATGCAAAACCACATAAATTGCCATTTGGTATTGCCCAGATTGGCAAGGCGTTCCGTAATGAAATTTCCCCGCGTGGATTTGTATTCCGTATGCGTGAATTTGAACAGGCTGAATTGCAATACTTTGTTCGCCCCGACCAGGATGAACAATATCACAAAATGTGGATGGAAACACGTTTGGCCTGGTGGGTAAATGAATTAGGTATTCCAACAGAAAAGTTGCGTTTTATGCCGCACGAAAAATTGGCCCATTATGCCAAGGCCGCCGTTGATATAGAATACGAATTCCCCGACGGCTTTGATGAGGTTGAAGGTATTCATAACCGCCAGGATTTTGACCTGGGGTCACATACTAAATCTCAGAATGAATTTGAAATTCATGCGAATGTTCTGGAAAACAAAGACAGCACTACAAAACTGTCTTATTCGGATCCGCAAACCGGCGAAAACTTTATCCCATACGTAATTGAAACGGCAATGGGGGTAAATCGTGCAATGCTGGCTGTTATGTTGGAAGCGTACACCGAAGAAGATCTGGGCGATGGTAAATCACGCACGGTTTTGAAATTGAAACCAAAATTGGCCCCGGTCAAGGCGGCGGTTATCCCATTGGCGCGCAATGTGCCAGAATTATTGGAAATCGCAACAAGTATTGAAAACGATTTGCGGAAACTGGCGATTGGTCGTATTGAATTGGAAAATTCTGGTAATATCGGTAAAAACTATCGCCGTCATGATGAAATTGGTACGCCGGTATGCATCACGGTAGATCACCAAACAATGGAAGATAATACCGTCACCCTGCGTCATCGTGACAGCATGGCCCAGGAACGCATTGCAATTTCCGATGTGCCGCGTCGTGTTCTGGAAATCGTAAAT
>JAZLDI010000004.1:0-45841 GCA_045614665.1 Candidatus Enterousia sp.
TGTTTACGTATCGTGAGGAATACTATCTGGCGAACCGTAATCCATCTGAACGCATTTCAAACACAACAAATTCTTCGATGGTGGAATCGTGGCAAAAACGTTATGAACAATCCCGTGGCAAGGCAGATATTATCATCGGCAAAAACCGTCACGGTCGTCCAGAAACCGTACGCACGGCATTCTTTGGCGATTACAGCTTGTTCGACAATCTGCCGGATGAATTTGACACACGTGGCGAAAACATCACACCACAACCAACCACCAGCATACCACTTGATGGTTCTGAATTTTCACCAACACCGATTGATATCGACGCAATCCCGGACGACATGCCACTGTAAGTGATTATTTACTTGCGCAAGCCTTAAAAATTGACTATTATTTTGTCAAGATTGTAGTTTTTAAGGAGTTGCACAATGGCCCAAGAAGAAATTATTTTTCCAAATAATATCAGAAACATCCGCCTGAAAAATGGGATGAAGATGACGGAACTGGCGCGACGCGCGGGTTTGTCTTTGTCCGCGGTTTCAAAAATTGAAAAGGGTGTACGCCGCTTGAACCAGAAACAGTTGCTGAATATCTGTAATATCTTGGGATGCAAACTGTCCGATATCTTCATCAAAGAATCTGATGATGTTGCAGAGCAATGGCAAACCGAAATCAAACGCCGTCTGAACGATAACGAAGACGGTGGCTTGAAAATTTTCGGCAGTGGTCTGCGCAAAATTCGCCAACAAACCGGAAAAACAATCGCACGCGCCGCCAAAGACGCCGGTATGACATTATCCGTGTATCATAAAATCGAGGTTGGTCAGCGCGAAATCTATGAAAACGAAATAGAACCATTGGCACAATCGTTCGCGATGACGGTCGAAAGTATGTTTGATAAAATCGCAACCCTGTACAAAAGTGGCGAATTGAACAAACAGATTAACAAGGTCAAAGAACGCGTTAAATCTGTATTGGAACCGGGCAACCCATTGTCCAGCATGGATATGAGTGGCGGTCTGTATGGAGCAAAACTGTATGACAGTGCCCGCAAAAAACTGGTTCCGGTATTTGGCATGCCATCTGGGAAATCAATCGCGTTTAAAAAATCTGACAAAACAATGATTGTTGCACCAATGTCATTAGAGGGGCGCAGTGGTATCTATGCAGTTATGCCAAACTCAAAACGCTTGGGCGGATTTATCCCTGAAAAATCATATATATTTGCCGATGTAGAGGCACCAATTACAGCAGGAGATTTGGCTGTATGCATTGATACGGATTTTGATGCACTGGATTCAGAAACAACCGTAAATGCGCAAATTGTTAGTGTTCGCCAAGATTCCAAGGGCAAGATATATGGTCAAATATCCAGCCCAGAAGAAAAACTTACCGCGCAAACAATGCACAAAGTTGTTATGATCGTGATGGAATAATTCATCAACATAATACCGGAGAGAGAGGCAAATTATGAAAGCACGTATCGCCGCTACGGCACAAAGATTGTTAAACCTTTATCGCCAGGAACACGTTATCATTGGTGGATGGTCTGCGATTAACCCGGTCTTTATAGCCGAGGCCACCGATGACGTCATCAAAGAGTTGCGAGAAATGCCAACGGGGAAAATGCTTATCCGGCATATCGAAAATCTGCGCAATGGCAAAACACCAATGGATTCCATTGAACCAGAATTGATTCCATATGGTGGCCTGATGGCACAATCCAGTGTGACCGACACCATTTTGTCCCAGAAAGATATTTCTGAATTACAATCTGTGTTAAATTCTTTTACCCCCGATCCAGACGGCCTGAATCGTATCCGTGGACTGAATGTGGTGCGCAGATTTGGCGAAGAATGGCAAAACGCAATTCACGATGCACTGGACAAGCATCCAGATATGCAAAATCAATGGGCGGTCGTTACAAAAACATATCGCGCGTATCAATTGTGGGATATGGCAAATCAGATTATTAACACGCCATTGGACGAACGTGCGCGTGCAGAAATCCAAGCAGATATGCCAGAATATGAAACATACCTGCCGATGTTTGGGGATACGGGAAATGATTTACTGGGGCGGTTGCGCACATTTATCAGTTCGGTAAAAACCGAAGATAATGCCTAGTCATCGCTGGTACGATAAATCGTATCCATTGTGTGTGGTGTACCGATGTAAATCATTGTGCCCGTGGGTGACAAGATAAAATCCAGTTCCCGTAATCTTTCACGCAGATTTTCACGTTTTTGTGGGGTATTTGATGTGTTTGGCACCTCTACGTCATCGCAAATTATTAAATCTGCGCGCATTCCGGTGATATTGCCGTGGATACCCTGGCATATTACAGATGGTTCGCGTATGCCAATTGGGCGATTAATGGTAATGTGTCCCGATGACCAATCGCGACGCGATGTGGGCAATAAATCCGCACACCAGGGATGATTTTCCAAGATATGTCTGATATGCCCAACCATTCGCGATGCCAATGTCGTGTGCGCCGACAAAATCAGTATGCGCGTACATGGGAACAGGTACAATGTGCACGCTGCAAAAATCCCGACAACGGTCGATTTACCCGAATGTCGAAACGCCATCAGCAGTCCCCGGTGCATATCGCCCCCCATAACTTCCACCAGAAATTCCATTATTTTGCGGTGGTGTGTGGGGGTTGTCTGCCCCAGGGTGTGGTTCCACGTATCCATAAAATCACAATAATCCGTAATCGTCGCACGTGGCGTCGTCGGCCGAATCCGTAATGTATCCATAGTCGTTAATCAGATTTGGTAATGCGTTATCCAGCACCGCTATTAAATTGCGATAAATCCCCAGTACACCGCCACCGGTTAATTTATCTTGGATTAGACTGTTCGTGTATTCCAAGAAATCTACCACGTTTGTGTGCGTGTTACGCCAGGCTTCGATATCAACATCGGGTGCGTGAAGGTCTTTTAGGGCCTCGATTAAAAAATTAAAATCCGAATTTAGATGTTCTGGGTCTATTTTGGCGGTTGGCTGATAATCTATGACGCGCGACAATGCGACAACGCGATAGATATCAATGCGTGTGTCCGCGGTGGGCGCAACATTAAACACAACACGTCCACCATCAAAAGATACATTTTCAACAACTGAATATTCATCAGTGGTTAAAATAACCTCGTTCTTGGCGACGCGGATATCAGCCGCCTGAAAAAACGGAAAAGTAAATTCAAATTCGGTCGTCACCCCATCTGCAAGATAAGATATTTTATGCATATTTATCCCCCTATTCCTAGCCAACTAAGTCATCAAAGCGCGACAGTATTGTTTTTAATAAATTAGGCTTCTTGGCACGTGTTGATTTTAATTTTTTTAAATTCGCGTCGCGTTTTTCGGTGTACGGTTTTTCGGTTTCTGATTTCAACCGCGCCAGGACCGCCCCCTGGCTGAGTCCGCGTGACGAAACACCCGATGCGCCATATTTTGCACGCTGGGTTGCCAATACCTTTTTGACCAGGTTTGTTTTTTCGGCATCGTCTGCGGCCATCTGTTTCAAGATTTCCTGACGGGCAGATTTTGCCTGTTTTTTTTCATCTTTGTAATCCAAGATTTCACTGACATCTGATACAAGTTGTCCCATAATAAATTCCTTTTGTTGTATTGATTAAACGCTGTATCCGCCAGATACACAAACAGATAAAACTGTTATTGGCTGCGGTTCGTTTCCGTGTATGATCCAATATGGTGACAAACACGATTGGCACCCGCCCAGCAAACTTACGGACACGTCACCCGAATAACCCTGATGATTTTCTGAGTAAATTTCATTTGGCAATGCAACACGCGTGCCATTTATAAATACTGATTTAGTATTCAGCAGGCGCAGTGACACCCAGCGAATGCGCAAACGCGACACATTATGATGAGACACACGAAACGGCAAAGACGCCGCCTGGTATGCAAAATCATATTTATCCGCATCTTTCATTGCATAATCCGAAAAACATTCAATGTTATACATACCGTCACGCAGCGAGATAACATATATTATCCCGTCTACAACCGTCACAGATATAAATTTGCCATACGTTTTGTATTTGGCCCACGCCGATATACCCAATGCACTATTCTGGTTCAAGACAGACATATCTCCGTCTGATTGGACAACAAACAACTGCCGGGTGGCATCGTTGTACGCCATATCCACCGGCGATGTCATTAAATGCTTGGCAAATGCACACAAATCAGTTGCATTATAATTTTCACCCAAATCATCCAATGCTAATTCACGAATATCACGCATCGTTTTGGATACAAATATGGTGGCACCCTCTATCTTCTGGGGTGGCAAATATCGCGATGCACAAGACCCAACGGACGTATGCTGTTTAATATCAACAACCGATGGGGTTAATGGTTTGCTGGATATCGCCCATTCGCCATCAGTGGTCAGAATTTGCAGATTATCACCACTGACCACGGTACAAATTTGTTGCCGCTGCTGGGACAGCAGGGTTATAAAAATTGCTTCGTCATCCAGACCGGTGCCAACATTAAAGTTTTTATGTTGACCAACACGGGACATCCATACGCCCGCCGGATAGGAACGCGAACCACCGAAAACCAATCGATCTTGGTGAAATGTTATACTGCACGGCCAGCCACGCGGGGTACTGAATGCAGATTCAAACCAGTCACTTACCGGCGCACCGGGTGCGGTGTATGTACCGTTGACATATGCGATAACCTCGGTCGGACTGATGTATTCATCAATTATCCACTGGCGGTCCAATAACATAAAGCGCGTACGTATATATTCAGGTGTCCAGAAATCTGAACTGGTCGTGAATTTAGCATAGTTGTTGCCACGGTCACTGGTGCTGACTGAAATTTTTATATCAGATGTATCTTCGAACCGCATAAACGGAATATTCATTGACATATCGGCATCATTGCGCGCAAATATAAAGTCAACTAATTCAAAACCCGTTTCGGTTTTTTTCAGAATTTGCGGTCGATAATCTGGATGCACAAATATTATTGTGTCAAAACGCTGGGCGTATTGCAGGCGCGATAAATCATCCGCGCCCCACGGCGCAAACAGGTCGCCAATCATTTGTGTACCAGAATAAATAATTATATGCCCCGATGTTATTGCCAAGATATAGTTTTCTGTTTCTGACACAGAAAATGGCACCAGGCGCGCAACACCTGGCACTTTCGCAATATGTGTCAAACCGCGACGACGTGTCAGCCCACCACCCGGCAAAACATCCATATTTTCAAGGCACGATAATCCGTTAATATCATCATGCGTAAAAAATTCAGATGATACAACACCGTGGGCAAAAGAATTTTGTGTCTTAATAAAATTTGCCATTTTGTTCCCCATTAAAATCGTGCATTTATTAACGAAAAATTGTCTATTTTTGCACCGGGCGCGGTTGTGCTGTCAATGAATTTTGCAGACTGTAATTCTGATTCATAAAGCGCCGCCAACATTCTGAACACGGTCTGATCACCGGACAAGGGAATACAAAATTCCATTGCCAATTTTGTCGTCACCAGTGACACAAAATAGCCAGGAAACATATCAACCCCAACACGTGTACACGCCGTTATAGTAAGACTGTGTGTTGGCGCAACAATCTTGTTGCCAACAATATCACCACCCGATTTTAGCACCCGTAAAACGTCTGATGGAATCAAGAAATCTCCATCTGAATTTTTGTTCAATGATAATTGACGGGTTGCAAAACGCCACGGATGCGATGCAATCAATGCATCTGTTATTGGATCAAATAATGTTCGTGCCAACTGCGCGGTGGCGGTATCATCATTTAAAGACTGAATTGGTTGTTCACCCAGTTTTAATAGCGCCATTGAACATAAATCTATTTTTGTAAGCATAATTGCCCCCACTGTTGCTAATAAAAAATATTGGTGACGCAAAATTGCGCCACCATTTGACAATAAATAAATTATTATGCCAATGCACCGGTTGTGACGTTGCTGGCCGTGATGTTTATTTTCTTGATTGCGGTGTTATCAGACGCGTTGATAATTACAACGTCACCAATATTCATCAATGTTTTAACATCATTGAAAAAGCCGGTTGCAGAAATCGTTGCAATGGTTTCTGTTGCAGACGCATAGTGCCACAATGTAAAACCATTTGCATATGCAATAACAGACAAATTTTTATTTTGAAATGCCATAAGATTCATCCTTTGGTTAAAGTGGTTATTTTTTACACCTAGGCTGCGGGCGCATCAGAACATTTGACACGAACGATACCGTCATTGTCGATTAAAACGGCCCCCTGGGACATACTGTTGCTGATGAAATGCGCCGCACGTTCACCGTGCCAAGAAATGTCTGTTTTTACTTCCTGGCCACAGGCGTGCCCAACGCTGGATGCGTGATAGATAAAGCAATCACGGTTCGATTCAGATACCGGCAATGCGTTATGCAGAACCCATGTAATACCCAACCATTTTTTTGCTTCGAAACCATTTACCAATGGGTTCGCATCACCAACATAGTCGGCCGATACAAATTCATCCATCGACAGCAGTTCATTCCACTGGCGTACACCAATAACCGCAAAACGACGACCATCATCCGGGACATCGTTTGTGTTTAAGATTTCAACCGCTGATAAAATCAAATCTTTGGTTAACCCGGTCGTATAATCGCCAACAGACAGTGTTGATGTGTTCATTGCATCGATAATCAATTCGTCTGTCTTGCGCCCCAGGGCATACGCACCAGCAGACGCAACAACACGGCGTTCATCAATATTTACCTTTAATTCATCCAATGCATCAACCCAGTCACCCGCATAGTAATCAGTTAACATACATTCCACGGGTTCGTGGTTCAAATTCATTACCGGTACAATACCGTGACGTGATTTTGTGCTGGCGGTGCCACGACCAACCTTTTGGAATGTGGTAGATGCACCAACGACACCAGATTTGCTGCGAACGGTTGAACGCAATTTTGTGCCCATCTGTTGATAGGCCAAATGAACATCGGCCTCGAACTGCTTTACGAAGACCTGATCAATTGAAACGGACATATTTATTTCCTTTGTTTGGTTAAATGAAAAATACGCAATTTGCGCGACAATTTTATGAAACGGTTATGCAATATTGCGCCGTGAACATAAAATAAATGCGGGGTGGCAAGACTTGTCCGCAATAAAAAATTCAGTCAGACTGGTTATTTCATCTGACTGAATTTTTCAAAAGAAAAACCCGAACAATTGTTCGGGCTAATAGTGTTAAGAAATTATATTATTTCTTTTTTGCACATTTTTTTGCACATGCTTTTTTTGCAACTGGTTTTGCTGCTACTTTTTTAACAGCAACTTTTTTTGCAACTGGTTTTGCTGCTGCTTTTTTTGCAGGTGCTTTCTTTGCAACTGGTTTTGCTGCTACTTTTTTAACAGCAACTTTCTTTGCAACTGGTTTTGCTGCTGCTTTTTTTGCAGGTGCTTTCTTTGCAACTGGTTTTGCGGCTACTTTTTTAACAGCAACTTTTTTTGCCGCTGGTTTCGCTGCTGCTTTTTTTGCAGGTGCTTTTTTTGCAACTGGTTTTGCGGCTACTTTTTTAACAGCAACTTTTTTTGCCGCTGGTTTTGCTGCTGCTTTTTTTGCAGGTGCTTTCTTTGCAACCGGTTTTGCGGCTGGTTTTACAACTGCTTTCTTTGCAGATTTTTTGAACAGGCCAAAGACCATATTTCTCTCCTTCTCTTCTATTTTTTGGATAGAACAAATTTGTTTTGTTCTTACTTGGTATTTTATCTGAATATCAAAAAATAGTAAAGAAGAAAGTGAAATTTTTTCTTATGAATATAATTTTTTAAACCCATTTTCTATTTTGCGTATGTATTCTGTATCGCCATCACGCCAATATTTTGGATCACGCATCATATGTCGCAGATCTGAATCTGTTAAATTTTTGATTTCATTTTTTTCGGTTTCTACATTCGGCTCCATTGATTGCATCATACGATAAATTCCTTGGATTCCCTGGGGCGAGGAGCACAATTCATCAAATGCATCAGTGGGCAAAAACTTTTTGCCGAACGCATCGATTGCACGCAATGCATCATTCATTTTTTCTGTTCCACCAAAAAAGTTTTTCAATTCTGCAAGTGCACCTTTTTCATTTTGCGTCTGATATAAATCTGATATAACAGGTGCAAGAAATTCATTTGCAATATCATAAATTTTTTCAACCTGGGTTGATGTTAATCCAATTTCGTGAAATTTAGTTTTTAAATTTTCATCATCAAATATTTCATTTGTTGGATATTCATCAGATGTTTCTGGAACACCAATCGCACGATTAAAACGCGCACGAACACTTTCATCACATCCATCGGTCGGCACCGTTATCATTGTTCCGATTTTGCGTTCAAGTTCTGAATAAGATTTCATCAATGCATCTGCATTTAATGTGCCATCTTCATTTAAAAATTTTTCTGGAACTTTATCCATTTGATTTGTCCTTTGGTTCATTCGATTTACGTAAAAAGAAAATTCCACCCAATGTAAAAACACTTTGCAGTGTTATAAAAATATCACTGTCACCAACCACATAGGCTGCAATCGCCGACAAGATTCCAACAGATGACATAATATATGTTCGATACCCGCTTAGGAATCCGCCCTTGTAAAACCTGTTCATTTTTTGTTTCCACCTATAAATAAAACAGCAATTCATCAACATCCAATATATATCCACGTGAACGCGCCCAATCTGGATTTGCATCGCCGTGATGAAATCGTGTTGCGCCACGACACATATCCGGCAAACCACCCATCAGCATTCGACCAACAACCCGCAAGCACATTTGAAATCCGCGTGAAAGTGGGGGAACTGACAACATTTCGTGACGAACGGATGTTTCATTTAACGATTCAAACATATCGGTATCAGATATTATTTGTGCGAAACTTCTGCCGGTGACACGTGATGAATTATTTATCATTGATACCAGTGCCTCGACCGCGGTCAGTGATGATGCGGATGTTTCCGCATAAACAACACGCGCAATTTGATATGATAACTTTTTCGTTTCGTCTGGATTTTTTATCAGTCTTAGATTCATTTCTAAAAATCCCCCCAATATGATTTACGACAAATAAAAAACCGCACAAAAATGTGCGGCTAAAAATTAGACAAAAAAAATCCCCAACAAATGTTGTGGGTATAATTTATGTCTTTGATGGTGCAAAGTATATCATATTTTTAAATGAATGTCAAGTACATATTTTCAAACCTGCAGAAATCCGCCACTTACAGCATTGTTATTTCGTCGCCGTATACCAATAAATACCGTGTATCGCGACGCAAAATCAGTGCACCATTTTCATTTATTCCAATCAATTCAGCGGGAATCCCCTGATACAATACATCTTTGTTTAAATGTTCAACCAATTGCATCCATCGGGCACGAACAAGTAAAAATTCTGTGCGACGCCATTTATCCAAATTATGCATTAAAACACCAAGCAATTCATTAGGCAATAATCCCGAGACATAATTATCCAACTTGGTCGTTTTATATTCGCGTACTGTTGGGTTAGTCTGAATATTTATACCAATTCCCACAATGACATATGGTCCAGAATATTCGATTAAAATTCCACAAACCTTTTTACCTTCAATCAAGATATCATTTGGCCATTTAATTGTTGGTCTGATACCGTATGCCGTCAATGTTTCTGCCACCGCCACCGCCACAGCATATGCCAAGCGCCCATCACGCACATCACAATCGTAAATAAAACTGACGTACAAATTACCGTGATGCGATACCCATTTGCGGCGATGTCGCCCCCGTCCTGCACTTTGCGCCTGTGCAACAACCGCCGTACGATTTGCGGCACGCCCCGTGGCAATTAATTCATGCGCAGTGTCCTGGGTGCTGGGAATTTTATCAAAAGAAAATACTTTATATCCGGCCAAGTTTATACTTTCCATTATTTGTAATAATAAAATCGCGTCCAAATTTTCGACGCAATTGGTAAATCGCAGTATCTACTGTATGCGTTGATGTATCCGCCGCATACCCCAACGCACGTTTTAAATCAGACGATGACATACCACCACTTTTATAAAGCGCAATTAACAATTTGCCCTGAATATACGGCAATGTCGTTGGGGTGCCAAAAATCTGTCCAAGCAAACGCGAATTATCCGTCGCAGACAGTATTCGTGCCTTTAATTCCATTGGATGAACCGGAGCTGTAATGTCTAGATTTGCTATATTAACATCCGTTACCGTCGGCGTATCCAATACCGTGGCATTTAGTTCGGACAAAATTTGTCGCCAAATCGGATCCTCTGAAAAGATTCTTATTCCCGATAACATATAAATACAATAGCCCATAGCACTACAATTGTCCAATAAAAAACCACACGACAGGTCGTATGGTTTTGGGGTGTCGAAACCGTGCATAAAAAAGTGTGCTTAGTCGCGTCCAGAATCCTGGGGCGAATCAATATACTTGGTAAAGTCTTGGATTCGCGCCCCGGTCGACGACAAAATCTTGGAAATACTGTTTGTCGACGGCCATCTGGGCTGTCCTTCTTTGGACCAACGCTTACTTCTATTAAAGGTCGTTGGGTCAAGACCACTGCACTTTGCCAACCCAGAACAAGACATTCCATGCTCTGTTGCAAAGCGTTCTATTGCCCGCCATACATCTTCGTGGGTCATTTTTCTCTCTCCTTCTTCAATTTTTGCCAGAATCCACCAGAACGTTCCAGCACAACACAGATTCTATGTCCCGGCACCAATTCATACAACAAGTTCCATTTCCTAGGTTTTTAGGGATATTTCGGGCTTTTTTTAGGAATTTTATGAAAAACACGACAACACAAAAAATTTTTTTGACAAAACACTTGACAAACATAATTATCTGTATTATATTTCGATTCGTCAAAGGAAGCAAAGCCAATGACCAGGTGCAAAAGCATCTGTGGGGTCCAGGGATTCAGACTCCCTCCTACATTCTCTCTCCTCTGGACCATGGACCCCAGAACATTTTTTTAGAATGCCCAATTTCTTTTTCTCCTTTCCTTCCTTTCGGGGCATTCGAAAATACCGCCGGAAACGGCGGTATTTTTTTCGATACAAAAACTATTTTTCAAATACTGAAAAGATTTCCCAGTGCGTACTGCCCACGAATTGGTCAACAGGGATTAAAGTATGCAATTTATACCCGCCACGCGTTAACGTTTCCATATCACGACGAAATGTTTGCGGATTACAAGACACATAAATTATACGGCCCACATTGCTTTTTACCAATTCCCGACACTGGACATCGGCACCGGCACGTGGCGGATCCATTACCACACAATCATATGTGTTCAGCATTCCAACTGTTAAGGGGCGCTTGAACAAGTCACGTTTTACCCCCGTGCCAACAATATCAAAACCATCCGCATTCAGGGCAAATGTAAAATTCCCCAGGCCACAAAATAAATCCGCCACACGCCCCGCGCCATGCGCCGCACGCACAACCATCGCACGCAGTGTATCCGCACCGCTGATTGTGGGCTGTAAAAATGCGCCCGACGGATATTCAACGGATTTATCACCAAAACTTATTACGGGTTTAGTTTTTTCAAAAAGAACTTTATCGTTCCAGGTTACACGCAAAACGGGCAGTTCTAGTACCGCTTTCCTTAATTCTGGACTTATATACGGGACAGACGATGTTATATTCACATCCACCCCATTATCACACATCGTCACCAGGCACGCACCCGCGCCCGTCCACGGCATCCCCGCCAATTCTGGCAAGACCGCGTTAATTTCCGGTACCATATTCGGGCAATTCGTTATTGGGATAATATTTTTTGTGCCACTTTCAAACAAACCAAAGACACCCGGAGCAAAGCAAAAGTCCCCTCGACGACGCAGGCCCGCATCAATCCATATCGGCGCATCCGTCACTGGCAAATTCGGCAGTGCCGAAATCTTAGCATCATGATAATCCGGGGTGGTAAAATCAAACTTGCACCCGCCACAGCGACCAAAGAAAGGACAGGTCTTCATCCCGCGCCCCTTAGAAGTTTATACGCGCGCCCGCACGAAATTGATGTGCGATGGGGCTAAAATCAGCAATTGCGTCCAATCCCGGTTCAAACATATACATATAACGGTATCCAAAATCCAATGTAAAGTGTTCGCCAAATTCAACCGCAATTCCCGCCAGGGCCGCAGCAGCAGGACTTATTTTTTTATCCAACGTCGCGTTTTCCGCCCGATTCCAAGACAATCCCGCACCAAATCCAACGTATGGAACAATCATCTGGGAACGGAAAAGGCGATACATGCTGTCGATTCTGGCATCAAATATGGCGTTTATAAATGCCATATCACCCGTTAACTGAAATGCATCCCATTCGGCATTGTTGCGGATATAGTTTGCCTCTAATCTAAAAGTATCGTAAATACGGATACCGGCACTGACGTCAAAAGACGAAGTATTTTTGCCGTTAATTGCAATTTGACCATCATTATCATCAGACCACATTGAAAAATTATATGCACCCCCGATATAAAAACGATGTTCGCGCGCAAAAGATTCTGGGTCATTGCCAGACTCTGGAATTACAACCGGCATTTCAACCATTTCCACACGGTATGGAATCGCGGCATTTGCCACCATTGGCATTAATGCAAATACTGAAAATAAAACCATTTTATTCATATCCCATACCCCCATTTAGAAATTCACCCGGAACGATGCCATAATGTTACTTATGCTGTCCACACCACCACGTGGCGCATCCCAACCAAAACCGTTACCAATCATCATCTGGTACTGATAATAAACGTCCAGACCGATTAGGTCATTAAACATTACATTGAAACCTAATACCGCACGTGGCACCGCCAAAATCGCGCCATCCGCGCCGTTTGCACCATTAAAGCGATACGCACCAAATGCCGCACCAACGCCCATAAATGGAACAAATGTGCGACGGTGCGTTATATCACCCATTTGAACATAGCGACGTACCAAATCAAAGTACAACATTCCGCCAAAAGTCTGATAATTTGCGTCCATATTTTCAACATCTGAAAATTTCAGCGTTGCTGTTTGAAAATCCAATTCTGTGCGAACAAAAGACGACAAATTCCACCCCAGACCGATTTGTGTCGAATAAGAACCCGAAGATTCATACTTTGCGCCATTAAACGTTGCACGTGACGTTGCAAACCCCAAATTTAATCCGCCACCCATACGCACATACATTGACGTTGGGATAAACATACGCATATCACCATTTTCGATTATGCCGGCGGTTTCATAAACCTCTGCCCCAAGGGCACCAGGCGCCTCGTCAACAGCATTTGGTGCAACACGTGGGGCGGCAACAACGTCGACACCGCGTGAAACCTCGCTAATAAACATGTCTGCATCAATTTTTGCATATGATGGCGATGCCAGCATTGCAGACAGCAAAACATAAGATACTTTTTTCATTACAACAACCCAGGTTTTATTTATATGGAATTTTAACATAAATTGAAACTTGATTCCAGTGCCTTTTATGCGTACCATTAGAATTATGAAGAAAAACACAGATAAAAAAATAGCACTGGTTGCGGGGGCATTGGACCTGCCGTTCTTTACGCGTGATGCACTGAAACGTGCCGGGTGGGACGTCTTTGTCGTTGGGTTAAAGAATTTTGTTAATCCCGACTTAAATCCCGATTTGACCGTACGCCTGGGGGGCAGCGGGCGCGCAATACGAGAATTCAAACGCCGCGGCATCAAAAAAATCACGATGGTTGGGGCACTGGGGCATCCAAATTTATCCGATATTCGACCTGACTGGTGGACATTTTGGACATTGTTAAAAATATTAAAAAATCAACGGGGGTATGATTCTATGGCGGTTGCATTAAATAGTGTTCTGGAAAAACAGGGATTTGAAATTGTCGCGGCCCAGGATTTGGCCCCAGAACTGGCCTTTGAAACGGCGGGCGTACAAACCAAGGCCAAACCAACCAGCGCTGACAAAAAGAACATTGAACGCGCGATCGATGTTTCGCACACCATTGGTGCCGCCGACATTGGTGCATCTGTTGTCGTAGACAAACAAGTTATCGCGGTCGAAGCCGCCGAGGGGACGGCACGTATGCTGAATCGTGTGGTTGAAATGCGCGCAAATCGTAAGCGTAAAAGTGGTGTCTTTGCAAAAATGACCAAACCCGGTCAGGATTTACGCATTGACATTCCGGCGATTGGCGTTGACACGGTAAACGCGGTGGCGGATGCGAACCTGCGTGGGATTGTGGTGAATACCAAGACATGCTTTGTCGTGAACAAGCCTGCAGTTATAAAACAAGCCAACAAACGTGGAATATTTATTATCGCATTGGACGAATAAAAAAAATCCCCCGTTTGGGGGATTTTTTTAATTATCAAGATTCTTTAACAAAATATCTTTCATTTCATTTGGCATCATACCGGTCGTAGAATAACCACAGTCTACGTGATGAACCTCGCCGGTGACGGCCGATGACAGGTCACTGAACAAATACATCGCGGCCCCCGACACATCATCCAACGTCATATTGCGGCGCAATGGTGTCTGCTCTGCATTCAGGCGCAACATCGCCTTGAAGCCACCAACCCCACTGGACGCCAGGGTCATAATCGGTCCTGCACTGATCGCATTGACACGAATACCGTCGCGCCCCAAATCTGATGCCAGGTAACGAACACTGCTGTCCAGGGCGGATTTTGCCACACCCATTACATTATAATTTGGCACAGACTTTTCCCCACCATAATACGTCAGGGTCACAATAGAACCACCCGTGTCCATCAGTTTAGATGCACGACGTGTCAAATCAACCAACGAATATACAGAAATATCCATTGTATTTTTGAAATTATCGCGCGTTGTGTCCGCATAGCGACCGGTTAATTCATTTTTATCTGAAAATGCAATTGCATGCAACATACCGTCCAGATGTCCCCATTCGGCCTCTATTTTATTAAACAAATCATCCAATTGTTCATCGTTTTGTACGTTGCATTCCTGAACAAACTTAGCCCCAATTGATTCCGCCAATGGACGAACGCGTTTTTCCAGCGCAGGCATAGCATATGGCATCGCAATTTCAGCGCCCATTTCCGCCGCACGCTTGGCAATTGCCCACGCCATAGACCAATCGTTGGCAACACCGGTGATTAAAATCTTTTTACCCTTTAATAACATCAAACATTCCTTTTTGTTATTTTTTATTGGACAGGTAAAAATATATCACTAAAATCCCCCCCCTGCAATAAGTAAAACAATATTTGACATTTATCTATATTTGTCTATTATATACATATAAACAATTTATAAATTAGGAGATTTTCAATGGAAGATTTTGGATTCGTCCCAGAAAACCCAGCCGAACAAACAACAAAAAACACCGTGACTCTACCCACAACGGCCACGGATCGTCGTTTTAAATTCTATACATTGACGGATGCGCTGATTATTGCCCCACGCACAGATCGTAAATTAGCAAACAAAATTATCACCGTTATAAAAAATACGACAAAAATCGCACGTCGCACGGATTTAGAGGCAAAAAAACGCACGATACCAACAACAATCTATGACGTTGATGATTTCAGATTAGAAATTGAAAACAAGCCAGATTTTGAACACAAGGCAAATTATCAGCACCCACGCATTGTGACAGTTATCGATCGCAAATCTGGTAAAATTATTGATCGAGTAACAAAACCTTTCTTGGTCGCACGGGTAAGCAGCACCCTGTTCAATCGCGATGACGAATTGACAAAATCAAAAGAAACACTGACATCTGCGAAAGAAACATTTAAAAAGATGATTGATTTTCAAATCCAAAATCAGAAATAACAAAATAGAGCGTCACCACAACCCGACGCTTTATTTTTTTATGGACAGATGCCATAAAATCGCTAAAATATCAGTCCCAAGATAAAAAAGTAAGTAAAAGGAAAATTATATGAAAGATCAGTTCTTAGCATTAATTAACAATGTTGCCGTTCATCGCGTTGATGTATTCTTGGACGGAACAAAAAATACACGTGATTACGCGTATGGCAAGGCACACTATTCCGTTGGCGATAAATTCAAAGCAGAAATCACATTCGCTGACAAAGAAGAAACAGTTGTTAAAAATATTGTTATTAAAAATAAAACATTTAACACAATCGTTGCGACATATAGCGACGCAGATTCAATGGCGGCATTCAAACACGCACTGGACAACCGTGCAATGATTACACGCTTTAATTCCACACGTGGCGCAGTAATGCAAAGCGAATTTGGTAAATTGGCAAATCGGTTGCACTAAGATTAAAAATCCCCCAGACCGGGGGATTTTTTTACGCTTTTATTATCTTTTCGAAATCATCTTCGCCCCAGATTGTTATCCCCAGTTCGGTCGCCTTGGATAATTTAGACCCCGCATCCGCCCCCGCCAAAACAATATCTGTTTTGTTCGAAACACTGCCCGTGACGGTCGCCCCCAGGCGTTCTAACATCTCGCGCGCTGCATCCCGCGTGTATTTTGACAAAGTTCCCGTTAACACAATACGTTTCCCCGCTAATGGTCCGACCGTATCCGACGATGGCGCCATATTACGAACACGAATTTGTGCCAACAAAGCATCAATGGCTGTAATATTGTTTGGATTGGTAAAGAACGATACAATTTCATCCGCCATAACATCGCCAATGCCATCAATAGTCTTTAATTTCCATGCACCCGCCCCGCGCAAGGAATCAAAATCGCCAAACGCGCGCGCCAGCACCTTGGCCGTGACGGCACCAATTTCCGGAATACCGATTGCATATATCAATTTATGCAGTTCTATGTCACGCGCACGTTCAATTGCAGTGTTCAGGTTATCAACAGACTTGTCCCCAAATCCATCCAAACGGCGAATTTCATCACCGTGTTGCGCAATCAGTGTAAATATGTCAGCCGGCGTTTTAATCCAGCCACGTGATATAAATAATTCCAGTTGGCGCGTCCCCAATCCATCTATATCAAAACCAGCGCGTGACACAAAATGTTCCAACTCTCCCAATCTTTGTGCCGGACAGCCCAAAGTATTTACACATCGACGTGCAACCATACCCGCATCTTGAACAACGGTGGCGCCACACACCGGACAAACATCCGGGAAAACAAAGTCTGTGGCATTGGGTGCAGACTCCGCAACACCGACAATTTGCGGAATAACATCACCGGCACGCTGAACAATAACCCGGTCCCCAATTTTTACATTCAAGCGCGCGATTTCATCGGCATTATGCAATGTCGCCCGTGATACAACCACACCACCAATATTTATTGGTTCCAGTTCCGCCACCGGTGTCAAGACACCGGTACGACCAACCTGGATTGTAATATCATTCAGGGTTGTTATGGCGCGCGCAGCGGGGAATTTGTATGCAACCTCCCACCGGGGGGAATTGGCACGTGCCCCCATCTTTTCTTGTAAATCTATATCATTTACCTTTATCACCAAGCCGTCTATATCAAATGGAATATCGGGACGCATCAGCATAAGTTTATTATATACCGCCTGAATTTCATCCATGCTGGATGCGTGATGCGCCCAGGCGCGCGTGGTCTTGAACCCCCAGGATTGCAATTTTTCAAAATATTCAGATTGGGTCGCAAAATTACGTTCAGATATTTCACCATATGTATATGCAAACGCACTTAATCGGCGCGACGCCGTTACCGCGGGATTTAATTGGCGCAGCGACCCGGCCGCCGCATTACGCGGATTTGCGAACGTTTTGCCACCGTCAGAATTTAACGCAAAGAAATCATCACGGGTCATATAAACTTCACCCCGAATTTCAATAACATCTGGAAAATCACCGGTCAAAGTATGCGGAATATCGGGTATAGTTTTAAGATTTTCGGTAATATCTTCGCCATGTGTACCACTGCCCCGGGTCAGGCCACGCACCAATTGCCCCCCCTCATATCGCGCTGAATAGGAAACCCCGTCAACCTTTAATTCAATAAAGACATCTTTATCAGCCAACTTGTTATACCAATCCGCCACATCTGTTTCATTAAACACATCGGATATAGACAACATTGGAACACTGTGTGACACAGATGTAAATTTATCAGACACAGCCGCCCCAACGTGTGTGGACACACCCGCCACCGCCAGGGATGGATATTCACGTTCGATATCCAGGGCGCGATGTTTGGTAGCATCATAAGTTGCATCATCAACGATTGGCGCATCGTTTTGATGGTACGCAACGTCCCATTCATTCAGTTTTTTGAGCAAATCTGTATGCTCGGCAATAATAAATAAATCTGGCACTTTTTCCATATTCAGATTATAAAAAAATCCCCCACGCAATACAATCGGAAAAAACATATTTATTTACGCACAACATAATAAACCTTTGTTTATACCTCTTGTCGTACCACATACCTTATAAAAAAACCCGCCGTGTGGCGGGATTTTTTTCACATATCGATTCTATTCTTCGATAATATCAACCACCGTCACCTTAAACACAACATCTTTGCCCGCCAATTCTGGGACATATTCTGTTGGGAACGTGATGTTAACATCGCGTTCTTCGCCCTTTACCGCGCCAACAAGTTGTTCTTCAAAGCCGGGAACGAATTGACCGCTGCCCAATTTTAATGGAAAGCCCTCTGCTGTGCCACCTGGGAACTGAACCCCGTCCAGATAGCCCGCAAAATTAATTACAACCGTGTCGCCATTTTGTGCGCCAGCATTACTGTCACAGGCACCCAATACACCACACAAACCCAATGCAATCATCAATTTTTTCATTTGCTTTCCTTTTTTGTTTAGTTGTTCTTGTTTAGTTGTTATAGACACAGCGGAACCCATATTCACGCATCGTGGATCCCTCGGCCTCTATCCGATAATCAAAGTACGGCGTTGGACGCATCACATCAAACGATGGTTTGTCATAAACCATAACAATACTGGATGCATTGCGGCCACAAACACGCTTCATTTCATAATCTGCGACCGCGGCCAATATGGTGCGCGTGTCGCCATTGATATCCATACCGTCCGCATTCTGCATCAGGCGCAAACGCATTTCGCGCAGGTCCGAATTACCCAACAAAATCTGGACACGAACCATTGTGCCATGGTATTCCTGCCAACGGGTTTCCATACGGGATGTGTTCCATCGGTTTGCAGTTTGTTCTTTTTCCGCGGCCGTTTTTGGTTTATACGAATCAATGTTTGCAAACTGATTATCTGCTTGCATAAATGTGCTGGTCCGTTCGTTATATAATGGTGCATCCGCACCACCGGTTGCGAAATCATCAACGTTATATGGCGTATCGCCCGTTGTACACGCCCCCAACGACAATACAGAACACAGCGCAAAAAGAATTGTTTTTTTCATCGTCCTTTCTCTCTTTTTTTTTAATTTTAGCAAATAAACCTTTTTGATTCAAGTCACGATTTATGGTAAAATATACATAAATGTCAAATGTAGTATTGGAATCTTTGTTGCGTCCACTGGAAGAATTCTATAAACCATCGTTTGTAGAAGAAATTGCCATCAACCACGCGGGCGAGGTTTGGATGCGCCTGCACGGTGCACGTGTTCCCTGGGTATCATACCAGGCCGAGGTTTTATCCAAGCAATATTTAATCGACCTTATTCACACGGTTGCAAATATTTATGAGCGACCATTCGACCCGATTCATGGAATGCCTGTGGTGTATGCTACGTTGCCCGGGAACCATCGCTTTACCGCCATTGCTGGGCCAAACGTTCAATACGATGAAAATGATGTCACCGGCGGGGTGGCAATGAATATTCGTGGTGGCGGTGCCCCAGAAACAAGTTTTGAAAACTATCACCTGGAACGGGGACGTCCGTTGTTAAAGGTTAAACCACGCGAAAATGTCCGCCCAGACGATCCGTACGAAAGACTGATGTCTGCAATCAACGACGGTAGTCCGATTTTAATCAGTGGCGCGACCGCGACCGGAAAGACAACGTTTTTAAATCATATGCTAACATTGATAGACAAAAACAGTCGTGTCATCACCGTCGAAGATGCACGCGAAATACGTGTGCCACAACAAAACCGCGTACACTTTGTATTATCACGCACCGAACAGACGAACGATATGAACTATGCACGATTGTTGGATTTGGTTGTGCGTATGACACCTGACGTTATTATTGGCGGGGAAATTTCGACCGACAATGCGTCTATTTTGTGGGAAATGTTGGGGACGGGACACGACCATTTCTATACCACAATTCACGCCGAAAGTGCCGAGGCCGCATATGCCGCATTCGCAGATCGTATTTTACACACCCAGCCAGCATACGACCGCACAGATTTAATTGCGGAAATGAAAAAGAAAATCCGCGTTGTTCAATTATCGCGTGACGGAGCCCTGCGTGCCGTTACCGAAGTTGTTTAATATGATAAAGGAGTATCTTTTATGAACGAAGATAAAATCACAATCACAGACGCAAACTATCGCGAACCCGCAGACGAAAGACTGGAACGCGAGCTAAAAGAATATGGTGAAGAAAAACTGCGTCGCGCCGAAGAAAAAGAGAATGAAATGCTGGAACAAGCCTGGAAAAAATCTGTGAAGCGCACGGAAAAACGCAAAAAATTCTTTGCAGCGATAAAAAAGATTTTCGGAAAAGGAAATGTCGCAACCAGACAAAAAGAACATTAAAAAGTCCCCAGTTTGGGGATTTTTATTTTTTTAAAAAAAGTACTTGCATTTATTCCACCGACAATATATCATACATAACGCTTTAAGGGGTTGTAGCTCAGCTGGTTAGAGCGTCTGCCTGTCACGCAGAAGGTCGCGGGTTCGAGCCCCGTCAATCCCGCCAGCTATTCGCACCGTCGTTTGACGGTGTTTTTTCTTGTTTATTATTATTTATTTTGGTCTATAATGACCATATACGAAGCAAAAGGAGCAACATATGAAATTTAAATTATTCGCAATTAGCGCATGTGCAATGGCATTGGTGGCCTGTGATATGAACACACAAAACCCAAATGTTTTAAAGGGCAAACACTTTGTCGCAAACCAGCCAGGCGCGACAGTTGTCCTGTCTTTTGCGCCAGACGAAATGCGCGTTAATGGCAAGGTTGTAAACCTTTATAACGGTGCATATACCGCCGACGGTAACAACATTCAATTTGACGGATTTGCATCAACAATGATGATGGGCGAACCGGAAGCAATGCAGACCGAGACAGAATACTTTCAATTCATGCCAACGGTCACATCGTACGAATTACACGACGACACATTGGTCTTGACGTCCGACAACGGCACCGAAATCGTATTTACAATGGTTGAATCTGACCCATTGGAAACAGATACAACACCGGCGGAATAAAAACTTGACACGGGGCAAAAATATATGTATAATTTGCCGGCGTTCATATGAACACGGCAGTTTTGGCCCCATCGTCTAGAGGCCTAGGACACCGCCCTTTCAAGGCGAGAACACCGGTTCGAATCCGGTTGGGGCTGCCAAAATTCAAACCGACCTTTTGGGTCGGTTTTTATTTGCGCGCTCTTAAATACGGTAACATACGCATACTAAGCAGGCCCGCCACCATAATCGATAACGTGATAACAACCAGATACCAACGCAACCATGCATAGCCACCAAAAACACCGATATACATCAGGCCCGTGTACCCCACCCAACGACCTATAAACAACGCAAAGTCACGAAACACAAAGTATTCTATTTTATGATTGGCGGTTATGCATCTTGAATTAGATAACTTAAACATATTAACAGCACACAATTGATCCAAGCCAACAATTGCCGTCGCATAAACCAGGTTATACCCCAGAAATGTTATCGGCGTCGCGCGCCACACAAATAATGAAATCCCAAACATACTTATCAACATCGCAGCCAATATTATATACGCATAATACCGCGGGCGACCAAAACGCCCCAACAACCAAGACGTAAGTATCGAAAACACAGAAAATAGCGTTGTAAGTATACCCAGATTTAAATCTGTCTTGAACATAAATACCGTATACATCGTTATCACAGACGTCAGTAATCCCATACCAAAACCGCGCATTATTTCCATCGCAAAAAGGGTACGAATAACCGGGAATCGCATCATACAACGAAAAAAGCCACCAAAATCCAATGGCCGGCGCGTACGATGGCGCGACGGAGATAAAAATACCATCAAAAATAATTCTAGCACAGACAAGCCCAACAAAACATACGCAACCGACACGTACGATCCGGTATCGATAAAGAAGCCCAATACAACAGGTACAACAACCTTGACTGCATAATTGGTGGCTGTTTTTGCCCCCATATAAAGGCCAACCGTTTCACGCGTACTTTTTTCTCCGACCATTAAATTCATCGGCAAATGGTACATTGCCGCACCAACCCCATATAACAAACCAAGTGGAACAACATATTTAGTAACACCATCCCCCAACAAGACAATCGCAAGCAACAGTGCGATTTTGGGCACCTGGTTCAATGCGAATACAGAAACCTTGTTGTATCGTTTGCACCAATGCGCGAATATAAAAAATCCCGCAGACGTCGCCGCATATTCAAACAGCTTGTACATGGAAACAGATAAAATCTCGTTCGGGGAAAGATGCATAATAAACGAGATTAAAAACGTCCCCAAAAACAAGTCTGTGACATTGCGCAATGCAGAAAAAACAAGCAACAATCGCAAATCACGCGACAGTTTTGGCGACGACATTTATATTCTCTCTCTGGATAGACTCGGTATATTATATCACAAAATTCCCAAGAATTTAATCTTATATAAAAAATTGACACCCGTAAACCATCGATATATAATTTATGTTATGAAGAAAACAATAATTATCTTGTTTGCAATTTCACTGATTGTTGCTGGATGTGGGGTGAAATCTGCCCTGCAACATCCAAACCCAGACTATCCCCGCGAATATCCGGTTTATTAAAAAATCCCCCATTTGGGGGATTTTTTATCTTCCAAATTTACCACTGCGCGGGAATCCGACCGGAATTGTTCGACCCTGGGACGCGCGACGAGCCACCCACGGTTTCCAATCTTCGAGCCGTGTTGTACCACGCCCCGTCGTCCAGCCAAAGCCATCATAGGCATCAAAGAACATAATATCCAAAACATACGTACGTTCTGCATTATATTTCTGCAAAATTACCCCCTTACCACGGGACATTTCTGGAATTTCAGATGTCGCAAATATCAGCAATTTATCATTCGATCCCGACATTGCAACCATATCGCCCGTGACCGGCACACACATAATCGCCGGATTTTTTGCATCAACATTCATAACCTGTTTACCGTTACGGGTTTGCGCCAGACAATTTTCACCAGACACAACGAAACCAACACCGTGACGCCCCACGACCAGGTATTTCGCCTTGGTATCCAGTACAAAAGCACGCACAATCGTTTCATCTGCGCCAACATCAGCCATCATTCGCACAGATTCACCAAACCCACGCGCGGACGGCAATTCATTTGCAGGCAATGTAAACATTTTACCACCTGATGCAAACAGATTAATTTTATCCGTTGACATCGCATGGAACGCAAACTGCAATTCATCACCCTCTTTGAACTTCATATCCAGCGCATTCAAATCCAGGTGCCCCTTGGCCGCGCGAATCCAGCCCATCGTCGACAAAATTATCGTCAATGGTTCTTTTTCGATAAACTCATCTGCATCAACGACAATCTCTTCGGTTTGTTCCACCCAGGTTGTACGACGACGCCCCAGTGCGGTCTTTTTATCATAACGCTTTTTAATATCTGTGAACCAAGCCTTTAATTGTTCATTTTGCATATCTGGATTGGCCATTAATTCTTGCAGTTGACGTTGCTCTTCACGCAGGGCAGCATCTTCGCGTTTAATTTCCATTTCTTCCAGTTTGCGTAACGAACGCAGACGCGTGTTTAAAATAGCCTCTACCTGAATATCGGTCAGGTTAAATTCCGCAATCAAAACAGCCTTAGGCTCGTCCTCGGTTCTTATAATTTCAATGACACGGTCCAGATTCAAATACACAACCAGCAATCCGCCCAAGATTTCCAAGCGACGCGCAATATTGTTCAACCGCCACGTTGTGCGACGCAACAAAACACTTTTCTGGTGTGCAATAAATTCACGCAACACGTCACCAATTGGCATAACCCGTGGTGCACCATTAGAATCAATCACGTTAAAGTTCATATTGAAACGTGATTCTAGATCCGTCATTGCGAACAGATGCGCCATCATTTTATCTGCCGGAATATTCTTGGACTTTGGCGTAATAACGATGCGGACATCGGTCGTAGATTCATCAATTATATCGTCAACCAATGGCAGTTTTTTACCGTCAATCAGCGCCCCAATTTGTTCAACCAATTTAGATTTCACAATCCCGTATGGGATTTCGGTAATTACAACCTGGTACGTGCCACGTTCCAATTCTTCGACCGCCCAACGGGCACGAACACGAAATGCCCCACGACCGGTATCATAATTTTTTACAATCGTTTCAAACGAATCAATCAAGATACCACCGGTCGGGAAATCAGGCCCAATCATTTTCTTCATAATCTGGGCGGTGGTTGCATCTGGTTTATCAACAACCAAGTTCAAGGCATCGCAAACCTCGGCCACGTTGTGAGTTGGAATATTCGTTGCCATACCAACCGCAATTCCCATACCACCGTTTGCCAGCAAATTCGGAAACGCCCCCGGCATAACAACTGGTTCCATTGTCGTGCCGTCAAAGTTCGGCATCATATCGACACTGTCTTCGTCCAGCCCCTCCATAATCAACATGGCGGCATCGGTCATCTTGGATTCAGTGTATCGATATGCCGCCTGGGGGTCACCGTCGATGTTACCAAAGTTACCCTGACCATCAATAAGGGGATAGCGTACAGAGAAATCTTGGGCCAGACGAACCATCGCATCATAAACCGAGCTGTCCCCGTGCGGGTGGTAATGCCCCAGCACGTCACCAACAACCGTTGCACATTTACGAAATGCGGCCGATGGGGATAATTTCTGACGCAACATAGAATACAAAATACGGCGATGTACCGGCTTTAATCCGTCACGAACATCAGGTAATGCACGGGATACAATCGTACTTACCGCATATGACAAATAGCGTTCAGACAATGCGTCTGATAATTGCTGAGAATCAATTCTTTCGATAATTTCTTTTACCATAGTACCCAAAATTTAAAACATTTGAAAAAAAATAACAACAGAAAAAATGCCCGAATTTTATCACGGGCAATTATTTTCTATTGGGCTATTTTATGTTTGATTTCGCGAATGCGCGCCAAGATTTCTTTAAGATCTGCATCGGTCACACTTGGGGTGGCGGTTGTCTTGGAACGCAACTCATCCGCCATAACAATACACAATGTTGCCAGCAGAGCACTTTCCGGCAATGGCCCAATTTTATCCAAAATCTGGCGGGCGCGCGCATCGACCATTTTACCCAAATCGATAAGGCGTGCCTCTTGCCCGTCTTCGCAGCCCATAGGATAATTTTTATTAACGATTGGAATGGTAACTACGCTCATACTAACTTCTTTAATATATCTATGGATTTATCAATCATATCAGTGGCGCGGGCGTTTTTATCACGCAGGCTTTTTACCTGTTCAGTTAAAATTGCCACCTCAAGATCTGTTTGTTTACCGGCCGCCACCGCGGTACCGCGCAGGCGGGCCGCCGCCTCTTCCAATGATGCCAGCTCTTGAAAAATCTGTTGTTTTATATCAGCCATAATCTCAGTGTAAGACATTTTTTATATGCGTTCAACCCTAAAATGTGATATAATGTATGGGTAATTTGTGGGGGATTGAGTTCGATGAAAACAAAAATAATCTATATTTCAGGTAACGAAGTGTTTGAAATGGCCCAGATTCGTGCCGCTTTTGAAGAGGTACGCGGTGCGTTGGGATTGGGTACAGATACCATATTATTTGGTGTTCCAGTTGATGCAGACGATGCATTGGCAAGTGTTGCAACAACCACAACACAGGCAATAACAGAAACACAAATCATCGAAACAATCGAAGCCCCTACCTCAGAAATAATTGACGCCCCTGAAATCAAGATAGAAGAGACACAAGAGCCAGAGCCAATTCCAGAAATCGTTTCAGAAGAAGCAATTGTCGAACCTGTTGCTGAGCCGATTGTTGAACCAATCTCCGAAATCGCAGAAGAGACAGAATCTGATAAAATAATTCCGATATTGTCTATACTGTCCGCAAATGATGAAGAGGAACCATCTGTTGTGGAACCAGAAGTCACCCCGACGATAGAGGCAATAGAACCTGTATCCGAACCAGACGATACGGGAAACATTGACGCATTAACCGTTTCAATTGACGACGTTGTCACAGATGATGCCCCCGTCGCAGAACGCGAAAAAACATTGGAAGAATTACTGGAATCGATGACGCCATTGGGCGAAGATATTATATCAGATGAACCAGATGCAAACATCATCCCAGAACAGATGATAGAAGATACAGATACTGAAAACTTTTCTGTTTCTATGACCGATGATATGGCTGACACCGACGCAACATTGGCACAATTGGCCAATGAATTTGCCCAGACCCAGGATAAAATCCCGGAATCTCCGAAACCATCAGGGAATGGTAAAATTGGAAAATTGAAAAACATCCTGCCATTTAAAAAGGCAAAGCGGGATGACAGTGGTCTGATGGGAGACCTTTTTGGATGGGCTGGGATTGCCGCAAATGATGAAGACTTTTCAATACCGGGATTCTTTACCGGTGTAGCGGGGCAAAAATAAACACCGAACGCACGTGAATGGACAACGAAACGATACTTAGGCTGCTTAAGAATTCAGGTTTTCGAAACCTGGGGGTTGATGGCGTAAATATCTATATGGAAGACCCCGGTTGTGTCGTTCGCAGTTTTCAAACTTTTTTTGAATATGCGTGGACTATTCTGATTTTTATCGTCGGGATACTTTTGGTGGGCTGGGCATGGGCGATGATACGCGGTTCAAAAAATGCGCAGGCGATGTCCATAATAAACAACATTAAGAATCTAATATTGATACTGGGGACAATATGCGCGGTTCCTGTTTTTGTTAATACAATATACGGTGGTGATTTAATTGGCCAGGGATGCAAGCCGATTGCAGTACCATTGGATACGGTAAATGCACTGTTGGATCTGCGCAAAAAGCAGATGAAGAAGTACGATGAATTCCAACTTTACGAAGAATTTGACATCTACGATTCCGGCGTAAATATCCTAGCAACACCATATTCAGATGAACCATTGACATCGGCGGGCGTGCCGGGCGATATTGACGTCCCCACAACAAAACCTGATAATATTGAACACTATGCAACACCAATTCAAAATACAACCGTACAAAATATAACACCAGTACGCGCGATACAATCCGGCAAAGACGTCATATTTGTGGCCGCCGACAACACCCAATACAAACACGTTGGTGGAACACGCGCGTGGCGCAATAACAACCCGGGCAACATCCGTATGTCTGATTTTTCACGTCGCGCCGGCGCCATTGGCGAGGCCGGCGGATTTGCCGTATTCCCAGATGAACAAACGGGGCAACGGGCGGTAAAAAAGTTATTGCGTGGTAAAAGTTACAACAACCTTACAATCGCAAATGCGGTCAGTCGATATGCACCCCCGTCTGAAAACAACACCGTCGCATATCAGCGCAGCATTGAACGTCTGACGGGACTTTCTATAAATCGACGCATTTCGGACTTAAGTGATGCTGAACTGGACAAAGTAGTTAACGCCATTCGACAAATCGAAGGCTGGAAACCGGGACGGATAGAACAGATATAAAGGAATAAAAAATGAAATCTCAGCGTGGTGGAACACTGATTAATGTATTATTGATTTTAATGCTGGCGGCGGTATGTGCACTGATGTTTATGATATTAAAGGGTGATTTTAGCAAATCGGGTACAACAACCGCCCTTGAAACGCCAACTATATCGAAACGCGCCCCAAATGTCATCAAACACGATGGTGAATTTTCAGACGGCCTGGGAACACCCGATGCAATAATACGGGGCACGTTGGATGAATTTGGCGCAGGCATCGAAAGCATTGCCGAATTTAATCGAGACATTAACAATGATGGGCGTATGGACCGAATCACACGCACACACGTGGCAACCGGGAATGCACACGACTATGATGAATATAAAATCGAGATAAATAACAACGGGACATTTAACAATCTAACCCCAAAGGGTTTCAGAACGACACATGGTGCCGATTGCGCGTTACGATTAATACAATTTCATTTCACACCGGTATTTCACGCAACAATAATTTCGCGACCGTTTGTTGATACGTGGGACACGCCATCGATGGCAACAAAAACCGAATATACACTAAATACCGACAAAATGTCCCAAGGCGACACAATAAAGCTAAGCGAGGTATGCGACGTTTCAGATTTGTTTTAAAGCAATTCTGGCCTCTTCCAGGTCTAATTCTAACATATGTGCAGATGTACGCATACTGTATATTTGACCGAAATTATCAATAATCAAATGATCATACAAGCTTATATGATGTTGCAATAACATTTTCCCAAGATTAATCGTGGTCTTTTTATCTTCTTCTGAGGCTTTACAATCTCCAACTGGATGATTATGGAACAATACGACACGTGTCGCACCGGTAAGTAATGCACGCGCCAAGATTTTATCTGGATATACATTAGATTGATTAACCGTGCCGATATCATTTATTTCTTCGCATAAAACACGACCAACATTATCCAAATACATAACTCGCATTTCTTCGGTGGATTTATTGGCCAAATTCATACGACAATATTCTTTTAGACGGTCAGGCGTCATAATAACAGATTCTTTTTTATCCCGTTCGCGATACCCCTTGGTAACAATGCTGTGCAATAATCTAAAGAACGTCGCAACCCCATCGCCCACACCTGGTATAGATTTAATATCGTCTGGATTTGCAACCATCGCATTATATGCGCTATCAAACTTTTCCGTCAGTAATCTTGCTGGAATGCGAACATCGCGACGTTGAATAACATATGTCAAAAGCAATTCCATTTCTTCGGCATCACTAGCCTTGCCGGCATCGAATTTCTTACGCAGACGTTCACGGTGCCCCGCACGCATTAACGGATCAGACTTTGGCATTATTTATCCCTAGACCATTTTTTCGGTAAATATTATTGCACCATCTTCGGTGATACCGATTGTATGTTCCCACTGTGCCGACAAGCCACCGTCAACCGTACGTGCAGTCCAGCCATCATCGTCAATCTTGCATTCGGGACGCCCCGTATTAATCATTGGCTCAATCGTAAAGACCAAACCCGGCACCATCTTTACTTTATCCCAGCGCTTATCATAAAAATGATATATTTGCGGCTCATCGTGCATAACTTTGCCAATGCCGTGACCAACAAAATCACGCGAAATTGAAAATCCGTGAGGGGTTACAACCTCTTCAATTACGCGACCAATTTCAGACAGTGGAACACCGGGCGCACAAATTGAAATTGCCGCATTCAGCGCATCTTGGCACACATTAACCAATTTGCGCGCCTGGGCTGACACATTCCCAATCATAAACATACGCGAAGCATCGCCGTGAAAACCCTTGAACTCGGCCGTCAGGTCAACGTTGACAATATCACCATCTTTTAGGATTACGCCATCACTGGGGATGCCGTGCACGATAACATCGTTAACAGACGTACAAATATGCTTTGGATATCCCTGGTATCCCAAATCAGACGAACGCGCACCATTTGCTTTTAAAAATTCGGCAACCATACGATCGATTTCACCGGTGGAAATGCCCGCCCGAATATGCGGGGAAATAAAATCAAAACAACGCGCGACCAGATCACCAACCACACGCAAGCGCTTAAAATCCTTGGGGGCATAAACAGATGCTAACATTTTAATTAATTCCTTCTTTTTATTGCAAGTCGTGCCGCACGCACAGACAATTTCAAGGCAAAGTCACGTAATAAAACCTCGCCTGGCATACCGGTGGTGCGTAATTGCTTTTCCAGTTCATTTAGACGTATCAAAACATTTGTAATCTCGGCCACGGGCCAGATTTTTACCGCATTATTAAACTTTTCAGCCACTTTCCAAAACAAGCGTGGCAATTGTCCATCAACAACCGCTGTCAGTAATTTTTTGAAATGGCCATCCAGCATACGAACCAACATATTCGGCTCCGCATTATCATACAGCAATCGATCCAATGCCGTCATCGTCTGGGCAATGTGCCCCGCCGTCAACGAATACAAAAAATCATCCATATCCGCAGCCGCAGAATCCGGCAAACATTTTTCCACATCATCCAGATCAACGGTCTTTTTGTCATTTACATAAAGGGCTATTTTCGTTAAAAAACCACGAGTAATCCCACGATCCCCCCCCAGATGTGCTGTCATATACGCCATTGCATCAGGATGAATACGCCCAATACCAGCCGCGGCCAATTCATTTCGTATTAACGGTTCCAATGTGCGTGCATCATCGGTATAGCACGCCAATGCACCAAGGTTTTCGCCCCCCTCGAATAATGTACGCAGGCCACCACCACTGCGCAGGTCACCACCCGTCACAATCACAGTCGCACATAATCCGGGATGTCCTATTAATTCTGCAATTTGTTTTGCCGATGCATCGCCAGCATTCGAGACAAGAACCATCTTTCGACCCCCAAACATAGATGGGGTACAACTTTCTGCGAAAAGCGCATCCTGTTTTTCTCGCAATTCATCAGAATCCAGCGCAAACAGGTTGTCTTTTTCTATTCCCAATTTTGCAATCGCACGGTCACAGTATTCATCAACCTGGCCAGCATCGGGACCATATATCAATACCGCGCGAACGGATTCTATGCCGGAATTAAAATCAGCGTCTTTCCATTTCATTATTTTTTATCAGTATTTTTTTTGTGTGTTGCGGTAATTGCGCGTGTCCCTATTTTTTCCGCCAATACCGTTAGCGAATTTTTGACAGCATTATTATATGATGCGTTCGATGCAACAAGATATCGGACAAATGTGTATGATTCAGATGCACGCTCGGTCCCCGTTGCCAGAACCGTGCCCGTTGCTGTATCTGTTAACGAATACGATGCCGACATAGATATTTCCTGCCAGGTGGCATCACCGGTTGATTCCAACGCCTTGTACTGGGTAATTGGTTCGCCCAAATTTATTGTTAACGTATATTTCGCATTCGTGTCGCGCGCACCACCAAATTTGGCATTCAGGGCATTACGCAATTCTATCCCATTGATACCACGAATTGGTGCAACATAAATATCAGAATCACGCCCCACATACATAGGTGTAAAACCACAGCCCGACAGTACCAATAACGCTAAAATTATTTTTTTCATAAATAAACTTCCCTGTTGCAGTTTATACTTATATTAGCTACACTTTTAATAAATCGCAAGGGAGAATGATGAATATTTTTATTATGATTTTGGTGGCTTTGTTTATGGCGGGCTATTATATAATGGACAGCCCCAGCCAGAAAATCCAAGAACATGAAACAGAATATGCGATTGAAAAATCTGACCTACGAATGATTGCACAATGCGCAGCCGCCGTTCACAATGCCCAAATCAAGGGAATAACATTCGAAGACGAGTGTGTTCAACAAAATGGCATAACAAGTCAATTTATATGCCTGGACAACAGATTATCAATAACCAACTGTGAAATTGTGCGCAACAAGAAGCCCGCATTCAGTTATATCGTCACCGCAACAGCACCAATTAACGATACGCAATATAATGGCATAATGGAAATCCTGGAATCTGAATTTAATGACGCAGGTACATTTGGAATATTTAACGATAACGTTATTATGTCTGGTGGGACCAGCACAAAAAGAATTGTACCAAAGTCTATCATAGAAAAAATGGAATTAACGCCCGGACAACTGGTATATTTAACACAATATGAAATACCAGATACACTAACCGAAATCGCGGTAAATATTACCGAAGACATTACCTGTCCCGTCGGCACGGTAAAGATTTATCGTTTTGGCCGTTGGCAATGTACAGGATATAACACAAAAACAAACTGTGGCGGGGATATGGTGTGGGATTCTGATTTGATGGAATGTGTACCGGACGAATCCAGAAAACCACTGTGTGCAGACAATCAAAGCGCCGTTATGGTAGATAGTGTTTGGGAATGCATAAGCCCGTTCCCTGAAAAAAGCTGTCCAGACAAAATGGTCGCACAATTAAACTATAACACATTGGAATGGGAATGCGTAGGTGACCCATCCAATATACAAGCAATAAAAAAATGCGAACACATCCGGTACAACGCAGCCTATGGTGTGGCGGGTGCAACGTTGCGCGCACCACAAACATCGTGTACAGATTGTGAAAAAATGATTGTAGATAACGAAACTTGTGTTGCCCGATGTGTTCCGGACACAACAAAAATTGCAGACCCACGATGCTATAATGGAAACGTATCGGAATGCGGGGGGCCGACACGCGCATTGTTCTTTGGTTTTCCAAATCGTGAATATATAAATCAGTCTGGAATTGACGGTATCAATGTACCATTGGGTGCAGATTATTCCCGAAACAGACGATTTAACTGTAAAGATTGTGGTGAAACGGGGATAAACACAGAAAAATCAAAACCACCATACGTTGTCGTATGCAATTAATTAAAACGCCCCAGATGGGGCGCGTTTTATTTATCCAGAATTAACCAAATCAAATAACCAATATATATTAACACAAACAGCATTCCCGGCCAGCGCGTTAAACATTTTTTGCCGCAAGTAAACAAAAACAACAACACAACCGCCAAGATTGCAATCAGACCATCAAATAAAAACGCCGGATTAAATGGAATTGGTAAAATTATACCCGCAATCCCCAGCACAAATAAAATATTAAAGATGTTTGAGCCCACAATATTACCAATGGCGATGTCAGATTCCCCCTTGCGGGCGGCAATAACACTGGTTACCAGTTCAGGCAAACTGGTCCCGATGGCAATAATAGTCAATCCAATAACGCGTTCAGACACACCAATATATCGCGCAATAGATACCGCAGATTCAACGGTTAAATTACTGCCCCAGACCAGGGCAATTAACCCCAACACAATGAATAATACTATTTTTGTCGCACTTAATGCCTTTGGGGTATCTATGTCACATTCGGTATTGCGTGATATAAAATACAGATAGATTAAAAACGCCGCAAACAATCCCAACAGGCACCCCGCCCCCATCCGCGAAATCATACCATATGACCATCCCATATAGCATAATAATATTGTTATCAAGGCCACGAATGGAATTTCATAACGAACCGTATTTTTCTGGACCACCAGGGTCGTTATCATCGCCGTCACACCCAAAATAAAAAATATATTTGCTATGTTAGACCCTAAAATATTACCAATTGCAATCGCATTCGAACCGTGCAATGCGGATGATATGCTGACGGCGGCCTCGGGCGCACTGGTTCCCATTGCGACAACGGTTAAACCGATAATAATTGGCGGGATACACATGCGCGTGGCCAAACTGGATGCACCATCGACAAAGTAATCCGCCCCCTTTATCAGTAAAACAAAACCAACAATTAACAAAATCAAATCAAGTAGCATTTTTCCATTCCTTTGTTTTCCGCAATGGGAATTATATCACATAGCAAATAAATATAACCAGACAAAAAAAATCCCCCAATCGGGGGATTTTTTTGAAATACCATTTGCCATTAGTGAGGCATTTTCGCTTCGGTAAATACGACATGCTTGCGCAATTTTGGATCATATTTGCGGAATTTCATTTTGCCAGCCGTTCTTTCAGACTTGGTATTTTTAGTAGTTGTGTAAAAGAAGCCAGTTTCCTTGTTTTCCAGCTTTACAACTTCTTTGCTGCCTTTTTTAGATGCCATTTTGGTTACCTTTTAATTATTCTGCGCCTGATTTTAGGTTAAATTTTACTGGAAATCAAGTAAAAATTATCATAGAATGTAAAAACTGTGTTTTTTTAGGTGTGCTGGTGACTTTGACCACACGCAAAATGCGGGTATGGCGAAATTGGTAGACGCGCTGGATTTAGGTTCCAGTGGGGTAACCCATAGGAGTTCGAGTCTCCTTACCCGCACCATAAAAATCTAATTATATATTTGTAAAAAAAACGCCCCGGTTTTTGGGGGCGTGGACATGAAACTGATGCTATGATTAGCGTTTGTTGTTAACTGGACGATCAACGAACATCCATATCAGCCATATCAATGCTGCAATACCAATTATCGCATAGACAATGTTGCTGGCCAATGTGGCGGGGCCAAACAAAAACGCAACCAAGTCAAAACCAAAGATACCAACCAGACCCCAGTTCAGGGCGCCGATAAATGTCAATGGCATTAAAACATAGCTTGTTAGTCCTCTCATCTCTTTTCTCTCCTTTTAAGGTTTATTAGGTCTTGGGTACAAGACAAGATCATTATAAACATTTTTTATGAGACACGCAATCGCAATACAACATTTAGGAAAAGGTTCCTGAGTACATAAAACCAATTATTTACGCGCACACATTGCCGCATATTCAATCGTATTTCTAATTACAAAATTAGCTAACATTAACCCAAACGTCCCCGTCACCGTGACGTTAGACCCCATATTTTTAGCATGCCCAGACACCGGTGCGGGGCGTTCGGTCGAAAACACAACCGGAAAGTCTGGTAAATTCAATTCACGTACCGCACGACGGACCCGCCCAGCCAATGGACACACCGTCGTCCGGGATATTGGGGCAATTTTTATTTGGGTCACATCCATTTTAAGGGCCGCCCCCATACTGGAAATAAATGGAATATTGTGTGATGCACACCATTTGTACAGCGCAACCTTGGCAGGGACATCGTCAATCGCATCAATTACAAAGTCGGGACGCACATCTAGTTCCGTCGCCCCGTCCCAGCGAATATTATATGCGGTGACATGTGTATTGGGATTTATGTCGTGGATACGTGCGGTGGCAACATCTACCTTTGCCATGCCGATGGTTGAATCCAACGCAAATAATTGACGGTTGATATTAGATTCCTCAACCATATCAAAATCCACAACTATAATATGACCGATGCCGGTTCTGGCCAGTGCCTCTATCGCAAAAGATCCAACCGCACCACACCCCACAACCATTACGGTTGCTGTGCGCAGTTTTTCGGTCGTCGTATCGCCAAACAATAAACGTGTTCTATGTAATCTGTCCATGTTTTAATAAACCCATAGTATTATTGTAAATCGTGTTTTTAATCTCTGCAAGGGGACAGGCCAAAATTTCGGACACTTTCTGCACAATGCCGATAACATTCATTGGGTCATCAGAATCAGATTCCGATAATATTCGGTTTTGCGGTGTGGCACGCAATGCCATGCGAGCACGTGCATGTGCCGGATTACAAATTGCCCGCCCAAATGAAAAATATACATTATATTTTAATAACGCACGTATCATTTCCGGCGATGTGGCCACCCCGTGCAAGACAATTGTCGGCGGCACAGCGCTACGCAACGCATCAAGCAACCGGTCCCATGCGCCAACACAATGAATATGCGCAACACGCCCCAGCCCCGCCGCCATTTGTAATTGCGTGGTAAAAACATCAACCTGTGTTTCCATATCTGGATGATTTTTATCCAGGCCTATTTCCCCAATCATTAAATTTGGATTTGATAACAACAATTCGCGCATTTTTTCCGCCCAATCATCGGGCAGATTCGCAACACGCCACGGGTGCACACCAATGGCACCATAAACACCGCCCCGCCCGTCGTGGTGTACGACCCGTACCCAATCGTCTGGGTGCGTGGCATTGGCTATTGCCACCGCAATTTGCGCGGGCAATTCATCCACATTTAAATGACAATGCGCATCAATATAGTTCATGCTGCATATGGTATATCACACAATATTTTTTGCAATATACAATATTGCATATTGATTTATTGACCAATTTATGGTATAATCTGCACATTCGTCCGGGAACTGGACGTTTTTTATTTACCGCCACCATGGCGGTTTTTTTATTTCAAACAACAGGGGAACAATATGAACAATTTAGAAAAACAAATTATATATTCCGTACTGGTACGATTAATCGAAAGTGGTGAAACATTGACACGACTGGAACGTCGTGATCTGTTAAACCAATTATGCATGGTAAACAGCCGTATGACACTGGATGAAATTTTAAGCGTGTCCGAAAACAACCGCAAACTGCAAATCAAACGTGGCACAACGAATGAAAACGATAATTTTACGGGTGCAATTGGTGAAATAACCATGGACACAGATGTAAAAACATTACGTGTACATGATGGCGAAACAGTTGGTGGTATTGCACTGGCACGTGCAGATGCAGAATTCGATATGTCCCAGATCAGCTATGACAACGCACATCAACTTATTGGAAATCGTATTTGGATAAGCGAAGAAGTTTCATTATCATCCAGTGCAAACGTTGTAATTAATCATAATCTGAACCTGGAACAACCATACATGGCACTGGCAATACCGTACTTAAAATTTTATGACACCATCGCTGGTTATGCGGTCGGCGATATCATAAGCCAATTTGGTCTTGCAACAAATGCATACACACCAAACAATCAACTGCTTTCCAGCAGCGATTATGGCAAATTCTTGAACCTGGACACAAACACCGTAACAATTCCACGCAGTCAATACAGCAGGATTTACATTCCGAACAAATCGACTGGGATTCCAGAGGTTCCCATAATATCAACATCCAGCGTTAAAGTTTTTGTAAAAATCATATATTAAATCAGGCGGTCCCCCGCCTGATTCTCTAAACACGTATCAAAATGATTTTGTCATTTTTATCTTGTTACCACTATTCAAAACAGGAACAAAACCTACATTGTGATAAAGCCTCTGTGCGACCATATTATTCTGAAACACCTCTAGAGACACTTCTGTAAAATCATGTTCTAACAAATACCCTATACAATTTTTCAATAATTGCTTTGCTATGCCACGCCCATGATACTCTGGCCGCACTATAACAGATGTTATAAAGGCTTTCTTATTAACAACGTCATTTGCATAACACGCAATCAGCCCAACCAGACAATTTTCATGCCACACCTCAAACAATACCGCATTAGAATACACTTTATTAACATACTCTACCAAATTCACCTGCTCTGATAGTCGTGGCGTAAACAACAAATCAGTTTCGAGATAAAAAGATTTTAAGGCATCTGCCGTAACTGTATTTTGTTTGTAAATCATTCTACGATTACCTTGATAAATTCATCCATATGATCCATTTTATACAACATTTCATCCATCGATCCAAACTTCAAAATTGTTGTACCCAATGTACCATTAGAACCATTAAAGGCATCGACTTGATCACCAATTTGAACCATCATTTCAAATTCCACTAAATTATTTTCTTTAAAACCATCTACAAACTCGACAGCTTTTAAAACACCTGCCGTTTTAGAGTGAATCATATAACACGCCCAATACCCTTGCGGCTCAACCATATGCAGGTCTGAACAATCCTCGCCCACCGCTGCTTTTATTGTATATTCTACCATATCTACGCCTGTGGCATATTCTATTACCTGGGGCAATAAATTTCCGCCATTTCTTGGACCTATTTCCATCAAATAGACATTTTCGTCTTTATCAATACGCGCATCAAAATTATAGGCACCAGAACGCATGTGCAACAAACTAAGCGCACGCTGAATTTCTGAATGCAATTTATCATGGATATGCGCTGGCATATTGTATGGCCAACTGGCCCCAACAGGAACAAATGGATTACCTACGCTGCTGGCATTAAAATGGTCGTTGGCAAAGCACCGAAAAACTAATTTACCATCAACAGAAAAACCATCGCCAGCAATTTGATACCCGAATTTTTCCACAAACTCTTCTATAATAAACCGCCTACATCTAGAAAAAGAAAGAGCATATTCGACCGCGCCCGATAATTCTGAGATATCTTCAATTTTTGAAACACCTTTGCTGCCCGAAGAATCAACAGGCTTTACCATAACAGGTTTTTTAAATTTGTCCCAATCCGCCATGGCAGTATCTAGGTCAGAAAATCCATTTGCACGTGGAACACAGAACCCGTTTTCTGTTAAAAACTTACGAAATAAATCTTTGTTTGCCAATATTTCAACGGATTTATACGGATGACCGGGTAAACCCATTTTTTCTGCAACATATGCAGCCGTCGGGGCAGACGGATCAGAAGCATAACAAACAATTCCATCTATCTGTAAATCCTGTGCCAGTTTTAGTACAGCATCCTTGTCTGTTGTGCTGATATTATAATATTCATCGGCAAACTTATGTCCTGGATTATCCGGCAAATAATCGCAAGTAATTGTATAATAACCTAACTTTTTAGCACACTTTACAGATGGAACCTGGAAATGAGATCCCCCTAACAATAATATTTTTTTCATAAAACTACCCCCACTGTTAGAATTAACAAAAACAAAATAAATATAGATAATAATCTATTAAAATAGCGTTTCCAGCGAGTTGCCTTGCATATATCAATATAATCCGGCACCAAATCTGGACACATAGATAAAATTTGTTTAGCAGAATCAAAATTATCTTTTTTGACATAAGAAACTAAAATTTCACATGCTTTGTGTCTGACATAATTGTGATAGCCTAGCGTCTTTGGCGCAATCTGCGTTTCAACATTCATAAAGAAGTTTAATTCCTTAACCCCATACTTATTATGCAATTCATCCTTGCCCAATTCATCGACAAAAGAAACCCCACCAGAATGTCTTCTGTATATAGCCATTATTTCAGAAAGACACCTGACCTTCCCGGTTTTTGCATGTAGTAAATGTACAAACCAATCACCTGGATAAATATTACGTGGTCTGCATGTTGTTATATCTAGTCCATTTGGACACCATCTATACATAACAGAACAGTTTGGTATGCAATTGTTATACAATAAGTTCGACAATGGCACATCATAGGACCGCTTACGAGATATTTTTGCTTCAACCATACGACCATCCTGCCAAAGCACAGATACTGGATGATACACAATATTATACTCAGGATTTGCATCCAGGAAATCAACCTGCTTTTGCAATTTATACGCATCTGTCCAAAAATCATCGCCATCACATACCGCAACATATTTACCACGAACACGCGGATATAAATATGTACAACCAATAGCTATACCCTTTGAATACTGATTTTCAGTTTGGAATATTGGTTTGATTATATCTGGATATTTTTCTGCATATTCACGAATGATGTCCGCCGTACCATCAACGGACGCATCATCGTGAATTAATACTTCAAATGGAAAGTTTGTTTTTTGCATAACAAACCCGTCCAGCGCATCACGAATAAACGATGCCTGGTTGTATACAAAACAGATTATCGATACTTTTGGTGTTTTCATTTCGCTTCCTGATAATTATTTTCAATATAACCACAAATTGCCCCATTAGAATCCCATGTTACACCACGTTTTATCGTGCATGCTGGATTTCCAGCAATTACACAATTTGATTCTAGAAAACAGCCCGAAACAACACTGCCCCAGCCAATGATATTATCATCTGCAATGTGCGTGTTTTTTAAAATTGTTACATTTGCACCAAGCCAAACATGATCCCCTATGAATAAATCTTTTACCTTATTTATAATTTGTTTCGTATTTATATCAAATATAGGATGAGAATCTGTATGATATAACGTTATATTAAATGCAAACATACAATTATTACCAATTTTTATACTGGAATTAGAGTTCTTTATAAACAAAGCACAGGATTCAAAAGAAGTATTTTTACCAATTATAATATCGCAATTTGAAACAGGACCAAAATTCTTGTTATTTTGTCCAATATATATTGATAAATTCTGAGAAACACTAACATTTTCATCTATTACTACTTTATTATTGTCACCAAACACAAACATATTTATTTTGTTTAAGTTTTCAGACAATTTTTTTATAATAACAACATTATTTTTTCCAGAAATATTTAGATTAACCCTTTTAAGATCATTATCTGATATTTCTATATGATTATATTTAAACATATCCAAAACACCTTGGTATTGTTTAACCTTTTTTGCATTAAAGGTCATACAATACCACAAGCGTTTAAGCTTTATTTTTTTCAAAAAAGATGAATTACATATAAAATTCATTACAAATTTTCCTTTATAATCCGACAGATTTTATGAACATCTGATTCTGACAAATCTGGATATAACGGCAGACATGCTATGCGTGATGTGATATCTTCGGATATAGGGCACGACGCACCATTAACATACGGCAATGTATTTAATGATGGATAAAAATACCGACGTGGGAATATATCATTTTGCTGTAATGCATTAAAGACACGCAATAACTGTGCTGCATCCGCAAATACAACTGGATAATATGCATAGTTATATTCTAAACCAGACTGAGGGCGTGGACGACCAACAAATCCAATCAATTCAGAATCATAAATTTCAGATATATGCCGGCGCGCAGATATTATTTCATCAATATATGGGAAATTTGCCAATCCCATTGCCGCATGAAATTCAGACTGTTTGGCATTTATACCCAATATAAAATGGTCATCTTTGGTGTGACCAAAACGCTTTTGCAATTCCATTTTATCCGACACAGACTTTTCACGAACAATGCACGCACCACCTTCAATCGTATGAAATAATTTTGTTGCATGGAACGAGCACGTAGATACATCACCGTACGACAACAAGCTGCGCCCACAAAAACGCGTCCCAAATGCGTGTGCACCATCATAAATGACTTTTAAATTATATTTATCAGCAATCTTTTGAATTCCATCAACATCACATGCATATCCAAATACATGGACAGCCATAATCGCACGGGTTTTGGTGGTAATAGCGGCCTCTATCTTGGTCGTATCAATTGTAAAGTTATTTGGTTCAATATCAACAAACACGGGTTTACAACGCTGCCATAGAATACTGGAAGTAGTCGCAACATACGAAAAAGGTGTCGTTATTATTTCACCATCGTCAATATCCATTGCCGATAAAGCTAATTGCAAAGCGATTGTTCCATTGGTCAGATAATGAAAATTTTCCACCCCCAGATATTCACATAGCTTTTTTTCTAGTTCACACACCATCGGTCCATGGTTAGTTAAAACACCACTCTGATAAATTTGTGAAACCAGTTCATTGTAGTTTGTAATTGGTGGCATAAATGATTTTGTTACAAAAATGGACATAAGAAATATTCTCCTTAAATATGGCGATTTAAGCTTTTTAAACATCTGCTAATATCATGAAATGGTAAATTTGATATGACACTAAAATCCAAATTCCACCATTGTTGTTGTAATAATTTATTGATTGTTTTTTTATCGAAACGATATTTAATAATCCGCGCAGGTACCCCACCCACAATTGCATATGGTGGAATATCATGAGTTACAACAGCACCCGCACCGATTATTGCACCATGTCCAATTCTGATTCCATCCATAATAATTACATTATTTCCAATCCAAACATCATTACCAATGGAAACGGGTTTTTGATGCGCAAATGGATCAATATCAAAATACGTATTATGATAATTAATCCAATCTGTATTTGTTATTTTTTCAAATTGCATAAACTGGGCACCTGGCACAACAATTGGTGATGTTGTTAAGGTATCTATAAAGTGCGATGATGTACCAATTTGAACATTTTTACCAATAGAACAAAAACACCCAACACGAGACAATTTGTTAAAAACACTAAAATTATCACCATAATATGTATACTGTCCAATTATACAGGGTGAACCACTTTTTTTAGGTTTCTTTTTTTTTCTGCCAAATAATTTGGAAAAAAATTTCCTTGTTTTTATTCTGCGAACATACTTACCACCAAATATTTGTTTGATCGTATGATAATACATTGATTTTGATGATATAAAATCACCCGCGATTGTTCTTAATAAAAAATTCTTTATATCGTCTGAATTGGCATATCCATATTTTGCCGACAATTTCATTATTTCTTGTACAAAGTAAAATCTATCTTCTTGTTTTTTTTGAGCAACCTTTACATCTGCATTACGACATATCCCTGTTTGATTGATAAAATAATAGTAAGATACATAGTTCGAAAAAACCACCGTATTCGCCGCATACATTGTTTGAATCAACACGATATTATCTTCGTAATATCGCCCAGGCTGAAACATAATATCATCAAATAGTTCTTTCTTGAATACCTTATCACAAACACTTCCCGTTGTAAGATTCTTTACCTTTTGAATAAAGTCGTCTGTTACACAGTACAGATTATCAATATCAGAAACAGTTCTTTGATTAACTGTTCGCATAGCTGCAACAGCAATATCTGCATTGTGTTTTTCAATTTGCCCAAGCAAATATTCATAGTATTCGACATCAATCCAGTCGTCAGAATCAATAAAACTAATATACTGACCAGTTGCATGTTTTAGCCCAATATTACGTGCCACTGACAAACCAGAATTTTTCTGAGTAACAATTTTAACACGACTGTCACGCGCTGCATAATCTGATAAAATATCGGCAGAATTATCGGTACTGCCATCGTTTACGCAAATTATTTCTATATCTGAATAAGTTTGAGACAATATAGAATCTAAGCATCGCGACAAGTATCTTTCAACATTATAAACAGGGACAATCACACTAATTTTTGGCATTATTATCTCCAACTTAATTTAAAAACCGGGATAAATTCAAACAACAACAGCCAGTTATTCTTTATTTTCATTAATGGAATTACACCGAACAGACGCATTCTGAACCGGGTTGTACACAAATCCGAATCATGCCACGCGGCATAATATGCCGGGAAAGCATTTTTGATTTCCAACTGTATCGCACGATGTGCCGCCGCCATACGCGTACTCTGGACATTTGATGTCTGACCTGCAAATGTACGATATCTTACTAATACCGTCTGCAAGTTGTAAAAATGTGTTTTTCCCATTAATTGTACCCACAGGTGGTAATCTTCACACGGGGAATAAAATTCTTCATATTCGATATTATTGTCGGTCAGAACACTTTTGCGTATCATCGCCGCCGTGTGCCAAACACAACATTTATCCGTCATAAGCGTTTTTATATCTGCATCAAATTCCGGCACCACACGCAACGCATTGGATTCCCCAAAGTCTTGTAACCAACCAGAAACCACACCAACGCGCGGATGTTTATCCAGGTATTCCACGCACAATGCCAATCGTTCCGGCACAGAGATGTCATCGTGATCGAATATCGCAACGTATTCACCACGTGCCATTTTAAGCAACTTGTTGCGGGATGGCGTAATGCCCATATTCTGTTCATTCTTGGCATATTTGATGCGTTTATCTTTGTATGATGCGACAATTTCATCAATTTCGGTATTATTTGGTGAATCGCTTAGAATCAAAAATTCAAAGTCCGTAAATGTCTGATTAAGTATGGATTCTATCATTTCCCGTAAATGCACCGGATTGGTGTTATAAAGTGGCGTAAGCACAGATACACGTGGCATAAAGTCCCCTTTTTTAACAACATAAATAAACATTGCGCATCACAAGGATGCACAATGTCGTTATTAAAGAAAAAAGGGATTTTTTATCTCTTAGAATGTGACTTAATGGGAATTGGGTTCACACTCTACGCGACGCAAAATGCCCTTTGTGTTAATATAATAAAACATAAATTTATGAAAATCAACTCTTTTGTGCCTTTATCGTCATTTTCTTGTTTCTAGCAGATTTTGCCTCTTCCTGACGCCTCTGCATTTCTTGCGAGACAACCACCTGATGCATATACTTTAACCGATCATAAAATGGTGTGCGTGCCGCATAACCCCACCACACATCTTCTAAGGGCGCAACATATGGGGGTTCTATGGTCCAAGGTTTAGTACCAACAAAGTGCAAAATAGTAAAATCAGAGCAATCTTTATACGCATCTTTGGCCTCTAACCCATGAGAACGACAGAATTTATACAGATAATCCCCATTTAACTGCCCCCAGCGATTAAACCGGAATGAAATATAAGTCACCTTGCCCGCACAGATAATATTTAATGTATCTTGGTCACAACACCAAAATCCAGGGCCTGTTTCAAACAAATGTAACGCACGATGGGTTATATTTTGACGTCTAAATTCTTTTAAATTCATTATCAAAACACCGCTGTTAAAATAACGGGCAGAGGCAATCAATTTATCAATACCATACTCTTTAATATGCGTAAAGCGCTCTGGCATTTGTTTGATTGTCTCGGCTATACTAAATTCACGGACCGCCCCCAGTAAGTTATCACCAATGTCGATATCATCCAATTCACATAAGTCCTTGGCAATAATTGTATCGCAGTCTATATACAAAATTTTGTTTAAATTAGGCAAAACTTGGGGCAATAACAAACGATACATTGCCGAACGCTGAAACGATGTGGCGCGATCCCAATAATCGCTGTGCTTTATTTCTTCGCCAGTTATTTCAATAAACTGAATTTTATGAGGATAAGGAATACAATCTTGTAATAACTGACGCATTGCAGAATTGACCCCACTGTCTACAATACAATATATATTGTATTTACATTTACCACGTGCGTTCGCACATAAAGAGGTAAAGCAAACCCCAGCAATCATCCACATACGCATATCAAAAGTAAAAGCAACATTAATTTTACGTACCATTTCCTATTTCCTTGATTATTTTATTAATCTAACACGTTTGTTGTGCCAGACCAAGTCCGTAAATATCGGGCAACGCATACACGGGATATCAACATCCAAATGTCCCGTATATAACATTTTGCACATACGCTTTACAAACTTGTGATTAATTGCCGCCGCAATACCGATTTCAAAAGCATTAATTGGTGTATCTTGAAAGTTTTCCCAACATCCAATAAATCGCCCATCAAAATTTATTAATGGATAATTTAATAAACGACCACACGGCAACTCTTCTAAGCCGTCAATAAAATCATAAAAACCAAAAGAATTTGATTTTGGCGGTTGAGACGCTTTTCTTTCTGGCTTAGATGCAACGGTTTTATTTTCTGACAAAGGCAGAGTTTTATTACGTGATACATTACGCGCGGGCGCAACTTTTTGCTCTATTTTTTCATCAGGAACAATGCAGACAATTTCTGGAATTGCCGATTTATGAAGCTCTCGCAATCTAATTAGTTCATCTATCATCGGTTTTAATTCCGCTTCCAGTTCCTGGGGGAACACAACCCGAACAACAATACCACATGTAACCAACAAAGGCAGCACATCTGGAGACATCAGTGCAAGATTAGAAAATTGTACTTGAATATTATGTTGTGCACACAGCCCCAGGATATCCGGCAATTCATCAGATTCTGTAAACAGCTTGGTACCCAAGAAGTTAATAAACCCCAGTTCCGGGGACCGCTCTATAAAATCCAAAAAATTTAAATATAATACAGGGAAACGACTGACATCCATTGCAATCGCAACTTTATTTTTGTCCATAACCACACCTTTGTTTTAAAAAGGAAACTACATCCATTTTTTCGCGATGAACACGTTTTTTAAATACAACACGACCAAATAAATAAACCTTGTGATATTCTGCAACAATACCAGATTTACAT
>JAZLDI010000005.1:0-77354 GCA_045614665.1 Candidatus Enterousia sp.
GGTAAAACAAGAACAATCCAATTGTGGACAATGCAATTGGTTAACGTAATGTGGGGCAACCCACAGATACAAGGAGTATAAGATGTCATTATCACACCCAATTGGCGATATGGTGACCCGTATTCGTAATGGTCAGAATGCAGGTAAAGAATTCGTCACAGTACCAAACAGCAAACTGCGTCAAGCAGTGTTGGCTGTTCTGAAAGAAGAAGGTTTCATCACGGATTTCCGCATTGAACAAATTGATGAACACCGCACAAATATTATTGTTGAATTGAAATACGTTGGTGGCAACGGTGCAATCCAGGAAATTTCTGTTGTATCAAAGCCGGGTCGTCGTGTTTATTCAGGTAGTGCAAAAATGCCAAAAGTCTTGAACGGTTTGGGTATTGCAATCGTTTCAACACCAAATGGCGTTATGACTGGTCACAAGGCACGCTTGATGAACGTTGGCGGTGAAGTATTGTGCAAGGTTATCTAAGAAAGTGAGGATTGAATTATGTCTCGTGCAGGAAAATATCCAGTTAAACTGAAAGAAGGCGTTAGTGTCGCAATGGCGGACAGCGCGTTGGTCGTCAAAGGGCCAAAGGGTGAATTGAAATTAGCCTTGGATACAAAGAATGCGAACTTGGTTGATATTGTTATTGAAGAAGGCCAGGTTGTAGTTACACCAAAAGATGCAGAAGATAAAGCGTCTCGCGCAATGTGGGGTACGATGACTCGTAACATCCGCAGTGCTGTTCAGGGTGTATCCGAAGGTTTCGCAAAACCTATGTATATGAAGGGTGTTGGTTATAAAGCATCGGTTAAAGGTAATCAATTGGTGTTGGTTGCAGGTTATTCACACGATGTTGTTATGGACATCCCAGCAGGCTTGACCGTTGCTATGGGTGATGCACCAACAGAATTTACCGTAATGGGTATGGATAAATGCTTGGTTGGACAATTTGCGGATAAAATCCACAAAGTTCGTAAAGCAGACCCATACAAGGGTAAAGGTATCTTCTATAAGGGCGAAAGAATCCGCCGCAAAGAAGGTAAAAAGAAATAATAACTAATTGATTCCCGCTGTTACGGGGATTGGAACAAAGGAAAAAGAAAATGTTGAAACATTTATCTACAGAAGAAAGACGTACACTGGCAAATCGCGGTGCGTTGAAAAGAAAAAATCCTGGCAAGATTCGTTTGTCGGTTTTCCGTTCTGGACGTCATATCGAAGTCCAGGCAATTGATGATGTCAAAGGCCACACAGTTTGTGCTGCTTCGTCCAAAGAAAAAGGCTTTGCGGGCAAGGGCTGGAATATTGCAGGTGCAGAACTGGTTGGTAAAGCATAAGCAGAACGTATTGTTGCTGCGAAAATTGCTGACAACTGTTATTTTGATCGTGGTGGCTATCGTTATCACGGTCGTGTAAAAGCACTGTGCGAAGCAATCCGCGCAGGTGGTGTAAGAATCTAAGATCAGGAATAACGGAGTATATAAATGGCACGTTTTGATGATAAAAAATTACAGACGGATAATTTGGTAGATAAATTAGTTTCTATCAACCGTGTGTCTAAAACTGTTAAGGGTGGACGTAATATGTCTTTCTCGGCCCTGGTTGTGGTCGGTGACAAGGCAGGTCGTGTAGGTTTTGGTAAGGGTAAAGCGTTGGAAGTTCAAGCCGCTGTGCAGAAGGCAACCAAGGCTGCCAAAGCAAAAATGATTCGCGTCCCATTGAAAGAAGGTCGTACATTACATCATGACAGCGCAGCTAAATATGGTGCTAGCAAATTGGTTGTACGCAGTGCTGTTCCAGGTACTGGTATCATTGCTGGTGGTGCGTTGCGCGCGGTATTTGAATGCTTGGGCGTTCAGGACGTTGTTGTTAAATCACAGGGTTCTAATAATCCGAACAATATGATTCGTGCGGCGTTCTTGGCATTTAATAAGATGAATTCTCCAAAAACTGTGGCAGCACGTCGTGGTAAAACAGTTGCGGAAATTATAGCCGGTCGTGATGGTAAAAAATTAGAAGCGACTGAAAATGCAGACGCTTAATAATCTGGACAATTGATAGGAGTTTGAATTATGGCTAAGATAGTTGTAAAACAAGTAAAAAGTACAATCGGTCGTCCAGAATCACAGGTCAAAATTGTAAAAGCGTTGGGCCTGGGACGTATCGGTAAAACCAAAGAAATGGAAGATACAGCATCTGTACGTGGTATGGTTGCCAAAGTTTCCCACTTGGTTGAAATCGTAAAATAGTAAAATAAACCGAGTACGTGGACAAGGGGACTTGTCCACGTGCGAAAAAAGACTATATAAATAGTCGTTAGGATAAAAAAGGAAAGAAAAATGAAATTAAATGCATTGATGGATAATTTTGGTGCACGTGCAGACGCGAAACGCGTTGGTCGTGGTATGGCGTCGGGTTATGGTAAAACAGCTGGGCGTGGTCACAAAGGTCAGAAAGCGCGTAGCGGTTCTCGTAAACAAGCGACATTCCAGGGTGGTCAGATGCCAATCTTGCGTCGTTTTCCAAAATTTGGTTTCAACAATCCTTTTGCAAAGGAATATGTGACAATCAATTTGGGCGATATTGAAAAATTCATTGCATCTGGCAAGATTGATGCGTCAAAAGAAATCTCAATTGATTCTTTGTTGGCTGCAAAAGTTATCAATCGTAAATTGGATGGTTTAAAAGTTTTGGCCAAAGGCGAAATTAAAACAGCGGTTAACGTTGTTGCAACAAAATGGTCCAAAGCTGCTGAGGAAGCGATTGTTAAAGCCGGTGGTTCTATTAAGAACAACTAATCTTTTATACGGCGTTTGGGGGTTCCCCCAGATGCCGTTCAATGGTTAAAATTCATAACGCAATGAAATTCTTGAAGAAATATTTGGGAAATCTGACGGACCTGCAAAAACGTATTTTGTTTACATTGGGTGCGTTGGTTGTTTATCGTATCGGTTCGTTTATTCCACTGCCGGGTGTTAATGCGTCGGCGGTGCTGCATTTGTTTAGCGGCGAAGGCAGCGGTATGATGGATATGTTTAATATGTTCAGTGGTGGTTCGCTGTCACGTATGTCTGTGTTGGCGTTGAACATTTTCCCATATATCTCGGCATCAATCGTATTGCAATTATTAACCGCAACCAGTAAGTCTTTGAGTGATTTACGAAAAGAGGGCGAATCTGGACGTGTAAAAATTAATCAATATACACGTTATTTGGCAGTTGTTCTGGCCATTGTTCAGGGGTGGGCGATTGTTCGTGGTTTGCAGGCGATGGCGCCGGTAAATGGTGTCGCCGCGGTTGTTAATCCGGGCTTTGCATTTGAATTATCGGCCATTATTGCGTTGGTTGGTGGTACTGTGTTCGTTATGTGGTTGGCGGAACAAATTACCGCCCGTGGTATCGGCCAGGGGGCATCTCTGTTAATCTTTGCGGGGATCATCGCAGAATTACCAGGTGGTACGATGCAGTTATTGTCGCGTGCGGGTGTTGGTGAAGTGTCTCCTGCAATGTTGGCATTAACAATTGCATTCGTTGTTGGTATTGTTGCTCTGATTGCATTCTTTGAACAGGCCCAGCGTCGTATTCAGATTTTATATCCACGCCAGGTTATGGCAAACGGTGTTATGAATACAAATGCGTCCTATTTACCAATCAAGGTTAATATGTCGGGCGTTATGGGACCGGTTTTTGCAGCCAGTATTATGATGTTGCCGGCGTTTGTTCAGCGTTTTGTTCAAAGCGAGAATTTGATCGTTCAGAACATTATGGGTGTGTTTACGTATGGTACGTGGTCGTATATTTTTATATACACTGTGTTGATTGCGTTCTTTGCGTATTTCCAGACGGCGGTTATCTTTAATTCCGAAGAGACCAGTAATAATTTGAAGAATGCGGGTGGTTATGTTCCGGGTGTTCGTCCAGGTGAACAGACAATCAAATATTTGGACGGTGTTGTGTCACGTACAACGGCGATAGGCGTTCTGTATTTGTTGGTAATCTGTGTGTTGCCAATCATCTTGAATACTCACTTGGGAATGCCGGTTGCAATTGGTGGAACCAGTGTGTTAATCGTTGCCGGGGTTGTTCTGGATACAATGAATCAGGTACAATCATATTTGGTCGCAAAGCAGTACAGCGGTGCAATCAAGAAGCCAACTAAAAAGGGACGTTTCCGCGGATAATTTAAACCGTGTGGGACAAAAGAATTTGACTTTTGTCGCATTTTATATAAAATAGTGCGGCAGAATAGAATAACCGGATGTTTGTGTAATGTGAATATTCGGGGATAAATCCGGGATGCGGGTGGACGCATTCCGACCGTTAAACAAAACAAGGAAAATGAAAAATGGCACGTATAGCAGGTGTGAATATTCCGACAGAAAAGCGCATCGAAATCGCGTTGCAGTACATTCACGGTATTGGCCCGGCCAAATCCGCACAAATCTGCAAGGCTTTGAAACTGAAAGATGGTTTGCGCGCAAAAGATCTGACGGACGAAGATGTTATTAAGATTTCTAAATACATCGAAGAAAACTTTAAAGTAGAAGGTGATGTTCGTCGCGAAGTGGCAATGAACATCAAACGTTTGCAGGACTTGAAGGCGTATCGTGGTATCCGTCATCGTAACCGTTTGCCGGTTCGTGGTCAGCGTACCCAGACAAATGCTCGTACACGTAAAGGTAAGCGTGTAGTAGTTGCAGGTTCCGCAACCAAAGGTAAGTAAAAATTAATCTAACGCCGCATCTATGCGCGTTGGGCTCTGGTCATGTAGCGTTTGTACACTCCCGTCGCCCAACACACATACCTGCAACGTTATCTTAATTTTTTTGAATAAGGTAGAGATTAACACCATAGTTAATTGAAGACATCTAAATAAGGAAAAATAAAAATGGCAGTAACAAAAGCTAAAAAGAAAGTCGTAAAAAAAGTATCGCATGGGATTGCGCATATTGTTGCGACGAATAACAATACTCGTATCACAATCACAGACCAGTCTGGTGCCGTATTAACGTGGGCAACCGCTGGGGCAAATAATTTTAAAGGCGCGAAAAAATCTACACCATATGCCGCGACAGTTGTTGCAGACGCGGTTGGTAAAAAGGTCGCCGAAATGGGTATGAAAACAGTAGATGTTTTGATGCGTGGTATTGGCCAGGGACGTGAATCAGCCGTTCGTGGTTTGGCAAATGCAGGCCTGATTGTACAATCGATTACAGACACAACACGTATTCCACACAACGGTTGTCGTCCAAAGAAAGTACGTAGAGTATAATAAAAAATCCCGCCAATTGGCGGGATTTTTTGTAAATGGGCAAAAGCTACTTAAATAATTTATGATTTTTAGACAACTAAAAAATCGATTTTTGGATTTTCAAATTTGTTTGAAAAAAATAAAAATACTGACCAAATCAAAACGGTGATCTGAAGTCAGCAAAAAAACGTGTTTTTTTTTGTGGGTAATTTTGATATACTGGTGCTGAATGCAAAAGAGGGTTTTCCTAGGGGGAATTCATCAAGATTTGAAGGGTTATGAAAATGAAGAAATTTTTACCCATTTTATTGTTTGTTGGGGTTGTGCCTGCGTTTGCCAATGCGTTGACGTTGGATGATGCGCTACGTGCAACATATACCGCATGTGTTGGAATTGATGACGAATTGGCGGAATTAAAGCAAATGGCGGGTATAAATACCGCGATTACTGCGGTTGGTGCGGCGACGGGTGCCGGTGCAACGGTTGTTGGTGTGGTCAAAGCAGGTAAAGACCAAAAGGCAGAAGAGTTAGAGAAGATTTTGGAAGAAATTCGTGACCTATCTAAAAATCAATCTGAGATGACAGATGCTGAAATTTCGACATTTATGTCCGAATTTAATTTGGCATACGGTACCGCTGTTGCATCAGAGAAAGATGTGGAAACAGAATTAAATAAAACGACGAAACAATCGAAAAATTTGGGTAACTGGCGTACGGGGTTGATGGCTGGATCTACGGCGACGAATCTGGCTGGTGCGATTATTGCCGGTAGCAATCAGGTAAAGGGTGACCTGGAATCACAAATCAGTGCATGCAAGGATTCAATTAAAAATCTGCGCAATTCTATGATGCAGGCGCGTATGGATGGCACAGATATATCAGAGGCTCAGTCAATTGTTGATGCGTGTGGTGATTTTGAGTTTTCCGATTTGTCCAAGATTAACACACGTGGACGTGGTGCTGCGATATCGGCGGGCGTTGGTGCGGCGACGGGACTTGCGGGTACAATAACATCTGCGGCATCGAATACGGATGCAACGCGAAATGATAATAGTGAATCTGGCAAGCAAAAAGAAAAGAATCTGAATACAGCATCTAATATTTTGGCAGGGACGACGACTGCGGCATCTGTGACGGCGACTGTGTTTAATGCGACACAGATAAAGGCAATTAAACAGGTGGCTGAGGTAGCATCCAAATGCACAGGGGTACTGAAATGATAAAGAAATTATTGGCGATATTTTTTGGGCTATTGATTGTTTGTCGTGCTGATGCGGCGGTGTATTTGCGTGTCAAAAATGGAAGTGCTTTAAAATCAGTTGTTGAAAAGCATTTTACGGATGTAGATGATCAAAAAGATGTTTTGGAGAAATATCGGGATTTGTTGGGTGATAACGGTGGTATGGGGTTAACCGCGGATGACTTGTGGACTGTTTGTAAGGCGGGTGGTCTGAAAATCAAAAATGATGACGGTAAACAAAAATGCCAGGCCTTTGTAAACGATTTAACGGCTTTGACCACAGTATATTATCAGGTTTGTGATGTAGATAAAGGTAAGTCGGGAATAACTGCACGTTGTATAGATACAGTGTTTGATGCGGCAACAGGTGATAAGCAAATAGAAGTTACGACGCGTGCAGCAATTAATTTGGCAAAAGCGCATGCAAAGAAAGCGTATAATGATACTGTTGAATGTCTGGATTTTGCGCGCACAAAATCAAATGATGATTTTATAGCCTGTAAATCTACGAAATCAAACAATACATATTATGAATATAGATTTTCTGATGCCAAAGAATCGGGTGATTTAAAAGTGCAATATGGTGTAGAGGCGGGAATCTGTGCAATATATGGTTTGGACTATACAAGGGCAGGCTCGTCCAGTACGGGATCTGTTAGTGCGGGTATTGTAACTAGCACAGTATCGTGGCCGTCATATTGTCGTACCAAGGATGCCAACCTGTGTAAAAAGATAAATACGACAGCAACAAGTTTTGGTTATAGTGTCAAATATAATAGTTCTTATGGTTGTGTTTTTGAAAGCAATGTGATTCGTGATGCCAAGGATATTAAAAATGACTATGGAAATCCGCCAATTAATAATTGGGAGTTTTCAAACGGGGTTAAAAGTATTGAACTTTATGCAATGGGCAGTTTGGATGATACAATTAAAAAATATGTAAAAGCTAAGATTGCGCCAACACAAATAACCAATTTTAGTTGCGAAAAAAGCCATAAAAGATATGTTCGTGGCGGTTTTGAGGATTCAGAAGACGTTTTGACATGTTATGTAAATGGAAAACGTGTTGATTTTGTGTTTGATGATTTGACACAGGCACGTACATGGATTGGGAACAAGAAAATTGCCGGTTCCAAACAGGCGCTGGACTGCCTGACTGCAGATGGGGTTTTTGATGGTAAAAATTGTACCGCCGTTGGCAAAGATGTTTGTGATAAATTGCGTCTGTCAAATGATTCAAATTGTCCAGAGTGTAAAGATATTAAGTGGGATGCAGAACATAAAATGTGTGTTTTGGGTTCAGCTAAGAATGCTGCCAACTGGGGCAAGGCGATAAAAATTGGTACAGTGGCAGGTACCGCTGTTATTGCGGTTTTGGCAACCGTGTTCAGTGGTGGGACAGCTGCGCCGGGGGCATGGGGAATTGTTATGACGGTTGCAGATGTCGCGGTTGTTACTGGGGCCACCGTACAGGTCACATCAGAAGCCGTTATGACATTTGGTATTTTTGAACCGTTTGTTAAAAAGGCTAATTCATGTATTCAAAATAATGATGTGGCTTGTGCCGAAGATGTTTTGATAAATGAATTAAATAAAATGCAGAGTTATTCTAAAGAATTTACGAGTCGAGAGGCGAGCGCCCTGGACGAAATATTTGTGAAATTGATTGGTATGTTGCCGGATGATTCAAGATTTTGGACAGATTTCTTTGGCAATCCAGATTTCTTTGATTGTACAGTTCCTAGCAATCCGGAAACGTGTGTGGTAAAAGAAAATGCTCAATTTTGGCAGGTTGCCAGAACGGTTGGAAATGTGGCAATGATTGCAGGTGGTTTTTTGAAAATGTTTGCCACCGTGGGCAGTCAATTATCTAAAACACAAAATGCGGTTCGTGCACGGGTTGTCGATAATATGAGAAGTAAAAGTCCGCTGGCCAAAGTTGTAAATCCCGGTGGCAGTAATGGTGCATTAGTTTCAAATGATTTTATTAAAAACACGATGAAAATACCCGGTGTGGAAACAAACAGTGCGCTGGTGCGTTATCTGGGACTAAAACCGGGAGATGTGTTCTGGCTGATGGACAATGGTCAGGTATTGCGGAATGTTTCTATGGTGCGAAATCTGTGGGGCTTGGTTCCAGTTACAGTTGGAACGGGTAATATCTTGTATCACAGCAATGATGATGCGGATTTCTTTGTGGTAAAGGGTGGTTATGAAAATACAACCCCAGGTGCTACAGGGCCTGAATCTCCGGTTGTGCCAGTGGATGATTCTGAAGAATCTGGCACAGGACCAGAAACCAACCCAGGTCCAGAAACAGGGCCAGAAACGGAACCAGAATTGCGGTTAGAACCAGGTGCCACACCGGTTGAAACTGGGTTGCAAAATCCGGAACGCAATATTAAACCATATGCGGTTGAAAAGCCAATGAACGTTGGTCTGATTGCAACGGCGGCAGTTTTGGGCGCAGTTGGTTCAGGGGCTTTGATTGGAGGTTTAATATTAAACGATAAAGATGATGCAAAATTGGTTGATTTATCTGGTGCAAGAACCCAATTGGAGCGAGACTTGGAAACAGTATTGAATAATGCTAATGGATATTTCTTTGTTGGTGATGATACGCTGAAACTGCTGCCAATGCCGACGGAAAATAACACAAGTGCAAAAATTGTGAAAGTTGATAATAGTGTGGTTGTGGTTGTAGATTGGCGCGGTCACAATTTGCCTTTCTATATCAATGTGGATACTGGTTCGTGGGCGCCATTGTTGGGAATTGGAGAAAATGGTGGGTGGTTTAATGTATATCCGACTAAGGGGGCGCCAACGGTTATTGTTGAAATTCAAAATGTTTTGAATCAACAATTAAAACCGGCGACAGTTGTACAATTTGTTGGTGCAAATGTTTTGGGTTTACAATTTCCAAACATTGCCCCCGCGGCATATGAAATAATCAATGCAGAATTCCCCAACGGAGTTGTAGAAACGTTTAACGGGGTATTTACTCCTGCTGATCAAATATTGTACAATAACAATTATCAACGAATTTTAAATTTATTTAATACAGCCGCCCATCTGGGCGGTTTTTTATAGACATCTGGGATTTGTATGATAATATCATTTTGCCAGCGGGGTGGGATGTGTAGTAGACTAAGGAATAAATATGAAAAAATTTTTATTTGCATCTTTTATGGGGATGGTAGTTTCTATGCCGGCTGTTGCGGATGGTCTGGTGACAGAAACGGAAACCGTTACAACTGTCGAGGTGGTTGAATATAATTATACCGTGCCACGCTATGTTTCATCGGCCCAGGTTGTTCCGCACAAGCGTCCGTGTGCAAAACGTGCCGAACCGGTTCGTATAAAAACACACACAGAAGTTATTGATCATTATCAATTGTATCAGCCGGTAACGATTTATCAGCCGGTGGGACGTGTGTCAACGCGTCGTGTTATTCGTGCCCCCCAGGTGTGCAATAAATGTTATTAACGCTTCTAATAATAGTATTATCAATGAATCCGATGTTAAGATTAAAATTCTTGGAAAAACTGTTCGGTAAACGCGATGTTGTTATGCCAGAAAAATTAAGCGATGAACGTGCGCGTAAAATTTTGGGGGATTATATAAATCACGTTGTGATGTATAACTTTGATACACGCAAATGGAATTGTAATTACTATCTGGGGCACTGTGTTATGACGACGGGTGTTGATTGTGCACGTATGAAACGCGAAATTGAACGTACTCATCCAAATATTGAATTGGTGGCGGTGGTTGGTATGGCGATTGAAAAGCCGCAGTTAGAATTGTTTACATATATGCCAACGCCCGCCACGCACAGTAATCCGGCACCTATGGCGTATGCAACATTTATTACCCGCGATAAGAAATCTGGAAAATTAAATGAATTGCCACAAAAATGGGTGCGTTTGTCAGAATGCACGCATCCTAATTTTGTATGTGAGGCAATGCCACAATTGTTGTCCAGTATAGGATATTCTTCGACACCAATGTGGCATATAGATTGGTGTCTGGATGGTCAAAAGATAACACAGCCATTGGTTTCTGTAAAAGAATATACTAAACAAGTTCGTAATTATCTGACTGATTTGCAAAAAAAGAGATAGAGGGTAAGTTGGGACGGCCACCTAAGCTTTTGTCAAATGACCAGATTGACACAATTTCCTGTGATTTAGAATTTTCAAAACAAATGATAAAAACACGGAATTTAACGGTTCATGATTTAACCGTTGTGCTGCGTCATATTGATGTGGTGCGTGATGATTTGATGGCAGCGATAAATGCCCGACAAAAACAAAAATAGCATGAATATTCAATTGACTTTTGTGTGTTCCTGCTATAAAATACGCGGGCGCGAACATAAATGCGCAGCCATTTGGCGAAAATGATAAACTAAGCTAAAAGGAAAAATGTATGATTGAAAAGAACTGGATGACGTTGATTAAGCCAAAAAAATTGACAATCAACACAGATGAACATAATCCAAACATTGCAACATTGGTTGCCGAACCATTGGAAAAAGGTTTCGGTTTGACATTGGGTACGGCATTGCGTCGTGTTCTGTTGTCTTCGTTGCAGGGGTGTGCGCCAATCTATATCAAAATTGATGGTGTGCAACACGAATTTTCCAGCATTTCTGGTGTTCGCGAAGATGTGACTGATATTATCTTGAATTTAAAGGGTGTATATTTCAAAGCCTTGAATGAAGGTCAGCATAAAGCGTATTTGAAAGTTAAGGGCCCTGCCGTTGTTACAGCCGGTATGATTGAAACAACAGGTGGTGTCGAAGTTATGAACAAAGATGTCGAAATCTGCACATTGGATAAAGGTGCGAATTTAGATATGGAAATTACATTGGGAACGGGACGTGGCTATGTTCCAGCGTCCGCACATGCAGATGGTTTGCCATTGGGTGTGATTCCGGTGGATTCTATCTTCTCGCCAATTTTAAATGTCGCAACAGAGGTTTTGCCAACACGTGTTGGTCAGTCGACAGACTTTGATAAATTGGAATTGACAGTTAAAACAAATGGTTCGGTATCGCCCGAAGATGCAATTGCATTTGCTGCGCGTATCTTGACAGATCAATTGGTTGTCTTTATCAACTTTGAAGATCCAGCTCAAATCAGTGCGCCAAGCGAGGATGAAAAAGTTAAAGACGCATTGCCATTTGATCCAAAGTTATTAAAGCATGTTGATGAACTGGAATTGTCGGTTCGTGCAAATAACTGCTTGAAGAACGATAAAATCAACTGGTTGGGTGAATTGGTTCAGAAAACCGAAGCAGACATGTTGAAAACACCAAACTTTGGCCGCAAATCTTTAAATGAAATTAAAGTTCAATTAGAAGCTATGGGCTTAGGTTTAGGTATGGAGGTTCCGGGTTGGCCACCAGAAAATATTGCAGAGTTGGCCAAAAAATACGAGGACCCCTACAAATAAATTAAAATATATGGATTCTTGTTGTGTTTGTCGGTTCTTATGTAGGTTAACTACACTGCGAACCGTCAAACACTTCCAATAATCTCATATCTTTTAATTTCTTGCTTGGCAAGGAGAGGGTGGTTTTTCCTTGCAAAATGTGGAAAATATGATATAAAAGGTACGCAAAATGGCAACAGAAACAAAGAAAGTTAAAAACAAAAAGCAAAAGTTTTTACAGGGACAGAGTGTTTTTGCACAGATGTTTCGTATGATTTTCTTTGGTAAAGATGGGGCCAGGGTACAGTAATTTTTAATCCCGTGGTTCTGGTGTGAATCAGGTTACGGACGTCTCAAAAAAATCCCATCGGACGGTGGGCAGAAACCAAAAGGAGTAATCGATGAGACATATGAAAGCAGGTCGTACATTCAATCGCGACACAAATGCACGCAAGGCCTTGTTTGTTGGTCTGGCAAAAAACTTGATTGAAAAAGAACAAATCAAAACAACATTACCAAAAGCCAAAGATTTGCGCAGTGTCGTTGAAAAACTGATTACTCGTGCAAAGAATGATACGGTTGCTAATCGTCGTTTGACGGCATCTGAATTAGGTAATAACAGTGCAGCAACGGTTAAGAAACTGTTTGATGTTTTGGGTAAACGTTATGCAAATCGTCCAGGTGGCTATACGCGCGTATTAAAGGCAGGTTTCCGCTATGGTGATGCGGCGCCTATGGCAATCATCGAATTGGTTGATCGTGACGAAAATGCAAAAAAAGCACCTGTTGTTGCAGAGCCAGTTGTCGAAGATAAGGCAGCAGAAACAGTTGCTGAATAATGTGACAATAATAAAATAAAAATCCCGGCATCGCCGGGATTTTTATTTTATCGTGTACGTTGAAGAGATATGACTTGTGGTCCAAAAGGCTCGCTGGCGGACACTAGTTTGCCTTCGTATTCGAATTTTATGCCGCTTTTTGAATCTTCATGTTTGATTATTTCATAGTTGTATTGGTTTGCTTGGGCAATGTATAGGAAGCGGCCTCCAACACTTAAGTGAGGTAACAGGCTTGACATAATTTTTAGTTGGTCTTGCCATTTGACCATATCGAATATGTTTGATGTGTTGATGATGTCGTATTGTCCTGATATTTGTTCGTGTAAATTGCTTAATGGACTATGGATAAAATTAAAAGGTTGTGTAATTTGGGATTGCATACGTGTGTATTCGTCGTGTGTTGGCAGGTGTTCAGGGTACATCATACCGCGGTTGAAACTTGCGTATTGGCCATATTTGCGTAAGATTTCGGCGCTGTCGTGTGGCAGGTGTGGTAATACGCGTTTAATATGTTTGGTGTCAGTGTATGTGCCGCATGGTTTAGTGTTTATATTTTCGATTAATTCGCAAAATTCGCTATGGTTTAGTATTTTTAATGCGGTTGTTTTAATGTCTTGGATAACATGTGCAAATAATGCGATGTCGTATGTATCGACATGTGTGGCGCCGTTGATTGCATAAAACATTGCTTGGTCGCCACTGCCGGCAACGGTTAGTATGCGTTTTGCGTCCTGGAAACGAGAGGTTATCCAGCGTTGGTTTTCGTTTGATATGGCGTATGCCGGAATTAAGTCTAGGTTCATAATATTATTCTCCATAACATATGATAATATAGTACAAAAATATAAAATGTCAACAAATATATAAAGTGTCAAAAGTATATAAATTTTGCGCTTTTAATAAATTCCTTTGGGTGATATAATGAAAAAGATAGAAGGGAAATATCTATGAGAAAAATTGCAATTTTATCTATGTTAATCGCGGGTTTTATGTCGACATCTGATGCGGCAACGCCGACGCAGCGTCGCGGACGTACAACGGGCGCCACCACAACTAATGCGACCACCACATCGGCAAAACCGGTCGCGGCGCGTGCGGCGACGGGTGCGCGAACGGCACCACGTGCGGCGGCACAGGCGACGACGTCAACATCGGCATCGAATACGGTGGTGCGTGGACGTTCGGCAACGCCAACCGCCACAACGGCCAAGCCCGTTGCGGCACGTGCCGGTACAACACAAAAAGTTATTGGTACCGGAACCAAAGTTTCGACTGCGGCCAAGAATGTCGTGGTAAGCGAGGAATGTCGCGCCAAGTATGAGGGCTGTATGGACGCGTTCTGTATGCTGGATAATGAAACCGGTGGCAGATGTATTTGCAGTGATAAAAATGCTGAGTTTGATGCAATTTTGGCCGAAATTGAAAAATTAGATGAACAGTCTTATAAAATGGCGACCGTCGGTGTAGAACGCCTGGAAATGGGTGATGATGCAGAGGCGGCGATGAGTATGGCAAAATCTGTGGCGGATTCTTTGACTGAAGATTCGAGCAAAGCCAATGTGTCAAAACGTCGTTCGCTGGATTTGTCTATGTGGGATACGGCGGTTGATTTCGACGAAGAAGTGGAAGTGTTTGGTGGTAATGAAGATTCGATTGAGGGGAAAGAGGGTGATGCTCTTTACGCGGCAGCGGCAAAGCTATGTGCAGCTCAGATTCCGGAATGTGGTGCAGAATTGACCCTAATGAAAACGTTGTATGGTCAAAAAATTCGTTCGGATTGTGCGGCGTATGAAAATACATTAAAACAACAGAAAAACGCATCGGCTAAGAAGTTGGCTGCTGCTGAGCAGGCGTTGCGCCAGACGGCACTGGACCAGTATCGCAGTGCGAATAAATATGATCTGGGGCAATGCACGGTAGAATTTAAAAAGTGTATGCAAAGTACTGGTGGCTGTGGTGAAGATTTTGCGGGGTGTGCATCTGTATCGGCGATGGACTCAACTAATACTCGCAAAAGTACTACACGTGGTGCAAAGGCGTATCAAATCAAGGGTGCATCAACAACTATTGAGATTTCTGCATCAACATATGACGCATTAGTTGCAAAAAAACCGTTGTGCGAATCGGTTACAAAGTCGTGTGTGAATGTTGCTGGTCAGGTTTGGGATACCTTTTTGCGTGAGGTTGCGCCACAGTTAAAGTCAGCAGAACTTATTGCAGAGGATAATGCACGTCAAAATTGTATTGGAACAATTTCTGATTGTTTCCAGAAAGCGTGTAAAGATACAATCGATCCAAATGATCCGGATGGGTCGTATGATATGTGTTTGTCTCGTCCGGCAACGATGTTGAATTTGTGCAAGGTGCCATTGAATGCATGTGGAATTGATGCGACAAATGAAACAACCGCCCAGGCATCTCAGATTTGGGATTTTGTGGTGGCACGTTTGGCGTCTATGCGTGTTGATGCTTGTACGACCCAGGTCAAGGAATGTATGCAATCCGAAGACAGATGTGGCGCGGATTACGCGGGCTGCGTGGGATTGGATACAGATGCCATTATTCGTATGTGTCCATATGATAAGTTGACCGGTTGTCAGCAGGTTTATGGTGAAAAAAATATTACCGGTGAACAGGTTTATGACAATATTGCTAATATGATTCAGGGGCTGATGCTGAATATAGACAATAGTTTGTATTCTGTGTGTCAGAATGCAGTTAATACGGCAATTATTAGTGTTTGTGGCAGTGCCGAAGAATGTAACGCGATAAAGGTTGATTCAAACCTGGGGGCGCGTACGTTGAAATTAGAAATCTGTACGGCGGATGGTGAATGTTTTGAAAATATTGATATGATTCCATCTGAATATTTGGGCAGTGGTGAAAATAAAGAAAAGAAGTTCAAAAGTAATATTGCGGGAATGTTGCCGTGGAATGATATTGATTTGGTTACGGAAACTGTTGACGATTCGACTGGTGCGGTTTTGCCAAATGAAAAACAAGACAACGGTATGACTTATTTGTCTTATACTGGGGATGGTGTGTCGAATGATCAATTGGCTGAAATTGCTAATATTGACAAAGTTATTGCCACGATGGTTTCGCAACTGGAATCAGACGAGAAAGTTAAACAGTGTATCAAGGGGCGCACGGTTCAGGGTATGGTTGTAAATGATTCCAGAGAAGACCTGAAGGGTGGGGCGCGTTTCCCGCAATTGGCAATGTCTGGGCGTTCTATGATTGCGAATGCGGTATTTGCCGCCGCACGTCAGAATTATTACAGTCAGTATGATAAACTGGTTGGGCAGGGGTTAAAGGAATTGTCAAAGGTTGCGGCAAAAATTGCTGAGTATGATGCGGTTGATGCTGCGCATAGCCAGGCCATGGAAGATCAGAAATATGCCGCTGAATCCCAAATTGCTGCTGCAGAGGCACAGAAAGAGGTTGTTGCTGCGGAGATGGAAGCCGAAAGGGTTAAAAACGAGGCAAAGGAAAAGGCGAACAAGATTAACAAGGATAATTGCTTGGATTCTGTTGGTGATAATCCGACGAAATCTGGGAATACGTCCAAGCAGGAGTTTTCTGTTAATAAGAAAGGTACGGTTTATGAAGAATGGGTGGAGGCGACATGGAATCCATCGACTAATACCTGTTCGCTTCTTAGAAGACATCGTGATTGCAAGGATATCAAGTGTAATAGTGAGTCGTTCTTGTGTAAGCCAAGACGTTGTAAAGATGGTAAATGGGGTGAATGGGTCGAGACGCCTCAGGAAATCGTATTCTAAACAAATCCCGCCGAATGGCGGGATTTTTTCTGATTATTCTGGGATTTCATTTGGGGTTGTAATTATTGTGATTCCCATTGTTTTCCATTCTTCTCGCATTGTGTCCAGATCCATTATATTTTCAGCGCCCAGATATAATATCGGGGCAAGTTTTCTTTCTTGTGCAATATCTATTAACTGCTTTGTTGGTGATGTGATTTGTTTGCCGGTTGCAAACCAGAATTCGTCGTCACATACCCAAAAGTCATCGTCAATGTGTGTAGCAATTGCGTGTTTGTCTGTGATTATTATGCTGTCTATGATTTCAAATTCTTTGCCTGTGGAATTCAGGTAGTCTGATATGGGGTTCTTGTCTGGTGTGGTAGGGGGATCAAATGTAATGTCTGTGAATGTGGGGGCGGTTAATTGTTCAAAATCCGGGGTGGTGTAATTGTCATCATTTGTTAGTGTGATGTCAAAGTCCGATGGTAATGGAATTTCGGATATTTCGGGTGTGGTTGCGACCTGGGTGATTAAATCGGGTGTTTGAATTACTGGTTGGTTAAATGCAGAGCGTTGTTCCGGGGTAATGTTCATTCGTGCGCGAATGTACGCCGTGCGTAATTCGGATGGTAGTTCGTCGGGAAAAGTGTCGTTTTCTGATTTGTCGGATGTGGCGGATTTTTCTTCGTCTTTTTCTGTATCGTTCTGTGGTGGATTGATTAGTGTTGGTTGCATATTATCCCAGATGCTTTTGATAAATGCGGGAATTGGAATGGAAAGAAGCGGCTTCTTGGTGCGTATAATTAATGTAGTGCTGGCGATATATAATGGCAATGCCGCCAATACTAATATTCCAAATACAAAACCGGGAAAACCGTGTAGTTCGGCGCGCATCAGGTGTCGCCAATGCGCAATAGAAAACATATCAAAATCGAACAGGAATCTTAATGTTATCCACATTGTTGCTGTATAGCATAGTGTCCATATAGTGGCGTATTTGTGTGTCTTTAAAATTTCAAGTATTTTTTTCATTAAATTTATTATAGACAATGCCGACGATTTGTCAAATGTAATTTTGTCAAAAAGAGCTTTTTTTATGTTGTTTTTAATGGTATAATTAGAGAGTTAAAATTAACGGGGGGACGGTTATGCGTTGTTTAAATTTAAAGAAGTTTTTTGGTGTATCAGTTGTTGGTGTTGGTATTTTTACGTTCGTTGGGATGTGTTATGCGGCATCTAATCCGGGGCGTGCTGCATATGGTCGTGTGTCGGGTGCAACAACTGCGCGTATGCCGTCGATGCCAACATTGCCGGGTATGGCGGTTGGAAATACAACCCAGAATGTTCCGAGTGTGCCCAGTGTTCCTTCTGTCCCAAATGTTCCAGATACGCCGGATGTCCCAGATGTGCCAGATACACCAGATGTTCCAGATACGCCGGCCCCAGAATGTCCAGATGGTGGTGTGAAAAACTCAACTTATTCGGTTGAAAATTGTATGAATGATGTTTTGCGTTGCGTAAATGGTGGTGCGTTACCGGGTGGTTTGAACGATTTGTTTAACGAAGATTTTCGCAATGCGATTGAAAATGGAATGGGTATTTGTTCGCTGGCGGTTGATAAGTGTATAAGTGATGTTCGAAAAGATTGTCGTAATGTTTATCGTTCAGCGGCGGATGTATGGATTGACTTTAACTCGCGTCGTGTTCAGCCTGAATATTACAGTTATGTCCTGCGTAAAACTGGGTTGACGCCGAATCAGGCTGAAAATACATGTCGCTTGTTGGACAAGAATACATATGGTTCGTCCTTTACGGCGGTGTCGAATGCTGGTAATGTGACCGCAGAATATAATAAAACGGTTGGTGCGTATAATGGTCAGCATGGAAATATCTTGGTTAAAAATCAGCCTATGGGTGTAATGGTTAATGATGGTAATCCAGGGGTTGATGGTGCGCGTGGTCATTATGCGCGTTGGGATGCGGCATCGGCGACCTGTTTAGTGCGTGTGGCGGCATATAATAAAAACGAGCAGATTAAAAACAGTTGGTTGTTTGGTGCGGTTGGTAATGATCAGCCAGCTGAGGTTTGGCAGCCTGTTGGTGAAACTTTTACCTGTAACAAGGATTTATTTGGTTTTTCTCTTATGAATGATACTAATACCGTTGCAGTTGTTGGCGTTGGTGGTGGAACGTTGTTGGGAGCGGGGATTGGCGCGGTTGCTGGTCATGGCGATCAACGTTTTGATTGTGCTAATGAAAAACATCGTCAATTATTAGCAGATGAGTTACGTGCTGGGGCAAATTCTGGGATACTGGGTGAATATATGTCCGCATCCAATAGAATTTCGGTGGTTGATAAAACTTTTACCGTGGCTCAATGCGAAGATGTTGTAAAACTTTATGATACATATCGTCAGCTTAAAACAGCTGTTGATGGGTGTACTGGTCCGCGTACCCAGGTTCAGGTTCAACGTGAATTGTATGCTGTATGTCAAATTGATGCATCGGCTGATAAATCAGATGAAGAAGTTTTAAAGGAATGCTTCCAGGGACTGGCAGCGCAGAATTCTGACTTTGAAATGTGCATAAACAATAATGCGACATCTGTTGATGCGTGTGTGAAAATGGTTTTGGATTATCAGACGAAAAATGCATCGGCAAATCAGGAACGTTGTACAAAATTCCGTGCGATTAATCAGGCTAAATTGATGGGCGAAGGGATTTATTGTAATGAAAGTGAAGAATGTCATAGTTATCAGGATTTGGCCGGGGAATTGGCGCGTTTGGGGAATGTCTTTACAGATGATATAAGTGATATGATTGAAAAGGGTATCGATGGAAATCGTGGTAAAACAACGGCGATTGGTGCCGCGTCTGGTGCGGCAGCGGGCGGTTTGGCCACGGCAATCACGGCATTTGTAGAAAAGAATAATATCAGTTGTCGTGTTGGTGATGGACTGGATACGATTGCGTACGGTAAATCGTATTCGTTGGGGAATTTGCGCGATTTTTATATCAAATGGAATTTGCAATTGCCGGATACGGTTGCGCCTACTGCGCATGTTACAGACTGTCAGTCTTGGAAGGATATGTGTGCGGCGTATACGGATTTGAATTTGTGTAAAATGGCTCAATTCAATTATAAGCCGGCGGGTGCGCCGACTATAACGGCAATACCGTCTGCGTGCATCGTGTCGGGCAGTGTTTGTATCGAGAATTATCCAGTGGCAAAGTCATACGGTGCGTGTGAATAAGGTGTCAAAAAAAACCGGCGTTGCCGGTTTTTTATTTTGTATATGTATATTCTATCTGAGCGTGGCCAGACATTATACGGCGTGTGGTTTTAACCTGGGCCAATGTGTCTAGGACGACGCTGGTACAACCATTGATTACAACGTTGTTTACTGTGTTGCTGTTGCCAATTACAACCGTGTTATTGCCCGCGTTGTTGTTGTCGATCTTAACCTGAGTTGATGCAGGTTGTGCAACAGTGGCTTTAGCCGGTGTTGGTGCGGCTGGTGCCGGTTTAACCGGGGTTGTTGGTTTCTTTTTGACTGGTTGTCTTGTGTTGCATGGGCATCTTTTGTTGCGTGTGGCGTTGCATTCGTCCAGGCGTTCATTTACCACATCCAGAGAATCTGTTAATTTGCTATTTTCTTGTAATAAGCTGTCGATTATGTGTGCACTATCGTCAATAATTGTAATTTGGATAAGTTTGCTGTCCGCAGAGTTTTCTGTTGAACTGTTTGAATCTTTGCAGCTGGTCAGCATAAGTGCTGCTGTGGCGATTGGCAATGTCAGACGTGTTAAAAACCATTTGTTTGATGGCTTGGTTGTCATGATTTTTCCTTTTTTTGTGTTATTGTTTAATGTATAGACAAAAATCTCAACTTTGTCAAGCTAAAAATGAGATTTGTGTTTTTTTCACTTTGCAGGCATATATCTTTTTTGTTATAATTTCTTATCAGAGAGAAGATGAGAAAATATATATTATTTTTATTTGGTGCGATTGTGTTGGTGCCGGCGACTGGGGTTGCGGCATCCTCGTGTTCGCGGGCTAATCTGACACGGTGTTTAGATTCTGTGTGTGCGATAAATGTTTCGTCTAATCCGGCTGCCCGGTGTCAGTATTGTGGCACGGCCAGTGCGGGCGAAGCGCCGGCGGTTGGTATGCGCAGTGTGTCGGTTGGTGCGTCGGCTAAATACAATATTTCGGACAAGGATTTGAAAAAAGCGCCAAAGGATCCGTCTAAGCGGTATTCTTGGGCGGCCGAACAGTGTTTGAAAAAGGTGGCGGGATGCACGACCGATGATGTTGCTGATGTGTATGATGTTCTTATAGAGCAATCGTGCAAAGCGGCGGGGATTGCGGCCGAAATGAAGTCTCTTGCGGCGGATGCGGCGGTGGCGCGTACGTTGTCGTCTTGCTTGTCGGATGTTAAAGTTTGTGTTTTGTCAGATAAACGTTGTGGCGCGGATTTTTCAAATTGTAAATCAGATTCAGATTTTAATAAATATTTTGCGTCCTGTGGGGTTGATGCGACCGGTTGTGATGAATTTTTGTCGGATATTCGCGGTGATTTAATTGCGTCACGTGATAGTATGATTGAGAATGCGGATGCGCTGGTTGATCGAATTGTTGTTGCATATCAAAATGCACGTGAAAAATTATTAGCAGGTGTCAAAGCGCAATGTGCGGATGGTGGGGCGCGTGATGCGTGTATTGAGACGGTTTGTGCAACAAATATGGTGAACAAGTGTGCGGTTGGATTCGATTCTGAACGTGCGTTGGCAACGCAAATGTGCAAGTTCTATGATGTTGCGTGTGATACATTGAAATAAAGGCGGGCGGGGCACGATGATAAAGTGTTTAGATTTTTTTAAATATTTTGTTCCGGTGGCAATGGTGTTTGTGGGTATTAATGCGGATGCGGCGGTGGCAAAGCGTGGAACGGTGTCCCGTGCCAAGGTGACTGCGGCGGCGCGTGCGCCAGTTGTTGCCACGACGGCCACCGTGACACAGGTAACGTCAGAACCGGAAGCTGTTGAAGAAGTTGCGGTACCTGAAGAAACTTTTGAGTTTGAGGATAGAACGGGGCAATTTGATGATGCGATTGGTGCCACAAAGATGTCGGGTGGGGTGGATGATGATGAACTGACAGAGATGATACGTCGCCAACGTGCGGCGGCGGATGCGTCTGATGCAACAGAAACAGTGGCGCGTGCGGCCAACGCGATGTCTGTGTCGGGACAAAATGCGTGCGATATGGGGTTGCGTAAATGCATGCAGGCGAAATGTGGTGCAGATTTTGCAAAGTGTGCTGGTGATACGGATACGGTCTGGGGCGACAAAATGGATGCGTGTCGCCGTGATTTAAAATGCAGTGGTGTGGAATATGCGGCGTTTGCACCAGAAATTAAGGCAGATCGTGATGCAAATGCAGAATTGGTAAATTACAATGCGATTATAAGCTGTGGAAATAAGTATAATTCGTGTATTTTGACAGAATGTGGTGCGACGTTTTCAAAGTGTTTGGGGAAATCTTATGGTGATGCGGCAATTGCCAAATGTAAAAAAATTCAAAATGAATGTATGGGTTTGGATAATGGTTTGGCGTCGCGTATGATGAATGTTTTTGCCGGTGTTCGCCAAGATGCAGAAAAGCAGGTTCAGCGTGATGAACAGCGTCTTTATGATTTGCGTGATGAAATGGAAAAAGTGTGTCTTTCAATGGGTGCGATGTTCGATCAGCGTTCGCTGGATTGTGTTTATACTGTTAATTTCTTTGCGAATAATTCAACCACACCATATGCGTCGAAAAAGGCGTATGCGGGTGGTGTGTTCAGTTGCGATCCGGGCTGGTTTGGTATAGATGTTACAACGTTCAAAGAAAATGCGTATCGTTTGACACGTGAACAAAAATCTGCGTCGTCGGCAATGTTGGGGTCGGGTATTGGTATGGCGGCCGGTGTGATTACATCAGGTGCGATTGATCGGGCACTGGGGACACAAAAAGCGAAGAAAGAGTTGGACCAGGCCAAGGCGGATGATGAAAAATGGTATGGTGGTGCTGTCGTCACTGATGAGCAAGAATCACAGGAAGAAGTTTCAGAATAAAAACAACGGGTAAGTATATAGATATGAAAAAGATATTATTTGGTATTTTTGCAGTTGTATTTTCAATGCCAGCGATGGGGCTAGATGTTTCAGGGACGGTGGTTGATGAAACTGGTGCGCCGATAACGGGTGCGACGGTGTATGCGCCAGGTACAACCAAAGGGTTTACGATTTATAAAAGCGATGGTAGTTTTAAGGAAACGATTGATGTTGAAGCAGATACGTATTTAGAGATTTCTTTTACTGGTTGTGCCGAACAAAATTTCAAGGCGTCAGAATTAAACGGTAAAAGAATTCAATTAAATTGTGCCGAAGAAATAGAAAAGGTTGTAACTGTTGGTAACTTTAAAACCCGTGATTGTACATCAGATGAATTAGATAAGGCAAATGCCACCAGTGGGCGTTGGGTCTTGCCCGATGATGGGGGGCGGGCATATTGCAAACCGTCTAAATGTAAGACAGGATTTAAAGATAATGGTACCATGTGTGTGTCCCGTAATGGTGATGCTTGTACGGGAAAAGAACTGAACAAATGGGCCAAGAAAGCGACGTCTGGAATCTATATGTATGTAGATGGCGTGGAACGTTGTGATGCGACCGCGTGTCATGATGGATTCAAGTTGTCTGGTGCCCAATGTATACCGGAATGTGATGCCGATGTTAATAATGGTATTGCGGAACAAATGCCGATTGGTGGAAAATGTTATCCAACCGTATGTGTGGAACCGCGTTGGATGTTGAATGGCACCGGTACGCGTGCTAAGTGTGTTGAGCAAAAGTGCTCTATTGAGAATGGTAAAGGTGCGTGGAAAAAGAACACAAATAATATCTGGGAATGTGCAGTTGTTTCTTGTAATAAAAATTTTGAAGAAGTGGACGGTCAATGTGTGTCCAATAAGTGTGGTTGTGGCCAGGTTTTTGTGCCATCAACTGGTCTGTGTCGCGATAAAACAGCGACAGAGAAAAAATGTACGCGCGATACAAAGCCCCAGTTGCCATCTAATGCAAAAACGGCGGAAATGGTTTGTGATGCCAATGGGCGTGAATATTGCAAGATTGCAACAAATGGATGTGTCGATAATTATTATTTGATTGAATCTGAAAATAAATGTAAGCCAAAGGAAGGTACCCCCTGTGTTATTGTTGGATTCGAAGGTGAATTGATTGGACGCCCCCAGACTGAATATGAATTTGTTGATGGTGCGTTAAAGTGCGTGGTAAAAAAATGTAATGACAGGGACTATGAACCTAACCGGGAAAGGACGGCGTGTGTTCAGACGTCTGGAGATTGTGATACAGAAGATGAAAATGCGCTGGGGCGTGGCAAGTTGAAGAATGGTATATGTGTTATTCAAAAATGTAAAACAGGTTTTAAAATTCAAGATAATAGTTGTGTGACACGTAGTGGTGATGTCTGTACACGTGATGAATTAAAGAAATATCCCAATGCCACATCTGGGTATTATGATTATTCAAATGGTACAGAGCGTTGTATTAATTTGAAATGCAAAGAAGGATTTAAGCCCAATGAAGATGCCACGGAATGTATTGCAAAATTGAAAAAATGCACCTCAGAACAGCAGCAGGCATTAACAAATGCAAAGTCGTGGGGATTGCAGGATGGAACTGAAAAATGTGTCGCATTGGAATGTAAATGTGGGTATGTCTTGGAAAATGGTCAGTGCCGTGCAAAAACGGCGGCAGAGAAGAATTGTACGCGTGATACTAAACCCCAATTGCCAGACAATGCAACGGTGGCAGAAATGGTTTGTGATGCCAATGGGCGTGAATATTGCAAGATTGCAAAAGATGGCTGTAATGATGGTTTTACCCGTAATGAGGCGAAAAATACTTGTGACAGCAAGGTTGGCCAACGTTGTATCGATACAGAGTTCAATGGTGAATTGATTGGAAATCCGAACAAGGAATATGAATATGTGGGTGGTGTTTTAAAGTGTGTTGTGACAAAATGTAATGACAAGGATTATAAGCCAAGTGAAGACAGAAAGACTTGTGTAAAAGTTTCGGGTGCATGTACAACCGATGATCCATATGCAGATGAATCCAAGGCAGGGACATTGAAAAAGGGCAAGTGTGTGCCAAATGCATGTCAAAATGGATATCGTGTCAAAGATAATAAATGTACATTAACTAAATGTAAGTGCGGTTATCGTGAAGATGGAAATGATTGCGTAAAACGTGAAGCCGACGAACAATGTACATCACAGACGTCGCCGGTGGCACCAGCACACGCAAAATATGGAAAGTATTCATGTCCGAATGGTGAAAATGGCAAAGAAGTTTGTCAGATTTCAGAAGACTCTTGCGAGGATGGATATCGTGCAGATTTAACCAAAAATCGTTGCCTTAGTTTGGATGGATTCGATTGTGGTGATGTTGCAGACAAGCCTGTGGATGAAAATGCGCTGAAGTGGTCGTATGCGGTGTCGGCGGGAAAAACTGAATGTCGTATCAGTCTGTGTAAAGACGATTGGGAACCGCGTGAAAATGGTACAAAGTGTGTCAAGGTCTCGGGGGCGTGTCTGGCAGCTGATTTGCAGTTGATTGATAAAGCTAGCGCTGGTGAAATTCGAAATGGGAAATGTTTTGCCACAGATTGTGAAGATAATTATAGTCCAAACAAACAGGGAATTTGTGAACGTAACCTGTGTCCGTGTGGTCAAAAGTTGGGCGAAGATGATGTCTGTGTTGATAAAACAGAGGAAGACAAGGTTTGTACTATTGCCAATGCAACCAAGGCAGCATTGACGTGCGAGAAGGATAAAGAGGTTTGCCGTGTTGTTGAATGTGCCAAAGATTATAAAACAAATTCTAAGAAAAATCGTTGTGAATCCGTGAAAAATGATCAGTGTGCTTTTGACGGGGATACCAAAGAGTTTGTTAAAACGGCACGCTGGCGTGAACGGAATAAAGAAATGGAATGTGTTATAACAGCCTGTACGGATGGGTATACGGTTGATACGGCTAAAAATATTTGTATCGTAAGCGAAGGACCATGTTCAGAAGCACAGGTAAAACAGATTGAAAATGCAACCAAGGGTGAGTTGAAAAAGGGCAAATGTTTTGTTACAGAATGTGTTCCTGGGATGGAACCCGTTGATAACAAGTGTGTTAAAATTGCGGGTGATTGTAAAAATATGCCGGAAAATGCCAAGTCCGCACATCGCGAATTTGTGGCGGAATCTAATGAAGAGATTTGTATCATTGACGCCTGTGACAAGGAATACAAGGTCAGTGATGATAAACAATCGTGTATAATTGTTCCGGGGCTGTCACGTGAAGAATCCAAGCAACGTATAGAAGAGGCACAGCAAAAATATGATGCAGCCAAGGCCAATGAACAATCCTTGGGGAACCGTATGTTGGGGGCGGCGACAATGGGCTCTATGGGAATTGGTGGTATGATGGTTGCGTCGTCGTTGGCGGAACAAAACGCCGATGCGGATGCCGAATTGGATATGGCGGCATATCTGGCAACATTTAAATGTGACTATGGTGCGGGACTGAATATCCGTGGCGGTCAGGTTAATGTAGAACTGCCCGGGGCATCGGAATTAATACCACTTTATTCCGAATATGTTACTTTGGCAAATGACGTTAAGGCGCGTAAAAAACAATTAGGATTAAAGACTGGAATTGAATCCGAGAAGATTTTGGATTCTGCGACAACGGGTCTGTACGATGATGTTGGTATTGGTATTTCATCGGGTGCGTATGCATCATTGGCGCGTGCATTACAAGACCCAAATGGTACGGATGCCAAGATGTGGGCCGAACAGAAAGAAAAAACCGCCCAGAACCTGAAAACGGGGGCCATAACCGCCGGTGTTGGTGCCGCGGTGGGTCTGGTCGGGAATATCATCAGTTCAGAAGTGTTTAAAAATAAAATGAAAAATTTGAAATCGGTGTCTATCTTGCAAGAAAAGGTAGATGCAATACCTGAAACACATGTGGCGCAAAGGCAATCGTGTCCGTCGAACAGCCAGGGGACATATCCAGATTGTGACTGTGGGCCAAATGCGATATATAATGGGAGCACGAATAAATGTGACACGTGTCCAGAAAATCAAAAGGCACAAGATAACCAATGTGGTTGTTGGACCGCGCCAAATACTGTAAAGGATGGTGATAAATGCGTCGAGCCAAAACAAGAGTGTAAGTATGAATGTGAAGAACCGACCGCAGAGAATAATTTGGTGCGTAACCCAAATTGTACCTGTGGTTGCAAAGATGGGTTTGACTATAAGGATAAAAAATGTCAGCCACAGACACCACCGCAAGACTCGATAACTGTTACCGTTGTAGAAGAAGTAAGAAGAGAAACTGCATTGAACGAGGCGACTTTAAAAGAAGCGATCTTTGATTTTGGAAAAAGTACATTGACCAGTGTTGCAAAAACAGCGTTGGATGATTTTGCAAAAAATCTGAAAGAAATCGATAAAGTTACAAAATGTGATATAGAGGTTTCTGGATTTACAGACAGGGCCGGAAATTCTGATTATAATATGACACTGTCACTGGAGCGTGCTACTAGTGTAAAAAACCACTTGGCTTCGGCTTTGAATAAGAATGGTATAACAAATACAATGAAGACCAATGGGTATGGCGAAACAAAATGTTTTTGTGTCGCGGGCAGTTTAAGTGGCTGGAAAGCATGTAACGGTAAAAAGGCGGGTGATGTCGCAAGGGGATATGGTTATCCGCCATGTCGTGTTGTTACAATAAAGGCACTGTGTGAAACAGAACAGCAAGTTGAGACCCCACAATAATGGTTTTTACACTGGACAGGTTTGCTGATTATATGCTAAACTGAACTAAGTCAGAGAGAATAGTTATGAAATATATCAGAATTTTGTTTCTTGCATTGTTTGTTTTTCCGTTCGGGGCGCATGCCGCTGGTGGGCAAAATGAATTTATGGTGGCGGCACAATTGTTGGCGGCGGCGCGTAATGCCGATATCAATCAGGTGCAAATTCTGGTAAACAATGGCGCAGATATTAACTATGTCGATGCGACAGGATTGTCGTTGGTATGTACGGCGTTGATGAATAATGATACGCGTGCTGCCCAGATTTTACAGATGTATGGTGCGGATGCATCCCAATGTGATCGCCAAATAAAAAAATACAATAATCGAACCAAGCCAAAGCCCACGGGGGGGCTGTTCAGTGGACTGTCATCCGTCCAGAGTATGACATTAGCGGCGGCGGGTGCCGCCGTTGTCGTAGGGGGGCTGTTGTTATTAACAGATGTATTGGACCCGGGTAACGATAATGATAATGGTGTTGTGTCGGGTGGGGATCGTCCAGGTTCGGGCGGTAACACGGGTGGGGGTAATGCAACCGATGTCTTGACCATACCATACAGTCCGGCTTATTTGGGTATAAATGGGTACATAAACACCAGTAATGAAAAATATTTGGCGAATTTGAAGACCTGGAATCCGACCGAGGGCGGTATTCGCCAGGCCGATTTTAATTATTTCAGACCATCCGTTGCGCCGGGGATAAGTAATTTCAAGAATGATGGAATTTTGTTGCCGGTGCAAAACTACTTGCTTATGATGCACGGGTATTCTGCGTTCGCAAATGGCTATTTGGGACAACTTATATTCCGCAGTACATCCAATAACTATAATCCATTGCCAATGGAAAATTCTGCGTCGGGTGGTGAACCGGTGACGGTTGGTATGATAACCGCAAACGGTCTTAATCCAACGGGGGCTGCCGCGCGTACAAGTGCCGATACGGTCGGTATTTTGGTGGCGTCGGGTGCGGGCGCGGGTGCGGCCACTATGACAAAAGATAAATATTTAAACTATAACAATCCCACGGATGGAGTTCTGGGGACAGAAAAGACGGGCTTTGATTTGTCTGGTACTGGGACGGCGATGAATCCATTCGCAAGTGCTTATGATGGCGCATTGATTAAAATTGTCGCGGGTTGGACCGGGGAACGTGGTGCGTATGAATATGATGAACAGGATTTTATTGCGGGTGATTTTTGGGGATTTGTTCCAAATGGACGTGTGGGGGTTTTCAAAACCGGTAATGGTCAGGCCTTTGTGAATATCGATACACCGACAGATGGTGCGGTCTTGGGGACCAGCAGTGGTGAAAATTCAATTGGCGTGGGTGATACGGTTGTATTAAATGGCGTTACATACACGATGTCTTTGGCGGCAGATGCGGCACTTACCAATCCAACGATAACGGTCAATGGCACAACGTACAAGTTGCCGGCGGAAAGTACTATGTTGCGTGGCGTTTGCACCAGTGATGTTGCCGGCGCGTGTGATGATATTTCAGATATCGCGATTTATAAGGGAACAGATGGGTATTTTTATGTTAATACAACCGGCGGAACCGGACCGGATGCGGTATGGGTGGTGAATAACAATAATATTTATGCCCAGAAAGAATTGCAAGATGTTGACTTTAAAAATTTTGAGGCGCTGTATGCGGCTAAATCAGACAGTAATGTGTTGGCTAATGTATCTGTTATTCAATCGTCGCGTGGTTTAGATTATGTTAAAATGTCGGATATGCCACAACTGATTGATGTGCTGAATGCCAATCCGGTGGATGTATATGTTGGTTTGGTTAATGATATCTATGATAGGGATGATACACAAAATACCAGCCAGGGTATTTATGCGAATCAGTTGCTGGGGGGATATAACGCAAATTCACCAATCTTGGTTATGCCGGCGGGGGAATTTGCATATGGATATGGTGCGGGCAAATCTTTGTCTGTGTTGGATGCGACATTTGAAAATTATGCACCGGTGATATATCCGAATCTGGAACATCTGTTTATGACGGTTGTTGCGGTTCAACATAAAACGGGAACAGATGCAGCAACGTCTATTGAAAATTATGGCAATGGCACAGGTAGCAGTTTTGGTCCATTGACATTGTCTTCTTGGACGGATGCAGATGGAACGGTTTATAAGTCGCGTAAATGTGGTATTGCGGGAATGGGACTGAATGGAATTGACCCGTGGTGTTTTGCAGCGGCGGGCGCAACCGCGGAAATGGCAGCTGCGTCGGCGGCGGGAGCGGTTGCATCGGTAAAGGCCGCATTTGCAGATGCAGATATGTCAAATGCAGAATTGTTTACATTGTTGGCGTTGACGGCGGATGGTGCATATCTGGGGGCTGATGATGACGGAAACAGGTTTTCAACGGAAACATTGGCAAATTATTTGCGTGGAATGTATGAATTGCCACCGGAATATTATGAAGATACTTTGGATGCCGATGCATATCTGGCCGCGTTCAAGGAAGTATATGGCTATGGATTAATCAATCTGGAACGTGCAATGACACCCAATAAAAAATTGTATTTCTTTGATGGAAATAAAATTGTGTCGGGTGACAAGAATGCATATTGGGGGGCGGCGACGAATACATCTGTGCGGGCGTCAAGTGTGCTGAACTTATCGGGTGCGCGGGTCAGTACGGCGGTGTTTGATGTGCTGGAAAGTGTGGATGGACAAATGCGCCTGCCTCGTGTGTGGGAAAATGAATTTGCGTTGGGCAATACGACCAAACGTGGTTTGTATATGGGGGATGTGTTGGGTGAATTTAGCACCCGTCGTGTAGCGCCATCGGCGACAAAGATTGGTGATATGTCGCTGTCTATGGCGGTGTCGGAACGTGAATATAATGACTATATGGGTGGATTGGATAATCTGACGTTGGCGTATTCATGTGATAACTGGAATATTAACGCGTCATATCAGCACCATTTCACAGATGGTGAATCCCGGTTCAACGGTATGGCAAATCCGATTTTAAATTTGGCGTCTAATGTTATGACAACGGGGGCGGAATATAAATTTGGAAATTGGTCGTTTGGTGGTCGTGGTTATTCGGGGCTGATTACGGATGAAAGTTTGCTGGAAAATGATCCGACGATTTCGGCACAATTTATGCCGGGGCAATTGGGACGTGTTGCGGGTGCGGAAAGTCATATTGCATACAACATGGATAAATTTGGATTTTCAGCGTCTATTGGTGCGGCACGTGAAAGTGATACATTGCTGGGGGCGGTGACGGATGGTTTATTGGATTTGGGTGCGGGTGACACGACTTATGTTGATGTTGTATCGCATTATAATTTGTCTGATACAATTGGTTTCACCGCACGTGCAACATTTGCACGCACGGCATCGGATGCATCGGGTGCAATGGTGTTGGGGTTGACGGATATTGAATCAAATTCGTTTGCATTTGGTGCAAATATTGGAAACTTTGAATTTACAGTGGCAAGGCCCCTGGCAATTACAGACGGTGCGTTGCAATACGCACACGCCGAATATGATGTAGTAGAGGTTGCCAAAGGGCAATATGACCTGGTGGTGCGTGATGCGCATGTTGCCGATTTGTCGTTGCATCCGGATGAACGTGAGGTTCGTTTTACCGCAACATATCGGCAAAAACTGGGTGAATTTACCGATGGTGCGCTGGGGATGATTTATCGCGTAAATCCAAATCACACCGATGATTTTGGGAATGAATCTATATTTATGATGAAGTTGTCGCATCGTTTGGGTATATAAACGTTTAATTGCTTGACAGTAGTGGCTTTTTGTGTCACTCTTGGTGCCTCAAATTATATATGGAGTAGATTGTTATGCATACATATAATGTTACGGCAAAATTGAAAGATACTTTTTATGGGGTTCCGATGATTTTAGGTGGTACACGTGGTCAAGATGCGCGTGCCCTGGGTGCGATGTCTGTGGGGATGGTGCGTATGCGTGCGACCAATGGTCGTCATTATTGGTATTATTTTCTGAAAGATATTAAAAATCGTGACGTGGTAAGATTTTTAATGCGTCGTAATGGATTGAGTCCTGAATTCCATATGTCTAAATATTATGACCATGATAACAAGCAGCCAGCGTTTCGTGTTCGTGCACAGGATTTGATATCATACGATGATCTGATGCGTTTTACCAATGATATCAAAGATGCCTTTGAGTCTGGAGATAAAGCAACTGTGGATATGTTGCGTTATATAGATACGATTAATAAAAGATTAAGTGATCGCAAGCAGAAATCGAAATAAAAAATCCCCGTTTCGGGGGATTTTTATTTTGCAACGACAACCATTGCTGTTCGTAAGATAGTGTCACCAAACATATATCCTGTTTGCATTTCATCGACGATGGTATTCGTTTCCGCATCGGGGGATTCAACAACCTGAATCGCGTTGTGAAACATTGGATTTAATTTTTCGCCAATTGATTCGATTTTTGTAATGCCGATTTGTGCAAATGCAGATTCCAAAGCGCGTGCCATTGATTGAATGCCCGCATCATCAGGGCTGTGCTTTAACGCTGCGTCAACCGCATCCATTACCGGCAGAATTTTTTCAGCCACACCCATCGCACGATTGCGGGCACGCGATTCCGCATCCAATGCCGCGCGACGACGGGTGTTTTCCAATTCCGCCGCCAGGCGCAGGTATTTATCGTTCATTTGTGCCAAATCATCTTGTAATTTTGCGACATCGATATTTTCATTGGCCGGTGCATCGTTAATCGATACAGATTCTATTTCTACTTCTTTGTTTTCGTCTTTGTGCATTTCAATTCCATTTTGTTACAAGTATAGAATTATTTAACACTGGTTATTATAGGTATGAAATCGTCACATTTCAAGGATGCGCCACCAACCAAAACGCCATCTACGTTCGGTATCGACATAATTTCGGCCGCGTTTGAACCCTTGACCGAGGCACCATATAATATCGGTGTGCCCGCCAACCCCATTTCACGCAATGTTTTCGCAATCAGGGCGTGGGCCTCGGCTATTTCTGCCTCTGTTGGTGTCAGCCCCGCGCCAATTGCCCAGCGTGGTTCGTATGCGATTATAATCGGTGTGTTTACATCAGATGGAACGGATTCACGAACGCCTGATTCAATAACCGCCATTGTTTTGCCAGCTTGCTTTTCATCCATTGTTTCGCCAACGCAAATAATTGGAATCAGACCATTTGCCAATGCTTGGGTCGCTTTGTCACGGACGATGCTGTTGTTTTCCTCGTGATATTGGCGACGTTCGCTGTGGCCGACGATTACATATTTTGCACCCGTATCTGCAATCATTTGGGCGGAAACTTCGCCGGTGTATGCGCCGTGTGTGTGGGTGCTTACGTCTTGTGCTCCCAAGGAAACACGACCCGTTGTCAGTCCCAACATAGTGTAAGGAACGCATAAAATAACAGTGTTGTTTGTTTCAATGTTTTGTAATTCTGCAACCATTTCCGTTAATGCTGCGCGCGAACCATTCATTTTCCAGTTGCCTGCAATAATTTTCATTGATTTTCCCCTTTTTTCGTTGCTTTTTATTAATTTGTTTTGCTATGGTAACGCAAAAGGGGATAAAATGCTAGAATATTTACGTAATGCAGCGGAAAAACCGTTGGCGAAATTTTTAATCACTTTGTTGGCGTTCTCGTTCGTGGGATGGGGTGTTGCCGAATGGATTTTTGGTAATGTTGTCGGCGATAATACATTGATTCGTGTTGGAAATGGTGAAATTACATATCAACAATTTTCAATGGAACGAAATCGTGAAATGGCCGCGATGAGTCGCGAAGAGCAACGTGCTGTGTATACTGACCCAATTGTCGCGGATCAGTTGGCAACGCGTGTATTATCAAATCTGACGACGCAAAGAATGGCGGAAAATCGTGCAGATGATTTGGGCTTTGTGGTATCTGATGCACGAATCGCACGGGAAATTCGCGCGTTCCCTGAATTTCAGGAAAATGGTCAATTTTCGGCATATTTGTTTGATTATGTGCTGAATAATTCGGGCTATACCGAATCGCAATTTGCGGCGATTCTGCGCTCTCAGGTTTTGCGTTCAATGGTGCTGGGGGCGGTTGCAGCACCCGTTAATGTGCCGGCGTTTGCAACGCGTGCAATGTATAATGCCCGCTATGCTACGCGTGATATTGAATACGCAACAGTAAAGTATGATGATTTCAAGGTCGCAAATCCATCTGATGATGATTTGCGTGGCTTTTATGCCCAGAATCCACGCACTGTGCCAGAATTTAGAACCATTTCATATGTTTTGGTTCCGGCGGATATGTCAAAACCAGATGAATATGATGCGGCATATGAAACCGCGATTAAGGTCGAAGATGATATTATCGCTGGTGAAACCTTTGCGGATGTTGCCAAAAAGCATAAGGCAAAATATGTGTCTTTGAAACCATTTAGTGCGGATAAGCGTCCGGTGGATGAAATACTGACGGACAAGGTTATTGCAAATCTGTTTGATATGGACGAGGGAATGGAATCAGAAATGATTGAAACGAAAAAAGGGTTTGTAATTGCGCGGGTTGATAAAATTGCGCCCGCACATACCCAAGAATTCGAATCGGTAAAAAAAGATTTGGTTGCCGATTGGAAACGCGGGGAACAGAAAAAGAAAGCCTATGTTCGTGCAAATGAAATGTTGGTTGATTTGAACAAAGATGGTAAATTGAACGGTAAAAAGTCTGTGAATGTTTCACGTACATCGGGGGCGCCGGTTGATGTTTTGAACGCGGCATTTAATAGCCCGGTTGAAACGAATACCATTGTTCCAGGGGCGAATGCGTTCTATGTCTTGCGTGTTGTGGATGAAAAAATGCCGATGGTTGACACCAAGAAGATGGATGCGCTGAACAAAGAATTAAAGACATCGTCCGAACGTGTGTTGATGGATGATTATAATTCGTTCCTGATACGTGAATATCCGGTGCGTGTAAACGAAAAAGTTTATAAACGTGTATTTGCAAAATAAAAAATCCCGCCGATGGCGGGGTTTTTTAGTGATTAGTGTAAGTGGTTAGTGAATGCACTATGATGTGCGGCATTCGCCGCACACAAACACTATCCACTAGCACTAACCACTAAACTTTTATTTAGCGAAGTAGTTACGTATACTATATCACAACCCTGGCTTATGCTGTTTCGTCTACGGTGTGTATTGGATTTGTCAATAAGTTAACGCCCCAGGTGGGGCGTTGTTGTTATGGGATTATGATAATTTGTGTATTACCAAACCACTGCGCAGTTTTGGTTCAAACCACGTTGTTTTTGGTGGCATAATATTGCCCGTGTCTGCAATATCTATAATTTGACGCATTGTAACCGGATACAGTGCAAAGGCCGCAACCATTTCGCCACTGTCGACGCGTTTTTGCAATTCGCCCAGGCCACGAATACCACCAACAAAATCGATGCGGGTGCTGGTGCGTAAATCCCCCAGGTTTAATATCTTGTCAAATACCATGTTGGATAATACCGTCACGTCCAGTACGCCAATTGGATCGTTGTCGTTGTATGTGCCGGCCTTGGCGGTCATTGAATACCATTTCCCATCCAGATACATCCCGAAATTGTGCAAGGCGTTTGGCGTGTAAATTTCAGTACCCATTTCAACCACATCAAATGATTCTGATACGCGTGCCAAAAATTCGGACGGTGTCAATCCGTTCAAATCACGTACAACACGGTTATAGTCGATGATGTTTAATTGACTTTCTGGGAATATCACCGCCAGGAAGAAATTATATTCTTCGTCGCCGGTGTGGTTTGGATTTGCCGCACGTTTTTCCGCACCAACACGTGCCGCCGCCGCCGTGCGATGATGGCCATCTGCAACGTACAGGGCAGGGATATTTGCAAAGATTTCAGTAATGCGTGCATTGGTCGCAGCATCGCGAATTACCCAAAACGTGTGACCAAAACCGTCGGGTGCAACAAAGTCGTATTCGGGGGCTTGGTCTTTTACAATTTTTGCAACGATTTCGTTCATTTCAGCAACGTCTGGGTATGCAAAGAATACCGGTTCAATATTCGCATCCTGGATACGTACGTGAATCATACGGTCGTCTTCTTTGTCGCGGCGGGTCAGTTCGTGTTTCTTGATTTTTCCCGTCATATAATCGTCTACGTTTGCGGCCGCAACCAGACCGTATTGTGTTTTACCGTTCATTGTCTGGGCATAGATATAGTACAGTTCGGCGTCATCTTGGACCAGCCAGCCACGATCCTGCCACAGTTTGAAGTTCTCGACGGCTTTGTCATAGACGGGTTGACTGTGTTCATCGGCGATTGGGTCAAAATCAATTTCTGGCTTGATGATGTGCAGTAATGATTTTTCGCCGGCTTCGGCCTGGGCTTCGGCTGAATTTAATACGTCATATGGACGTGATGCAACGTCCGCGGCGATTTCACGTGGTGGACGAACACCGGCAAATGGTTTGATTTTCATAATTACTCCTTTGATACCTGTGGGGGAATTATATCGTAAAATTATAAAATATCAAATGCCCCGTATGGGGCATTTTGTTTAATCGATTTTCACGGATGTGATTGTTTCGCGTTTTATTTCATCCAGTGGGTGATACTGAAATTCCACATTGGCAAAGTCAATCTTGTCCATTTCTATTTTCCGAATCGAACGATTATACATTGTGTGATAGTAAATTGTTCGATTAGTCAGGTCTGTTGCAACCGTCCACTGGGTCGCAGATGGCATATTGTTTGGTGCTTTGCCGACGGCGAACTGAACACCCAATGGCACATCAAAGTTGTTCAAGATATGAAATGCCTGCATTACGGTGTTGTATGCGTTGTCTTGCTGTAAAGAATATGTTTTCAAGAATGATGCACGAACAAAGCGTGATGGCGGGGTAAAGTCCCCAGGCAGCCCCAAGAATCCCGCGCCCGAACCAAATGCGCGCAATTCAATTGGTCCAAATTCGGTTGGACCCGCGCCACCCGGTTTCAGGTTTACATAATTGTCCAGGTTTGTCATATGCCATTGGAATCCTGGGGAATTAGTAAGGACGCCGACTTCGTTCTCGTAAAAGTTGGGAACGCCATTTACGATTTCAAGGACGACCTGGCGGCCGGTGACATCGGTTATGCGCCAATGTACGGTTGATGCAGATGGGTCTATGTTAATAATGCGAATATCGTTGATGGCAGCTTTGACTTGGTCGATGGTGGCAAATCGTGACAGTATCCAAGATACGACCTGAAAATCAGCCAGGGATATGTCTTTGTTTTCTTCGTTATATGGTTCGTATTCACCATAGTTTGGAAAATAGAACAGTGCGGCCGACAGTCCCGCTTCGTTTGTGCCGTCAACGACAAATTCGGGCTGTTCAACCGCCATACCAACATATCCATACAGTGCGGAAAATTCCAGACCGCCAGATTTGCCATTGGGTAATAATGATTGTTGAGTATGGCCACGGGGCACAACGGTATAGATATTATTCATTTCTGTTCCCGACCAATCAATGGTTCGGGCAACAACGACGGATTTATCTTTGGCCTTTAATGTGATGCCGGTACAGGCATCAGCCACATTTATTAACGCCAGGCACGCCAATAATGTTGCACAGAATTGTATTTTTTGCATAAAATCCCCCTTTGGTTTATATAAATAAATTATTTATATTAAAGGGACTTAAAACCACAGGAACCTATGACTATTAGTCCGTCAGTAATGGGCGCCATATAGCCATTACGTCGTCAAAGTTTGCATACATTGCCAAAAAATCTATCGTTTCATCAATTATTTCCAACTGGTGTGGTGACCATTTCAGGTCGTCACGATTGCGTAATTCGCAATCGAAATAATCACGAACAGATGATGCGCCATCTTCGTGCGTCACATGATTTTGTTCGAAATTCGCACTGTGCCAATCGCAAATCATTTCAATCAATATTATGTCAGATACAGCACCTATATTATCATAGTGTTCGATATGGTGGGGTTGCATTCGATGATGTTCGGCGTGCATTTCAGACCATAAATCGTGGCGTGCAGCACTTAGTGTAAATTCTGGATGATATTTTGCATAATTCATATATGCGTACGCGGTCTGCATAGTGCCCGAATTTTTATCGTTATCGTGTTCTGGAAAATGATACCCCAGCAGTCCCGCAAAATAATTCAGGCAATCAATGTGTGCCGTAGTGCGCCGATGATGAAATTCCATAATTGTGCTAAGTCTTATATTCATAATGGGAATTGTATCATAATCGTGTAAAAATTTTAATTGCAAAGTGATTTTAATCGTTATATAATCTGCGTCGCATTGGGGCATAGTTTAATGGTAGAACTCCGGACTCTGACTCCGTCAGTGTTGGTTCGAATCCAGCTGCCCCAACCAAGATAAACAAACCCGCCAATAAAGGCGGGTTTTATTTTGTTTTCCAATATTTCTAACAAGTTCGAATATTGACAAATCAAAAATCATTGTTTTTTGAACTTTCGAATACACTATGCTATAATGTTGGGTATGATTAAGAATATAAAAGACAAAACTAAATACATATTATGGCGATTGGGGCTGCGTAAAACTATTCCCGCATCTATAATTAACAATATACCAATCAAAGAAAATAACGAAGAATTGGTTGATATTATGGGGGATAAAACGCTACATTTTTCATCGGATTTAAAACAGCGCAAAAATGTCTATCTGCGAAAAACAGTATATGATAAAATTAAACAAGCACAAAAGATATTACCTGATAATTATTTTTTTAAAATATATTCTGCATTCCGCTCCCATGATGAACAGGTTCAATTATGGAATATAAATTATCAAAAAATAAAAATTGCCAACCCTGATTTATCAGAACAAGAAATTATAATTAAAACCAAGGCGTTTTGTGCTGATCCACGATTTGGTTTTGGTGGTCATCAAACGGGTGGTGCCATAGATATTTCTTTGTGCGATAAAAATGGGAAAGATTACGATATGGGCACGAACTATCTGGAAACAAATAATAAAACTTTTACTAATTCAAAAAACTTAACCGCAAAACAAAAATACAATAGAAAAATTTTAAGAACGGTTTTGGAAAATGTGGGCTTCAAGAACTATCCTGGCGAATGGTGGCATTTCTGTTATGGGGACAGAATGTGGGCCGCATATTCAAAAAAACATATTGCGTTATATGGTATGCCAAAATAATTTACAATTCTAATTTCTCTTTTACCTTATCAATCTTTCGCCCAATCTCTGCCAACTCGGCTCGCAAATTGCACAGACAGCACAACCAAGATTCAAACGTCCCATGTGGGCGTTTTATTTTTGTTTTATAAATTAAAAACGATGTTTTTTTATGTTGAATATTCAGAATAATTTGCTATGAATATATCCATACAGATTTAATAAGAGAAGGAGACCCCATATGTCCAATACCAAATATTTTGCGGACCTGATTAAAGTCTGCAGTGTCTTGCCAGTTTTCGCGGTTATGCCCGCAATGGCAGAAGTGCCAGACGGCTATACAGAAACGACAGAGCAATCAATTAAATTGCCTACTAATATTGTTGGTGGGGTATATGAGAAGAACTATGTTCGTTCTGCAGAGAATACGCCTGTATCAGATCAGAATTTAACATATTTATATTTCTCGCATGGCTTGAAAACTACGACAATTGATAGCTCATTGTTTAAAAACAATGATACAGAAGTTGGTGGGGGGTTGGCAGTTGCTGGTGGTGGCAGTCCATATTGGCCAGAAAGATTGGGCGGTAATCAAACTCAGCTGAGTGTAAAAAACTCTAAATTTATTGGTAATAGGGCATTGTATGATGCGGGGGCGATTGGAAACTATGGGTTTTTGACAATTGGTGAAGGCGTAGTATTTGAAAACAATATCAGTGTAAACGGTATTGAAACCGTTGACTATATGGGTGGGGGCGCATTGGGACTGGGGTCTTTGTCCACAACGGTTATTGATGATGATACAAGATTTATTAGAAATTACTCGGGGACATACGGTGGTGCAATTGCAACACGTCGGTCTGAAAATGGTAATAACAGCATTGCAAAATTGGATGTACAGGGATACTTTGAAGAAAACGGTGCTAAATATCGTGGTGGTGCAATTTATAACACGTTTTATAACGGTTTGAAAGATGGTACAGGTGTGACTGTGGATGCGGATTTTGTCCGTAATCACGCAGATGAACTTGGTGGTGCGATTTATAATGATGGCACAATTGATAAATCTACAGCTGGCAGTGGTGCGGTTATGACCATTCGTGATTCAGACTTCAAATACAATACAGCAGGTATTAGTGGCGGTGCGATTTATAACACTGGTGCACTGACAGTTGTGGAGTCGGATTTCTCATATAATACCGCAGACAAGACGGGTGGTGCGATTTATAGCTCTGGCACTTTGAACTTGTATGATGTAGAATTTATTTCTAATTCTGCGTTGGGGGTAGACGGCGGCGCTCTATTAATTACAGGTGGAAATGAAAACAGCATTTATAATTCGAAATTTGTTTCAAATCATGCGGATAGCGATTCGGGTGGTGCAATACTGTTGCAAAATGGTGTGCTGAATATAGATAATACTTACTTTGAGGGCAATACTGCGAAACAAAGTGGTGCAATCTTTACATATTCAACCCAAGAAAATACATTGAATATCACAAAATCTGTATTTGATAACAACAAAGCTTTGGGTGTTGGTGCGGTTCAGGCGATGTATCGTGCAAATATTTCAGATACCGTATTTAAAAACAACGTCGCAACAACTGATACGGATGGTGCCGGCGCATTGTTCATTGGTGCTGTTGGTAAAGCGATGTTGAATCATGTGACGTTTGAAAACAATGAGGCAGATTATCGTGGTGGGGCAATTTCAACCCGCAGTGCAGACTTGGGTAATAACAAAGATGCCAAGTTAGACGTTTTGAACTCTACATTTATTGGGAACAAAGCGGGCACAACAGGTGGTGCGTTTGATAACTATTTGTACAGCAGTGTCACAGATGACATAGCGGTATATTTTGAAAATGTGATGTTTGACACAAACAAGGCAGCGTTGGGTGGTGCGGTTTATAATCACGGTGCCGAAGATCGTGCTGGGAATACGGCCTCGACGCATATCAATGGTGCGACGTTCATTGGTAATATTGCGACCTATGCCGGTGGTGCAATTTATAACGAAGAAAATGGTGCCTTGATGTTGTCTGGTAATAACACATTTACTGGCAATACGGCAAAAGGTGCGGCGAACGATATCTATAACGATGGTACTTTGACCATTGCATCGGGAACAACATCAATTGATGGTGGTATCGATGGGGCGGGTGCGCTGGATATTCAATCGGATGCGACACTGAATATGAACTATGCATCGATTACGCAGGGTACAATCAATATCGATGGTACATTGATGGCGTCGTTGCGTGATGCAAATGATACGGTTGATATTGCGGGTACTTTGTCGGGAACGGGTAATGTTCTGTTAAGTGCGGGGGGCGTCGGAACTTATGACGTGTCTTTGTTCACAGATGCAAACCTGAATGTTGATTTTGGTAAAACGTACCAGACAACCATTGAAGATGGTATGGCAATCCTTGGTGTAAAAGATGTGGCAACAATCGCAGCAGACACGGGTATTACCGGTGGGGCGGCGGGTGCTGTGTCTGCGCTGGCGGTATCATCAGATGCGAATTTGCAAAAGGTGTCCCTGGCAATCCAAGAGGCTTTGAACAATGGCGATACGGCATTGGTTGAAAAAGAAATGGCCAAGGTAAATCCTGATACTAAACCGGTTGGTCAATCGGTTGCGGCATCTGTCCAGGGCCAGGTTGTGTCGGTCGCTGCGGGTCGTATGTCCACCGTTGGTGGGGCAACGGGTCGCGCCGGTGGTGATGTGACGGGTGCGGGGGTCTGGGCCCAGGGATTGGTTAACAAATCCAAGATGGGCGGTACATTTGAAGGTCGTACGACCGGATTTGCACTGGGTGGTGATACGTTGATTGATGATGTGTTCACGTTGGGTGGCGGTTTCGCATTCAGTAATACAGATGTCGAGGCCGACGGTCGTGACACGAACGTGGAAAGTAATTCTGTGTTTGCGTATGCTCAGTACAAGCCATCCGCATGGTATGCAAATGCCACGGTCAGCTATACTATGTCTGATTACGAAGAAGATGCCCAGATTATTGGTGGGGTTATGTTGAATAATAACTATGATACCAAGGCGTTCGGTGTTCAGACTATGTTTGGTTATGATTTTGCGTCTGGTGTCACGCCAGAGGCCGGGGTGCGCTATCTGTACGTGTCCCAGGATGAACATCGTAATGGTATTGGCAATATTGTATCAGAAATGGATTATGGGTTCTGGACCGGGGTTGCGGGTCTGAAATATGCGTTCGCAATCGAATCGGATACAGATGTTAAGTTCAGCCCATCTTTGCGTGCGGCAATGACATATGATTTCACGACACCGGATACGGTTGCAAAAATTGTTGTTCCGGGGGCATCGGCATACTATGTTGATATTGAAAGTCTGAGCCGCATGGGTGGTGAATTTGGTATTGGATTGACCGCAGAATATCGTGGGCTGGAATTATCACTGAATTACGAACTGGATTTGCACAAAGACTATACGTCGCAAACAGGTTTGTTAAAATTCAGATATAATTTCTAGTTTTGGTAAAAACCGCCCAGGTGGGCGGTTTTTTAATGGTTTGACTTGAAAAAACGCAAAAACGCTATATATATATTGTAAAATTCGCGAATCGGGTTTTTCTGTGATATACTGTAACTTGTGAACAAAAGGAAATTGGTTATGGCATTGATACCAATGGTTATCGAAGAGTCACCACGTGGTGAACGTTCGTTTGATATTTATTCACGCTTGTTGCGTGATCGTATTGTAATGGTAAATGGCGCGATTGAACCCACAATGGCAAACAGTATTGTGGCACAGTTGCTGTTCTTGGAATCTGAAAATCCAAATGCAGAAATCTCAATGTATATAAATTCGCCGGGTGGTGATGTTTCCGCCGGATGGGCAATTATGGATACTATGCAATATATCAAGGCACCCGTTTCAACAATTGGTATGGGGCTGGTTGCGTCTATGGGATCTGTCTTGTTGGCGGCGGGTGAAAAGGGAAAACGTTTTGTTTTGCCAAATACGCAAATTATGATTCATCAGCCACTGGCCGGGGCCGAGGGCCAAATTACAGATATGGAAATTCGTCTGACCCAGTATCAGAAAAATAAAAAGACATTGATTAAACAGATGTCTGAATTTACGGGCAAGAAAGAAAAAGAATTGTTCGAGGCGATGGAACGTGATAATTGGATGTGCCCGCAAGAGGCCAAAGATTTCGGTTTAATCGACGGTGTTTTGGAACGTAAATAATTGGATTTAGTACGATGAGTGACGAAAAAACAACATCTTCGCCAGTACAGGCAGAAAATAATAATCAGTTCTGCAGTTTTTGTGGCAAGGCTGTGTATGAGGTTAAAAAACTGGTCAGTGGGCGCAACGTTTGTATCTGTGACGAGTGTATTAATCTGTGCAATGATATTATGGCCGATGATGTGAAAAATGAAATTGGTCGTGATGCCGCCAAATTGCCAACACCACGTCAGATTTATAATTTCTTGAATGATTATATTATCGGCCAGGACGAGGCAAAACGTACCCTGGCGGTGGCGGTATATAACCACTATAAACGTCACAGTGTGGCAACCACATCAAATGTTGAAATTCAAAAATCTAATGTTTTATTAGTTGGTTCAACGGGTACCGGTAAAACATTATTTGCCCAGACATTGGCGCGTATTTTGGATGTGCCATTCGCAATTGCTGATGCTACCACATTGACCGAGGCTGGATATGTTGGCGATGACGTTGAAAGTGTTCTGACACGTTTGTTGCAAAATGCGAATTTTGATGTAGAACGTGCGTCACGTGGTATTATCTATATCGACGAAATTGATAAAATTTCACGTAAATCAGAAAATCCATCCCTGACCCGTGATGTTTCGGGTGAGGGTGTACAGCAAGCCTTGTTAAAGTTAATCGAAGGGACCGTTGCAAATGTTCCCGCCGGTGGTGCAGGGCGTAAACACCCAGGCGAGGCAACCGTACAACTGGATACCAGCAAGATTTTGTTTATTTGTGGTGGGGCTTTTGATGGCCTGAACAAGATTATCGCAAATCGTTCATCGGCGCGTCGTGGTATTGGATTTGGCGCAAATATAGAATCCAAAGAAGAACGTGAATCAAAAAGTTATATCTGTGATGTTCAACCCGAAGATTTGGTGAAATTCGGTATTATCCCAGAATTGGTTGGGCGTTTGCCGGTAATTACAACCTTGCGTGAATTGGACGAAGATGCATTGGTTAAGATTTTAACAGAACCAAAGAATGCGGTTGTAAAGCAGTTCTCGGCAATGTTGGAAATGGACGATGTTAAATTGACAATAACGGATGATGGATTGCGTGAGATTGCAAAAATGGCGGTTGCACGCAAGACGGGCGCACGTGGTTTGCGTGGGATTTTGGAACGGGTCTTGATGCAACCTATGTTTGACGCGCCGGATAAAGAAGACCTGGTAGAAATTGTGATTGATGCAGATGTTGTAAATGGTAAAAAGACACCTGTGGAAATCCTGGCAGATGCCAAAAAAGCGGCATAAAGCCGATATGTCGCGTTGGCTGTAAAAATCCCCCCCATTCCTTCCTGGGGGGATTTTTCTTGTTAAAAAAATCCCCAGATGGGGATTTTTATTCGCGTAATTTTTTTGCAAGTTCTATCATTTCTTGAAATTTTTCTTCGGCCACGTCGGGTGTGTGGGGATTGTTGCCCATTGGTTCCTGGTAATCTGCACCGTTTAATATAATTAGGCGGGCATCGCTATCACCACCACGTGAACAATCAATGTAATATTCGGATTCAGAATAACGCTTGCCATAGCAACGTCCATTTTTTACACGTGCATACCCATATTCCGCCAGATCGATACATTTTGGCTGGGTCGCGCGTGTCAGAATTGAACCCGTTTCAACGTTTTCAATGAAATTGTAATCATAAATGTTTTCCAATATGCCGGGACAGTATACGTCAACCGGTTTATCGTTATATATTGCCTGTAATCCGTTTGATATTGTTTGGCGTACCCCAAAACAATCACCATTTAAAATATCGATATTAAAATCGGGATTTATGCCATTCATACCACGTATATCTAATTTAGATAAAGCCCAGTTTTCATCAGATGTTGGTTTTAATGCTGCGCCACAAATAATTTTTTTTCCACGACATTCGGAATCATTGTCCCAGGCTTCAACATCAAATCCGGTGCCCATTGTGCTATAACACTTAGATGGGTTAATGCGACATACGGTTTCCTGTTCCCACCAATTGATGGCCGCGTTTGATTCCATCGTAAATGGCATAATCAGTAATGATAATAAAAATGCTTTTTTCATATTCGTTTTCCCGGTATATTTTTATTTTATCACTTTTTGTTGTTTCGTGCAATTGGGTTATTCGGTTATTGTGTCGGATATTGGTGCAGTTCCTGGCTTGCAATATCCCCACGATGTATTTGCACCTGTTTCGTTATAGAATTGTGTGAATAATGTGTCGCCCGTGACATCATGTTTGTCGTCACCTGATTCTGTTTGTGTACCGTCGGGGGCGTCCGTTGTTTTACCTTTTGTATCGACCCACGTTGTATCAACCCAAATCCCTCCCAGGCGTTCGCACTCTTTTGCCAGTGCAACCCCCATATCAACACGAATAGAATCCATAACAATATTTACGTCCGCTAAAACGCTGGCTGATATAGAATATTCCGAATTGTTTGCGTTGGATGGACGTACACAGGTTTGAATTGCGTAACGGACCAGGCGCTGGTACAAGCTGCCTGCATAATCACCGCAATTGTGACTGGTTTTTAAACTGTCAGTAATAGTGTCGTCGGTTTCTGTTTTGGGCTTTTGTGGTCCGGCTGTGCCACCTGGACAGATATATCCTGTTGGGCATGGGGTGCAACTGTTGCCATCGATGGCGTTGCCGTTATATGTAATAACACCATCTTTGATTGTGGTCATATAATACCCAGTACCTGGGATATAATCGCCGTTTCCATCGGTGTCTGATGCGGTACAGGATGTATACTTTCTTATTGCGGGACATATATATCCGTATGCGCCCGGTGACGTGGTGTTGCCGCCAGGATTTTCAAATTCAGGTTGTGAAAAGTCTGTTTCAACTTCTGTCTTGATATTGCTTTGCCACAATTGCTGATTACAGGCGTAAATTTGTGCATATTTCTGTTCGCCGGGGGCATATACACGACAAGCATATGGATAGCCGTGTAATGTGTCGTTGCTGGGGACGGCGCAAATGTCGCGTGCAAAATCTTGCAGGGTGACGCGACATTCTTTGGCGATTTTGGAATCGGTTAAATCGTGCATTGCATTGGCAAGTTCTTTCAGACCGTCCGGTCCGCCACCATAAAGGTTTGAACAGGCGTTTAATTTTTCACGACATAATTCTTCGGATAGTTCCAATCGTTGCCCCAGTAACAATTGTTCTTTGACGTTACTAAAATCTTTCAGGGATTGGCTTTGTTCATCGTAACAGGCATTTACAACATCCAGACATTCATTCTTTACGTCGCGGATTCGTGATTGCTGGCCCTGGTATATTTCGGTTATTGCCTGGCGAACAAATTCATCCCAGACATCGTCGGCCACGTCACGACAGGTGTCAAGGCTGGATTCGGCAAAAATACGCATACGGTTCAGTTCAGCCACAATCATACGATTTGTTTGATTGGTCAGGATATTGCCGGACAAAGATATTTGGCTATCCAACTGATAAAAATTAGATGTGTAAATTGGTTCGCCAGTTTCGCGGTTTAAATAACGCCCCGTAACATCCAAACAGTGCACATAATCAGTGCCGCACGCGGTTTCGGATGTCAAATCTTTGCGGACGTTGGCAATGCAATCGTTGATGGATGTTGAATTGTGTGCGTTATAATTTTCAAGGCGCGCGGTATGCATTTCACGTTCTGTTTCGCGGACTGAGCCCTTGGCCGCGGTGGTTTTGGAATCCAGACTGTTTGACAGGGTTGTACAATCGTTTTCAATATACATTCCGTATGCGGATACAACCATATTTAATGTGGATTTGGATTCACAGGTTTCAGCAACCATTTGACTGCATTGTGCATGGACGGCATTGTATAATGATTCACCGGTTAGATTGGCGATATTTGCGCCGTCTGCCAGGTCGGTGGTTCTCCATATTTGTTTTATATCACCACCAATGTCCAATGTACCCGATGTGGAAAGAGATTGTGACTTGGCCTGGGCCAATATGGATCCGATATTTGCCAATTGTTGGGCGGATGCAGATGTATCTTTTGTTGATGAGGCAATTTTTTCGCCAGCGGATGTGGAAATCATGGCATTAACTTCTGCTGTGGATTTGTCAATCATGCTAAGGTTAAAATCTTTGAAGTCCTGTAATTGATTTGCCGTATCAGATAACAAATTTTCCCTAGATTTAATTTGATTTAATCGGGACGAGCACGCACAACGACGATATGTTTCATTTTGGGTTGCGCAAAATTGATCCATACATGTAAAATATGCGTCACGGCATGCGTTGTATCCGGCACCAAAAGTGTTGGATTGAATTGTAGTAGTTGCTGCACGTGCAGGGCGAGATATGCTGGTTGTGGCGCGTGTGGTCGTTAGGTTGCTGGCACTACGCGTGGCGGATTTTGTTGCAGGTCTCAGCGATGTCGTTGATGTGGCGCGTGCGCCTGTGATGGATTGCGAAATACGTGCGGGCGAACCGGTGCGCACACGTTGTGTAGTGCGTGCGGTTTTGTTTTGTGTCGCGCGTGATGCAGTTGCACGGGATGAAATCGACTGTGTTCCAGATGTGCGAGGGGTAACGTTTGTATGTGAAATATTGTGGGGTATTGTGGATTGCCCCCTGGATATAGCGGCACCATCACGAACAGCAGCGTTGGCAATGCCAACACTGACGATATACGCCATAATAAGAAGCCAGGTCCTTTTCATTCCTTAATATACTGATAGTATCTTATCAAATTTTGTAAAAAAATACTAATAAAAAATCCCGCTGTGTGCGGGATTTTTGTATTTAATTTGCAGTCTCATTTGCAGGGCGGTTGCGTTCTACAAATGTGATGCGTCCCTTGTCCAAATCGTAAGGAGTCATTTCAACACGAACGCGTTCACCAACATTGACCCAAATACGGGCCTTGCGCATTTTGCCACAGACCGTCGCCAAAATTTCATGCCCGTTTTCCAGTTTTACACGGAACATGGTATTGGGCAGTTTGTCTTCGACGGTACCACTAAAAACAATTACATCATCTTTTGCCATATATAATCCCTTGATATTTTTCTGAAATCAATGATATTGCGTGGTTGATAAAATTGCAAGAATTTTTTATTTCACTTGTGCAAGTCTTAAATGTTTGATAAAATATTTATAAATTTTGTAGTGGGGATGCTTATGAATATAAGAATATTTGCAGCGTTATTGTGTTTGGTGCCAGGGATTTCTTTTGCCGCGTCGCGGGCGGATTCTGCACGTGTCGGGGTTGGTCGTGTGTCTAATGCGGCGGCGCGTATGCCGACGCTGACAGCGTATGCAAATGGCAATGCGTCGACGGAAGTTGCAACCGATGGTGGTGCGGATATAAAACCAGGGCAGGGGACAACAGATATTCCATCGGAAGAATTGCCAAAAGAAGATGGGGCTGAAACGCCTGCGTCTGGAAATGGCGCCAATTGTCGTGAGGCGTATCGCGCGTGTATGGATGATTTTTGTCTGTTGGACGAGTCTGAAGGGTATCGTTGTGCGTGTTCGTCAAATATTGAAAAATCCAAAAGTTTAATCCAGGAAATTCAGTCTATTCAAGAAGAGGCAGATAGACTTTATACAGAGGGGGTAGAGCGTGAACAACTGGGGGCCAAGGCAAAATTGGTTTTTGGTGAAAGCGATGCGGCCAAGAAGAATTCTGTTCTGACGGGATTTGATTTCTCGGCATGGGCGACCAGTGGTGCCGGTGATGAAGAAGATGAGGGGCTGGATGCGGATTTTGAAATTGGTGACGCGCTTTATGAAATGGCAGCAGAACAATGTGCTGCGGAATTAGAGGCGTGTGGTTCCAAAGCAGAAATGGAAGAATTGCTTTATTCTCGCCAAATTACGGCTGATTGCAAATCGTATAATACGTATCTAAATGAACAAAAAATTAATGCCCAGGCGAATAAGCGCACCGCAGAAGCTGCCGTTCGCAAGGCGCGCTTGGAAATGCTGGATACGACGAACAAGTATAATCAGGGTGAATGCTTGTTGGCGTACAAGGCGTGTGTTGCGGACAAGGGGGGGTGTGGTTCTAATTTTGAGAACTGTTTAGATGCAGATTTGTTGGGACGGCGTGCGAATGCGTGCGAAGGGGTTCTGGATCAATGTATGGCGGTTCGCGATTATGTTTTAAAGGACTGGAAAGCAGAATCCCAGGCTATATTGCTTGATGCCGAAAAATATGCTGATAAATATCGTCGGCAGACGTGTTTGGCCCAGATTCAAGTATGTTTGGAAGATGGGTGTTCAACATCGACAAATTCGGCGTGTTTGTCTGATGTTAATGTTGCGGCTGGTGTTTGCCCAATCATCGATGAATGTAATGAAATGATTCCTGGGTTAAAAAGTGTCGTAAATGATAAGCTGTTTTATTTACGGACCCAGTTCTGCCAGAATGATATTGATGCTTGTTTGCGGGATAAGTGTGGTGAAAACTTTGCTGCGCCTGAATGTGTCGGGAAAAGGGCAAAAGACATTGCAAAGTTGTGTCCCCAGGATATGTTCCCGTCGTGTAAAAACGAAAGTCAGTTTGATATTATTGTCCAGGCAGCGTTATTGCAGATGGATTATCAGTTGATGCAGGGTTGTGTAAACCACTTTGATGAACAATTGGGCAAGGTTTGTGGAACCGATATGGCGTGTTTGCCAAATGATGCAACGGTCGAAGGGTTGATGGCCCTGCCAAAGAATGAGGCAGGGTTTGCGGCGTTGCGTGCGACGGTGCGTGATAATTCCGCCACCGCGGTTGAGGAATTCTTTGCACAGTTTGAAAAGGATATGACAGTTTCTGCCTGCCTGGACAGCGAAAAGCCAAAGGGTAAAAAGAGTTTGGCTGATACTGTGTTTAATTCGGCAAAAATGATTGCGAAAATTGGTGCTGAAAATCGTGCGTTGCGTGCGTTGGAAACTAAAATTGCAGAACTGTCACGTCAGCAAGACTTGGCCGAGGCTGAGAAAAACTGTTACAATACCTACAAGGTTGAAAAGCCAGATGAGTCTGATAAAAATTATAGTTATATCCGCAGTGTAACATTTGAACCAGATTTGCGTAATTGTCACGTTTGTCGTATGCAACAAGTTTGTGAAACTGGTGGCGAATCCAAGGCATCATCGGCGTTAAAGGCGGCAGCGGGCGGTTTGTCGGCGGGTGCGGCGGCCGGAACGATGATTAATGCCGGTTGGGGGACCGCGATTGGCGGAATCGTTGGTGCGGTCGGTGCTGGTATTGGTGGTGCTTTGTCGGGTGGTAAACAAGATTTTTGTCAGGAAATTGAATCCTGTGAAGACATTAATATGTAAGAAAAAGAGAGAGACTATGAAAAAATTAGGTACATTTTGTAGTGTGTTGGCGGCGTTATCTGTGATGACATCGGCGGATGTGATGGCTGCAACTAAGAAGACATCGACAACAAAACAATCCACCATACAAAAGGGAACATCTGTTCGTGCCAAGGTGACGGCAACGGGGCTTTATGATCAGGAATGTTACGATGCGTTTTATGGGTGTATGGATCAATTCTGTATTTCCGATACATCAAATGGGGGCAGTTGCGCGTGCAGTGATGCATCATTTGAGTATGAAAATAAATTCAAGGCAATCCAAGATAAAATGATAGAGGCCGAACGTATTGCCACCGAAGAGGTTGAAAAGGTTCAGGCCGGTGCTGATGCAGACATCATTTTCACGGGTAAACGTGAATACAATGATGATGGTTCAATCGTTGATTTGGGTGAAGAAAAACAGACCAAGGAACAGAAACGGGCCGATTTGTTGGCAATGTTTGAAACAGATTTGTATGATGACGAAGAAGAAGAAGAATATGTTGATATTTCTGATTTGACGGGAGATGCATTGTTTGAAGCCGCCGAAGAACTGTGTCTGGAACAGATTCCAGAATCGTGCGAGGCAAAAGATATCGCGTTATTGCGCCAAATGTATTCACGTCAGATTGTTTCCGATTGCAAGGCGTTTGAAAATACAATCGCATCCAAATCCGTTGACGCAGACAAGGCAATGGCTGCCGCCGAAGGCGCGGTGCGTGCCGCATTGAAAGAAAGTTTTGACAGTGCGAACAAGTATGATTTGGGAACCTGTATGGTTGAATTCAAGAAGTGTATGCGTACCGAGGACGCCTGTGGATCGAATTGGGATAACTGTGTATCAACGATTGCGTCTGAAAATATGCAAAATGAAAAGGCCAAGAATGTTGCCGGCACGACCGTAGAAACCGTGAATGTCTATGACATTACGGCATCGACGATGGAAATATTGGATTCAAAACGTATAATTTGTGAACGTGTTCTGGACAGTTGCGTTGCCGTTCGTGATAACGTTTGGCCGGCTTTCCTGCGCGAGGCGGCACCAACAATTAAACTGGCCGAGGGGCGTGCAGAGTCCAAAATGCGTCAGTCCTGTTTGACCAATATTTCAAGCTGTATCCAAAAGGCATGTAAAGATGATATTGTCGGCAAGGGGGTTGATTCTATGGATGCGTGTTTATCGCGCCCAGATATGGCACGTTCATTCTGCAAGGTGGAAATTGACCCATGTGAACGTATGGAACCGTTAATCTGGGGATATGTCGTAGATAAATTGGCGGCGATGCGTGTTGATGCCTGTACACAAGAAGTCAAAGATTGCTTTACCGCGGATACACGTTGTGGTGAAAACTTTGAAAATTGTATTGGTATGGATTATGACTATATCCACGATATTTGCCCAATAGACAGCTTGGTTGTGTGCAAGGCGAATAATCCAAAATTCTCAATGGATGATTTGGATTCTATGTTGATGGGGCTGTATTTAAATATTGATAATTCTGCCCTGGATACGTGCCAGAATCTGGTTGATGAAAAGATGATGGAAATTTGTGGTTCCACCACAGATTGTAGCAGTTTTGCCGCAGACGATGTCATTGGGACAGGCAGTTTATTCTCGCAAAAACTGGATGATGTGTATCGTGTGACGGGTATGATATCATTTGGTTCAATAAAGATGGGGGCGGCATCTGTGGTTTCTGATGACGAAGAGATATTAAAACCCGGTGAAATTGGTGTAAAAGACTATATCAGTCAGATACGTGCCAAAAATGTCAATGTAAAAGATTCAGCGGCGATAATATCATCGATTGAAAGCGAATTGGAAAATATTGCGGGAACAATTAATCGTACCATTGAAATGATAGAATTGGATCCAGAAATTCAGTATTGTATAAACGGTCGTGATTTGTCCCAGATTACTGGTCAAAAGGGCGCTAAAACCACGGGGCGTTTCCCGAATCTGTTGAATCAGTTAAAGGTTCAAATTGCGACGGCGGCTTTGCGTAAGGCACAGGATAATTATAACGAGAAGTTCCAGGACCTGGTTGCGGATGCGACCAAAGATGCAGATACGGATTTGGCCCAGTATATGTGTCAGAAGATGGCCGAAACAGGTGCAATGACATTAACCAGTCCAAGTACCGAAATAATGCCACCATATGCAATTTCGTATGATGTTGGTGTGGGGCTGACGGCGGCAGATTTGTCCCAGGGGGGCAAAGGCGTGGCGTCGCTGGGCGGTGTAACATTCAAGAACAATGGATATCTGGGTAAATCAAATACAGATATGAATGCAGGCACCAAAGAAACAACCGCGATATTTAATCGCGAAACCCGTACGTGTAGCGTTTGTACAACGGTTGTTACCCAGGATTGTAAGACCTCTGGCTCCAAGTCCTGGTTCCATAATAACCGTAATATAGAATGCAAGGCGGGTGAACCGGTTGAAAAGTGTGAAAATATCCAGATGTAAGATAAAAATCCCCCAAGTGGGGGATTTTTTATTTGTGGTTCATAGATATTAAAACACCCCGTTTGGGGTGTTTTATGATTATTCCCGCCATATGACAGATTTGAACATAGAATTTATTTTTTCGCGTAGGGGAATGTCATTAAAAAACTGTTCCCGGGATGCTGAATCTGTTTTATGGGCGTCATCTTCAAAGTGTGGGATATATTTTTGAATCGCAATATTGGCAACGTTGCGTGCGTGCAAAATATCCACAATTTCCAGCAAGTCAGGTTTTGTGATAAAGCGTGGGTCGGTGGTTATGCGAACCTCAAATTCTTTGCCAGTGTTGCGCCATATATCCAGTGATTTTATCATATTATCATATGCAATATGTTGCCCCGTCAGGTCTGGGTATTTTTCGCGTGTTGCCTTGAAATCCAGGCCAATCCAATCAACCACTTCTGTCGCACGGCGTAATGTTTCTGGATAGAATCCGTTGGTGTGTAATCCGATTTTAAATCCCAATTCGCGTACACGTCGCATATATTCAATGGCTGTGTCGCCTTGCATCAATGCTTCGCCCCCTGAAAACACGACAGATTCCAGTTTGCCAACACGCGATTTCAACCATTCAAATACCCGTTCTGGGTCATATTCGCCATCGTGTGGGGTTAATAAATGGGGATTGGAACAATATGCACACCGCAATGGACATCCAACCAAGAACAGCACAGCTGCCAATTTCCCTGGATAATCAATTGTGGTGAATGAAACCAATCCCCCGATTTGTACAGTTCTCATAATGATAAACTTATGCTGCTTTCTTTAACAGTTCAGCGTGACGGCAGCCCGTAGTTAAACAGTTTGATTCTGTAAATGTTTTGCGTTCGCAAAATTCAGAATATTTGCCAATGTTAAAGTTCGATACCGGGCGAATAAAACCCATAGAGCGTGAAAATACTTCGCAACGTGTTCTTTGGCAATTAGTCATAATGTGTTCCTCCCTTTCTTTTATGCTGACTGTTAATAGTTGTTTATTGTTATGCCTGATTTGCGCCGTTTTCTGCGTCGCATTTCGGACAGAATTCGTGTTTGCCCGGTAAATATCCGTGTTTTGGACAAATCGAAAATGTTGGTGTTAATGTCATATATGGCACCTTGTAATTTTCGAAGATTGTGCGGACAATTTTTTGTGCGGCATCGCCACTGGATACTGGTTCACCCATATACAGGTGTAACATCGTTCCACCGGTGTATTTACGCTGTAACTCTTCCTGGTGTTCCAGGGCGACGAACGGGTCATCGGTAAAGTTCACAGGTAACTGGGTTGAATTTGTGTAATATGGTGCGTCCTTGGTGCCTGCAGTGATGATGTCTGGGAAATTCTTGACGTCTGTTTTTGCGAAGCGATATGAACATCCCTCGGCTGGGGTAGCTTCCAGATTATACAGGTTTCCGGTTTGTTCCTGGAAATTGGCCAGGTTTTCACGGATAAAGTCCATAACGTCCAGAACCATTTTTTTACCAAATACGGTCGCAATGTTTTCAGCACCGTTGGTAAAGTTTAATACCATTTCATTTGCGCCATTTACACCAATGGTAGAGAAGTGGTGACTCCAATCGCCCAGATAACGGCGGGTAAACGGATACAGACCGCGTTCCATATTCTTGGTGATAATTTTGCGTTTGATTTCCAGGCTGTCACGGCCCAAATCCAATAGACGTTTCAGCTCGCGGAACAGGCCATCACGGTCACCCTTGTGTATATATCCCAAGCGCGCCAGATTGATTGTTACAACGCCGATGGAACCCGTCTTTTCAGCAGAACCAAACAGACCGCCACCGCGCTTTAACAATTCGCGTACGTCCAGACGCAGACGGCAACACATAGAACGAACATCTGTTGGATTCAAGTCAGAATTCAGGAAGTTCTGGAAATTTGGAATCCCGTACTTTGCCGCCAATTCAAACAATGGTTTTACATTTGGGTGTTCCCATGGGAAATCCGGTGTAATGTTATATGTGGGAATTGGGAATGTGAACGGACGGCCCAGGGCATCACCTTCGGTCATAACTTCTATAAATGCCTTGTTAATCATATCCATTTCTGTTTGCAGGTCGCCATAGGTAAAGTCAACTTGTTTGCGACCGACAAATGGACGTTGTGGTTTCAAATCCGTTGGACAGGTCCAATCAAATGTAAAATTGATGAATGGTGTCTGGGTTCCCCAACGGCATGGTACACCACAGTTGAATACCAATGTCTGCATCGCATTCTTTACATCTTCATATGACAGGTTGTCAATGCGAACGTATGGTGCCAGATATGTGTCAACCGATGAAAATGCCTGGGCGCCTGCGAATTCATTTTGCAATGTACCAAGGAAGTTTACCATGTGCGATATAGCCGTCGCCATGTGTTTTGCAGGCTCGCAATGTAAATAACCTGGGACGCCGTTAAACCCCTCGTACAATAATTCACGCAGGGACCAACCTGCACAATATCCCGTCAGCCAACCCAAATCGTGTACGTGAATGGCAGCGTTTTTGTGTGCCTCTGCCACGGCGCGTGGGTACAGATTCAACCAATATTCAGCAGTTACACGTTCAGATGTACGCAAAATCAAACCACCAATAGAATAGCCAACATTTGCGTTTTCTTTGATACGCCAATTAGAACCACCGACATATCCCTCTATAACATCAACAGCATCTACCATCGATTCGCGGATTTCAGTGCGTTTCTGGCGATAGATGATATATGATTCGGCCGTTTTATATGCGCCATTATCCATCAGTTTGCGAATCACAGTATCCTGGATTGTTTCAACCGATGGTGCGCGTTGAATGTATTCAGCCGCCAATGTATCCAAGACAGATTGTGTGATTGTCGCAATTTGTTCATTACTTAGTTCGGTTGTAACATCGACTGCACGTTTAATTGCGTTGTATATTTTGATAGCATTAAAGGGTACAGTTTCACCACCACGTTTTTGAACCGCAACCAGGGTAGTTGTGAAATTTGGTGTAAATTCAATTTTTGTTTCAATCTGTGTTTCTGACATTTTATAACTCCGATACTACTAAAAACACAACATATAGTGATTGTTTATTTGATTTGATATCAATATATAGTTTTTAGGCCTGGTAAACAATCTATAAAACATAATTTTTTTTGTATTTTTTGCTTTACTTTTCAAAAGGCGTATTTTCCGCCTGTTTGCGCGTAGAAACAGAATCGGTTGTCTGATACGAAATAATGTTTTGTGCCAAGGTTTTGTGTTTTTTTGCCTGGGAAATGATTCGTTTTTTAAATAAAAATACAAAATATTGATTAAAAATTGAGAATCAGACACTATATCTTGACAAGATGAAAGTCTTTATTTGTCTAAAATAGGTTGTGTTTCCTACAAAAAACGGGTACATTATGATTATGCCCGGTGGCAATGGTGCCCGGGGCAACCTTAACATAAAAAATAAAAAGAGCATTATTATGATTAAAAACATATATGAAATGCTGCAGCAGGCGTGCGAACAGAACAAAGACCGTATTTTCTTTGTCCGCGAAAAAGAAACCTATGCAGATTTGTTAAGAAAGGTAAAGCAACGTGCCGTCTTATTGGCAAAACGCTTTGGTATTAAAAAGGGTGATACGGTTGCGATTCTGTCGGGTAATACACCGGACTTCGTTCGTTCATACTTTGCCATTGCGTCCCAGGGGGCACGTGTTTTGATGTTGGATACCGGTTTGCAGACGAACGAGCATATCAATATGATAAAGCGTACGGATTGTAAGTTGGTTTTGGCGCAAAAGCATTATTTTATTGATGATGCGTCGGCTGAAATGTTCGATATCGAAAATATTGATGACACAGATGAAAAAGATTTTGTTATGGCTGATGTGGAACGTAGCGACGTTGCACAACTGTCCTTTACATCGGGGTCGACCGGCAATCCAAAGGTTGTTGGATTGACACATAATAATTTGTTGGGTTTGGTGGATGGTGCGCAATTTTACAAAGATGTGATCTTACCAGAATATACATTTTATGGATTCCTGCCGTTGTATCATATATACGGTGTGGTAATTAATATTATTGTGCCGGTATGCCTGCACGGGAAATTGTTATTACAGCCTGTATTAAAACCACAAGAATTCTTAAAAGACTTTAAACAGTATAAGCCAGAGGTTATTCCCGCCGTTCCACGTATTTGGGAGGTTTTCTATAAGAAAATTGTAGATGCAGCGCGTGCAAAACACGCCTGGACACTGATTCGCGTGGTTGTGTCGTTGCGTCATGTGTTGCGTGCAATTGGTTTGGGCGGTGTTGTGAAAAAGGTTACAAAACCAATACACGACCTGTTTGGGGGTAACACCAAAGTATTGGTTTCGGCCGGTGCAACATTAAAACCATCGATTCGTAAATTTTATGAAAAATTAGGCTTTGTGGTTGGGGATTGCTATGGCTTGACCGAGACAACGGGGCCGGGCAACTTTAACTTTGCTTTCCGTCGTGCGAATGGAAAAATGTACTATGCGGGCCCATTGTTGGGTAATGAATTAAAGATTCATAATCCGAACAAAGAAGGGATTGGTGAAATCTGGATCCGTGGCAATATGGTTATGCCGGGATATATCGACAATGATGCCGCCAATGCCGAAGCGTTTGAAGATGACTGGTTCAAGACCGGTGATATTGGAATGCTGGACAAGAAAGGGCGCCTGATTGTAAAGGGACGCCAAAAGCAGGTTATCGTTCTGGACAGTGGTAAAAACGTGTATCCAGATGAACTGGAAGATCTTTATATGCAGAACGAAGAAATCCTGGCGGCGGCGGTGTTTGAATACGTAATAAAGGGAAAAACGGTCCCATATGGTGTATTCCAGGTAAAGCCGGGTACAACCGTTGAACGTGTTGATTTCTTGATCAAGAAATCTAATTTGGCAATTGCCCAATATAAATGGGTGCGCGATTTCGCAATTACAGAGGAAGAATTGCCACAAACATCCGCCAAGAAAATCAAGCATTTTGCGGTACGTGAACTGCTTGATAATGGCGCATTTATTCGTGCCACGAAATAGTGTGTCCATAATAAAAGACCGAGCCATAGAAAATGGCTCGGTTTTCTTTGTATCTTGACAAAAAGCGATTTGTGTACTATATAAATAGTGTTGGACGTGGAGGATGAAATGGCAAGACGTGTAAATATGGGTGTTTTTGATGTTTTGAAATCTATTGTGGATTTCAAGGTGTCGGTGGCAAAACCATTGGCCGCTCGTGCAGCCCAGGCGGAAGCTGATTTGCCGGGGTTGGGGTCGCATCTGCAAAGTTTACGAGATTGGGAACGCAGTATTTCCCGGTACGAAACCCCGCGTTATGAGGATGGTGAAGATACGCCCGCAGATTTAGAGAGTAAGATAAACATGGCGCAACAAGATATTGCGCGTGGTGCATCCGCCATTCAGGATTTAAAATTTGCAGATAAATTTTATATCACATATAAATTAGCTATGTTGGAACCGCAAATGGAAACTTTTCGTGCTGATTTACGTGATGCAGAGGCTTGGGTGGAACACTGGAGATGTATGCGCAGTGGTATGTCTTTGGATGATTATGAAGACGCCGATGATATGGAGCGAGAGCGTGCATATTATACGTGCGAGTACGAGCGTGCGGTAAAAAATGTTCGTGATTTAAAATCCAAGTTAATCGAATTGCAAAATATAAGATAAAAATGTTATCCGCCGGTGGTTCGGCGGATTATTTATTAAAAATAAATTTATCTTGACAAAATAAATAATTGTATTATATTTGTCGTCGACGAAATACTAAAACAAAGGATTTATTATGTATATCGAAAGTGAAGTTTTTGAACAGGGGACACCAAAAATTTCCCCGAAGGTTTGGGTTGAAAATGGCAAAAGCGTTGTTGTAGAGGCCGCAGACATTAAACCTGTGTTTGATGATGCGATTATTACGGCCCCGGCCGAGATTCGCACACCATCATCGTCCTGTATGATTTGTGCGTCATACGATAAAATGCTGGGTTGTGTCAGTCAGTTCATGTGCCCATACATGGCCCGATAAGGCATGTAGAGAAGAACGGGGGAAATCCCCCGTTTTTTAATCGCTAATTTTGCATCCAGATTTTATTTGTTCGGCTGATACGGTATTCGATTGATTGGTTAAATAAGGTACGCACTGCTTAAATGCGTATTGTCCCGGGCACTGCCAGCATTTACGCATTGCATCCTTGCTGGTTGATGTAAGGGCGATGCTTGTTGTGTTGTCGGAATTTACTACTACGGTTTCATCTTTTTCATTTGTTGAAATTGATTCTTTTGGTGTGGTCTTTGGAATTTCTTTTAATTTGCATTCCATATCTTCTTTGTCCAGAATTTCCGTAGATTTGCATTTTTTGCATACCTTGTCGTATCCGGTTCCGATGATTGCCTGGAGTTCGGTTTCGGCGCATGGGATGCATCTGTTTGATGTTTCGCTTTCAAATACAAAGCCGTCGTCGCAGGGTGGAACGCATACATCATTGCGTTTTACAATGCCGCGCGCGCATTCGGTTGCCTCGGTACAGGGTTTATCTTCTACAATATTGCCGCATATGTCAACCTTGCGCGTGTAAGTACAGGTGCCATTGGTTACATCAACTGTGATTTGTTCTTCTGTTGTAAATGAGGGGGCGCGTTTTATTTCGCCCGATGAAAATTTTTGTGCGTATAAAAATTATTTTTTCTTGCATTTGGAATAAAATGATATAAAATAACAATCCGTTGCATCCATAGCTTAACTGGATAAAGCATCTGACTACGGATCAGAAGACTGAGGGTTCGAATCCTTCTGGATGCGCCACGAATTCAAAACCGACCGAATGGTCGGTTTTTAATTTGTGTTGCAAATCCCAGGATTTGAACCCTCGGGTTCGAGCCATAGGCGAAAGGGGCCCAGCACGTTAGTGATGGGAATTACAATCCTTCTGGATGCGCCACGAATTCAAACACCGCCAATCGGCGGTGTTTTGTTGTTGTGTGTTTGCTATTTAGTTTTTTGACCGATACCGTGGTACAGCATATTGAAATGCTCACGACATACGGATTTATAATTAGAATCCCCCAGGGCGAATTGGTCGCCCGCACGGATAACGCGGCCGTCTTTGCCAAACCGCAAGTGGTGCGTTGCCAATTCCATACAACCGTTTATCTGACAATTCGATTCGTGCAGGTGTAATTCGGCGCCGACCTCTATTAATCGTTTGGATGCGGGGAACATTTGTTCGTTACTGTCACTCATTAAACCATAACACATAACAGGGATATTCATGTCGTCTGCGATGCGTACCAGTTTATCAATATCGGATGGTGAAAAAAATTGAACCTCGTCAACCAGTAATACCCGTGTGTCTGGGGCGGGAGTGAAGTTTTTTAGATTCGGCATCGCCAGGGCCGGTGTTTCAATCCCAATGCGCGATTTTACCGTGTCAGATGAAAAGCGTGTGTCAAATGATGGCTTGATAACCTGGGTTTTTACGCCGTTTTGATTATAGTTATATGCGTTGATAATCAGCCGAGCAGATTTAGAACTGCTCATAACGCCATAGTGAAAGTGTAGTGTCGCCATGTGCCTTATCCCTTTGTTTTTTGTCGTTGGGATTATTAGCATAAAAAAGACAGAAAAAAATATATTTTTTATTCTTTTGGTGATTTTTTAAATTTGACCGCAAAACTGCCGTTGTTAATTGGGGAAAAAGATATAATATATGGGCTCAGGATGCTGTTGGTTGCCCACTGGGGAAATTTTTGTCGTAAAATGCCACTGGCACCGGTGATTATATTGGCGGTGCGTGTGCCCGATGTGGCCAATGTCATTATCGCGTCCCAAGCTTGTTCTTCGGTATATTGATGCAGGTCCAGTGTCGCGTGATTTGGTGCTGCTGGTGCATCGTGCGGAATGCGACGTGACAGGTGTAATTCAGATCGTACGCTTTTGCGGGTGTCTGTATCATCGGGTGAAAATTCATCCCCAATCATTTCGACAATATCGCGTTCGGTTAACTGTTTCATGGTGTTAATAATACAGTGTGCGTACTGAAAAATAAATTATTATTTTGAAAACTGGCGTTCGATATCCAAAATTGCGGCGATTTGGGCGCGCATAAATTCAACTTTGTTTTTGTTGTTTTCAACGCCCTTTGGTCCGGATGGATTTGTGCGCAGGTCATCAGATGCCTTTATAAAGCGACGTAACATTGCGCCCATAACACGGTATTTCATTATCTGGCGCAGGTTTTCATTGCGGATACCCGGCATAGAATAAATCGAATCGTTATGAATGCGGCAATATGTTTCATACACTGGTCTGAAAATGTTTAATTCGATTTGCAGTGGTGCAAAAATATCACGATATATGAAATTGTAGTTTGCCTCAGCAAAATCAATAAATGACAGGGTGCTGGTTTTTGGGTCGTATAAGACATTGCCAGAATTCAAATCACAATGTGACCATGCTGGGCGTGTGTCGTATTCAAATGTGCCGATATTGTCGCGAATACGGGACATAAACTGTATTTCGTCTTCGTTGAACCAGGTGGACATTTTTGTTTCGATGAATTTGTCCAAGCGATCAAATTTAATTTCGGATGCGATTTTATGGCGCTGAACATCCTGGATTGGTTTTAATTCGTTCATATCAACCAAAAAAGCGGCGATTCCGTCAATGATTTCATAGCGTTGGCGGCGGGACAGCGTGTGAAACAGTTCCGCGGTCAGGTGTTCGCCCGGTGCGCGTTCTTCAAGTAATTGATATTCATCATCTTTGATAAAACTCATACGTGGAATATGATAGCGCGGATTGCCAACGGCATGGATTTCATCAATGGCTTCTTTTGTACGGTGTTGTTTTTCTAGCCATTCATTGCGCGCCACATCCCCCAACGTCGGCAGGGGACGTTTCATAACAAAGTCCGGACCGAAATCGGCAATATATGTCTCGCGACCGTGAATAAGATTTTTCAAATTGTTGTTCATTTTATTTACAGTATCCTTGAATCGCGTAAATGTTTTAAAATGCCTTTTTGGGTGCGTAATTGGCATTTTGCCATATATTCAGTGTATGCGCGCTTGTCACCATTCGCACGATTACATATTGCATCAATATAGTCTTTTTTATCTTCGCGTTTGTTGAATGCAATTGGACGATATCCATTTTGCAATAATACCCAATTCATAATTAGGCGAGCTGTGCGCTTGTTAAAGTCGTCAAATGGCTGTAACATAATTAAATCGTAATGTATATCATATGCGCGTGTGAAAATGTCGCGTTTTGAATGGTTTAAATTATATACAATCTGGCGCAGATTGTATTCAATCATAGAGCTGTCGGGGGCGTGATATGGGATGCTGTTAACGCTTATTTGCATTCTGGCAGTTGCGGTGCGGAAATTATATCCGTCGATATGTGTGTCTTTGCATAATATATAGTGAATGTTTCGGATTTCTTCGAATGTGATTTCTTTGTTGACGTTTGCAATTATATAATCGTATGCAACCGCGATATTTGCCATACTGGTATCGTCCAGGTCTTTCTTGTTTACGGGGCACAGAACTTTGGGTTCTTCTACGGCAATTTGGCGCCGTAACCAGTATAAATTACGTGTGCGTTTAGTGGACGAAAAACTGTCAAAACATTCGTCCAGTTCATGGCGCCTTTGAATAATTTGTTCTTTTATCGTTTGTTTTGGTTTACGTGGTGACATAATTGCCCCCTTTGGTTATTGTTATTATAAATATAGCCCTTAAATATAATTTGTCAAGTTTTTTGTTGTTTTTTATAAAATCGGGTTGAATGCGTGGCAGATTTGGAGTATGCTGTGTTCTGATAAAAATGAAAGGATGTATTATATGTTGAAAAAACTGATTATTTTGTCTATTTTGGCGTTCCCGATGGTGGCTGATTCTGCACCTAAAAATAAGAAGAAAGAGGAGCCAGTTGTACATCTGACGGATGAACAGATTTATCAAGAATTGAAAAAATTAGCCATGGTGTTTGAGGTCGCGCGTGATAACTTTGTCGAAGAGGCTGATGAAAAAAAGATGTTAGAGGCTGCAATGAATGGTATGTTGGGTGCGCTGGATCCGCATTCTTCGTATTTATCGGCCGATGATTTCAAGGAGTTTAATGATAAATCCCAGGGGGCTTTTGGGGGACTGGGGATTCAGATTACCAGTGATCGTGGTGCGGTGCGCGTCATTTCCCCAATCGACGATACGCCCGCTGACAAAGCCGGGATTAAGGCCGGTGACTATATCACCCATATCGATGGCGAACAGGTCTTTGATTTAACGTTAAATCAGGCGGTGAAAAAGATGAAAGGGCGCCCCGGAACCAAGGTAAAACTGACCATTATTTCCGATGGCGAAGAAAAAACACTGACCCTGAAACGTGCTATTATCAAGGTGGAATCGGTCAAGCATGATGTAAAAACAATGGCGGATGCCGACCCAGATGATAAAGAAACGCCAAAAATTGGATATATCAGAATTTCTGATTTTGGGGTGACGACTGCGCGTGATTTAAAAAATGCGCTAAAAGAATTAGAAAAGAAAAACGTGGTTGGTTATGTCTTGGACGTACGTAATAATCCGGGGGGGTATTTAACGGCGGCGATCGATGTGTCGGATGCGTTTCTGGACGGGGGGGAAATAGTTTCAACACGCGGCAAAGACAAGACGGATATAGAGCGTAATTTTGCAACACCAGGTGATTTAGCAAATGGCAAGCCCGTTGTTGTGCTTATTAACCATGGATCTGCGTCCGCATCGGAAATTGTGGCTGGCGCTTTACAGGATAATGGGCGTGGCTTGGTTATGGGCTCTCAATCGTTTGGTAAGGGCAGTGTGCAACAACAAAAGCCATTAGGTGATGGAACGGCGATTCATATTACGATTGCGCGGTATTATACACCGTCGGGACGCTCGATTCAGAACGAGGGAATAACCCCTGATGTAGAGGTTTTACATTCTAAAGTAGAGGTTCTGGAAAAGAAAGAAAGTTCTTATTCAGAGGCATCATTTAAAAATTCACTGAAAAATGAACAAGCTGAAAAGAAAGACAAAAAGAAAGATAAAGATACAGATTTAGACGAAGAGGATAAAGAGTTAACAGATGAAGAAAAAGATGCATTGGATTATCAACTGCAACGTGCGATGGATATGGTAATTGCGATGTCAAAAATGCAGGCGCGCGCCAAGGTCGGTCCCACGGATGTATTGTCAATAGCAGAAGAAAAGTCTGATAAAAAGTAAAAGACGGGGAAGAACCCCGTTTTTTAATGTTGTTTTGTATATTTACGAAATGGGCTGTTTTGTGGCGTTGGCATTTTTGCCACGTCCACGATTGATTCCAGAACGCGAACATATGTGGAATTGGGTGTGCCGGCATTTTGAATGTTTAATTTTATACCAGATTTTACAGCATCATAAAGTTCCGTTAAGGTTGGCTGAAAACGTTCGTCGATAACGTCATCCGGACAGTCGACATATATTGTTAAAGTTTGTGTTGCAGATTTTTTTGTCTCTGTAATCGCGTCCGTGATTGCAGCACGTAATTTGTTGATTTCTATAATGTCTTGTTTGTGTATAGAATCAAACAGGTAAACATTTGTTCCGGCTGTGTGAAGGTTTGCGTAATTTTTTTGCATTGAATTTTCCCCGTGCTTTGTTATAAACAATATAGTACAAAAAAACCAATTGTCAATATATAAGTTATTTTACTACACTAAAATCAACAGATGTACCTGTGCCGTCTTCGGTTGCAATGCGGACGGTATGGTTGCCGATAGCAACGCTGTGGACCAATTTTTCACCGGATTTTGTTGTCCCCAGGGTTTTATTATCTAAAAACCAAAATATCTTCGCAGATGGGGTGGTGGATACGGCCATAAATGATATTGGCGTGGTATCTTGGTCAGATGTTATAACAACCTGGGTTGCGGGGGCCGGGGATATGATAACAGGGGTGTGTGCGCTATGTGATATAGTGTCCAGGTCGCACCCCGGCATAAAAGGTGGTGGTGTGTTGCGTTCAATTCCCGCGCGACGAAACATATCCAAGAATTCTGCATCCCAAAATTCATAAACCGCCATATGGGTTGTATCGGGATTGTTGGTACAGGCGCGACGACCACTGGCATTATCAATGGCAACGGCGCGGTATATCGGGGATGTGTCGATTGGTGATACGCCTGGAATAAAATATGCCGGGATGGATTTGGGACAGTGTGGGCCCGCGATTCCGCCGACGCGGTCACACATATCAATTTGTGTTATGTTTAAATCGTCACGTAAAAAATTATTGTTTGTAACTGTGGTCCCGTGTGACTGGCTGTATGCGATGACAGAATCGGCCAGCGCAAAATATATTGGTGCGGCGGTGCGGGCACCACTGAACGCATTGTTGGGTGTTCCGTCAAAGTTTCCTACCCATACGATTAAGACATAGTCGCCAAATATTCCCGCCGTCCAGGCATCACGAAATGATGACGATGTGCCTGTTTTCCAATAATGTTTAATGTTATCGTTGTCGGTATGGCGGGTGTATGGTATATGTGTGGTGTTTGTGCGCTGGCGCCCCAGCATATCAAGCGTTATAAAGAATGCCTCCGGTGATAAAAGGCTATTGATTTCTTTATTGGGCACATCTGCGCGTGTGCGAATTTTACGACGCACCCCCAGGTTTGCCATTGTTGCATAAATGTCGGCTAATTCGAACATTGAAACCTCGGCCCCGCCCAGGGCGATTGATATTCCATAATGCGATGGAGGGTTAAGATTGCCGACCCCAGAATCTGCAAGTAAATTATAGAATTTATTTATGCCAACTTTTTGAACCAAATTGATTGCTGGGATGTTTCGCGAATGTGTCAATGCGTCACGTGCCAAGACCGGTCCGTAAAATCCTCCATCTGAATTTTCAGGTGCATATACACCAAAGTTTATTGGGGCATCACGCAACAATGTCATAGAATGAATATATCCCGCATCTGTGGCGGCGGCATAAATTAGCGGCTTTAATGTGGATCCGGGACTGCGCCGGGCGTGGACACCATCATTTTGGCCGTATATAGATGCATCAAAGAAATCAATAGATCCAATATGTGCCAATACGTCCATTGTTTTATAATTCAGCAATATGGCCGCGGCATTTTTTATGCCTTTGTCACGTTTGGATGCGATTTGTGTCACAAGGGTACGTTCCAGGCGTTGCTGTAATTCTAAATCCATGGTTGTTTTTATATGTGATGGTGATGTCCAACTGGAATCATCATGCGCGATTTCGTGATTGATAAAATGCGGAGCATAAAACGGCAGGTCGCGCAAGCCATACACATTTAATGGCATTTGTGACAGTGTAATTAAGTCGCCGTCGTCACCATATTTTTGCCGCCAACGTTTCACCAGGTGTTGTCGCATATGCCACATAGTGTTCAATCCGTCTGCCGTGTTCAGGCCGCGATTGCGCGGATTTTGCGGAATGGTTGATAATGTAATCGATTCGATTGTGGATATATCTGATGGTGCATGGTGAAAGTAAATAAGTGATGCGGCGGCAACCCCTTCGATATTACCACCGTACGGTGCCAGGTTTAAATACGCTTCGATAATTTCAGATTTGGAATAAAACGCATCCAAATAAATTGCCGTGGCAATTTGTACCAATTTTCCGCGCAATGTTTTGGTATCAAGATTATATTTTAGACGTGCAACCTGCATCGTGATTGTTGATGCGCCGGCCGTGTCGGTATTTCCACTAATATAATGTTGTGCTGCACGAATAAGAGGGATTGGATTTATGCCAGGATGCCAATAGAAGTATTTATCTTCGTACAAAATGGTGGCGCGAATTATATCTGGATTTATTTCAGACAGGGGCGTAAATACCCGATATTTTTCATCCGACGACAGGGTCAGGCGCATCAGTTGACCGTGTCTGTCGTAATATGCACGCGAAAAATCTATGTCCGAGAGTAGGGGGGGGGTAAAGAATATTCTTATACCAAGGTACATCGTCAACAAGGCACACATAAAAACACTCAGTTTTTTGTGATGATAATAAAAGTGTTTTATGTGTGTGAAAAACTTAGTCATTGGTTGCATTGATTACGTGAAATGCGGGTGCGTTGTTGGTATCTGTACCAAATATGCCGGCGTTATAAAGTGACATTGCGCGAATCGGGGGAACCGCAAATGTGCCACCCGCCGTCAGTTGTGCACGATAAGTAAATGTTTTTTCATAACGATTCAAATCTGTATAAATAACAACTCGATCTTCGCGAATTTCAGAAAATGTTGCATCGCCCGATATATCTTCGGCAACAAAGCCCCCAGGTAACAGGTCCACAATCGCGACATTCGGCAAGTGATTTGTACCACGCGCACGTGCGGTGATTTTTACATTGACAATATCTCCCAGATTGGCGTGTGTAATCTGATTCCCGTCTATATCCAGGTATTCACGAACAATTTCAATGCCGTTTGATTTGTTAACCGCGTGGCGTGCAAATCCAGACTGAACAATTGCATAATAAAGTGGTTTGTCCATGCACGATGTACATGTTATTTTTATTTTATTTATATCGCTGGGCAATTCGGCGGATAATGTTCCCGCGATTTCAGTTGGCTTAATAATGTCTTGTTCGGATGCGATTGTGATGTCATTAGACGAAACTGTGCCGTTTGTTATGCCACCCAGGGCCATTATAATGCGTGCAGATGTGTACGCATCATAGTTTCCAGAATTTATGTAACCGTTTATAGCGTTGCCCAAATCGTTGATTGGTTCGTTGAAAAAGCGATTCGATATATGAATATACATTGCATCATCAGATACATTATTTTCGTATGTTGTGTTGTATTTGAACTTGCTGGATTTAGACATACGATATTTGTCAATTAAATCGGTTGCGGATGTGGATTGTTTCATCATTTCAAGTGATGCAGCAATATATGCCCCGGATATGGTCGTATCCCAATTTCGCATATTTTGATTTGCGTATTGTTGGAATTTATCAATATATGCCGTTGTTACAAATCCATTTTGTGTAATATTGTAAATTGCGTATGCCAAGGCGCGCGCAGATTCATTATCCGTGATTGTGTTGCCCGCATATTCCCGCAGAAAATCAATTGCCCGCCCCAGCATAGTATCGGGCACGCTAAATCCGTTTTCATTTGCCAAGCTTAGGAAATTTACCACATACGCGGTTAAATTTACCGTGTCGGGTGTTGTTGATAAGCTGTCTTGATTCGAAGACCATAATGCAAAAGATCCATTATTGTTTTGTCGATTGCGCAGTGTGTTTATTGTGTTACTGATTTGTTTTGCAGACAAATCATAATTTGTCCCCAGAATTGCATTATGTGGCATTAGTGCATATGGCATTGCGCGTGATACAATCTGTTCGGTACACGGAAATTCATAATTATTCAGATATTCAAATAATGGGCGCGCCAGGACGGTTGGCTGATTGGATACATAGATTTCGCGGCTTGATTTTTCTGGATATAAATCAATTTGAAAATCAGAAATCTTTATTTCAGATTTGGATATTGTGCCGGTCTTGATATCTGTTACAAATGGTGTGGTTGGTCGTACAGACAATGTTGCATTCATTGCGCGATTTAATAGCGGCAGGCCGTTGTCATTCAATGCCATCGCGTTAATTGTTATTTCAGATGCCGCTGGAACGCTGTTTGCGCGCACATTAAACACGAACAGTTGTTGGGCATCATTGGCAATTTGACTGGTTTTCGTTGCATTTGACGCCAGGGACAAATTGTCTGATACAACGGCATCTGTCTGGATTGTTGCCACATCCCCCAGGTTGCTAAGGTTTGTGATAACCGCATTAACATCGAACGTGTCATTTGGGGCAACAAATGTTGGTGCCGTCATAGATATAATCAGGGGACTTTGCACCGTTGTGGTTATATCATTTGCGCCAATTGCGTTGTCGTTTGCCGCAATGGCAAAGATTTTTAATGCCCCGTTAAAATTATCAGGAATATCAAAAGTTATTTGTTCGGGGGTGTGTGCGTTGGTATTCAGTATTCCCGAATAAAACGCGACCGGTTTTGCAGTGCGACGTGCAAATGGGTTAACCAGGGCCGCAGACAATTCTTCAAACGCGCCACCATCATAATCGCCACCACCAGTTTTTGCAAATTCACGCAGGATTTTATATTCTGGTAACAGCAACGATAATATCTGGAATGTTTCTACATTCAGGGCGTATTTTTGGAAAAAGTAATTGATTGGATTGGGAATTTTGTGACGTGCGACCTGTATAATACCTTCGTCAATGGCGAAAAGCATTATGCGTCCGGATTTATTTGTTTCGTAATCAATTGTCAATTTGTTATCGCGTACCGTCTTTGGGGCGGACAGTTTTATATCAATCGAACGATTATCTATATTTGTCTTGAATGGGGCAACGGCATAGGTGTATGGCGACGTAAATATATCGCGGGAATTGATGTCGCGAACAAAAGATACATTTATGTAACCGGTGCCTTCGAATTCAGATGGAATGGTTATTTTATGTGTCGAGGACGTTGTTTGTGCGTTAAACCATTTATAGGCATAAACTCGTTCACGCTCAATCGTAATCAGGCCTGACCCCGCATATGGTGCGGTAATGTTTACAGATATTTCGTCACCCGGTGTATATGTATCAGAATCCAGTTTGATTGATAAATCTGCGTTAGTGTCTGTGGCCAGGTTTGTATTTTCATCACCCGCGACAAAGTATTCTATGCTAGCCAGAATTCGTTCGGCCGAATCCATAATTTGCAGGAAATATGTACCTGGTGTTTCGGTGTCAATTGGCAGACTTAATCCATTTTCACCAATTGTTATGTTTTTTTGCGATACCATTTTGTCGCGTGTTGTTGTTTGGTATTTGTAATAGTTGTTATAGTCTTTTATTAAACTGGTCAATGTTTCGCGATGAATTACACGGGCGATTAAATCGTTTGCGATAATTGGCTTGGCAGTATGATCCAATGCAATTAGATTTATGTTGCGTGTGGCGTTACGGTTTATATATTTTAAATCAGATGCAGCATAGTATCCAACCATATATTTGGCATCTGATGCGCGCGCGGTCATGGTGGTTTGCACGGCGCGTCCAGAATTTAATTCGTATCCATTGACGTCTAGTGATAATAAATATGTGCCGTACAGGATATTATCCTGGAACTTTATATTGATATTGGCAATGCCGTTATCATCGGTATATATGTCATCTGTATCGAACGTATATGTTTTTGTGTTAATTGGACTGGTGTCAGATACTGAATCTGTATAAATGTTATTTATATCAAATGTATATTGTGAAAAATCATCAAATTTAAATTGAATTGGGCGCAGGGTTGCGCGTGCGCTGATGCGATTGTTTTTTGCAGGGGTGCCGAACAGGTTGCGTAAATTTACCGTCGCAGATATCGAATTTGTTGAAATCCAGCCATCATCAGATGTTCCCGCAATATTCGCAGAAATATTAAGCGTATCGGGTACAAATTCTGCGACTCGGAATGTAGTGTGACCCAACATGTCTTGGGGTTTTGCACGTACGTTTAATGAATACAGACGAATGTCGTATTCACCAATTGGTGCGGTGGATGCAATTGGTGTGGTTAAATCCAGGAGTCCGTCGGACTGCAATGAAATATTCTTTTCAACAATTGTGTGGCCACGTGCATCTGATATTTCAACACGTACCGGTACGCCAGCCAATGATTTAAAAGAATTATTTTTTATGACCGCCCCAACTATTACCGATTCGCCCGGTCGGTATATGCCGCGGTCTGTGAATACATAGGCGTTTAATGGTGTGTCTGAATATGAATATGCGCCATCAATATCAAATTTAGAATAATCAACACGTTGGGCATAGGCAGAATTATACGGGATAAAAGAAATATCGTTGTTGTTTCGCGCAACAATTGCTACCGGTTCGCGTGCATTTTTATATTCATCCCAGGGCAACGCCGGTATATTTGTATGTCCGACCGTATCTGTGCGCCCAGACCATATCGCATTGCCATTACGTCCCAGGACGTCTATTTCAATGTCGGCCGCCGGTGTGCCAGTGTCTAGGTTTGATACAAATATTTCGGATGTGCCATCTTGATTCAATTTGCGAATTATTCCCAGATTGGTTACCAATATTAATCGACGGTCACTGAAATTAGTGGCATTTTCAGATGTGCCAACCTGGATAATAAATACGCCTGTTTTATCATTAGCAACACGGTCCATATAATCACCCAAATCGATAGATGCATAGTTCGTTTCAATTGCATTGCTGACGTTCAATGGGATGCGCTTTTGAAATACAACTGACATATCATATGTTCCAAAAGACCAGGATTTAAATTCTATGTCTGATGCAAACACATTATATGTCTGGGATATCAGGTGATTGATTTCAGATGATTTTATTTTTGATAAATTGACGTATGCCGCGTGAACACCACCCCGTGTCATAATCCCCAATTTTTTGTCCCCATTAAGGTTTAATATCGCACCGGTTCCTGCAATTTTGACTGTTTGTTCTGGGTATGCGACGGGCACAATTGTTTGAATGCCATGCGCCATTACGAAATCGCCATTTGATTTTGCACCCGATTTTATATCCAGATATATATAGCGTGGCCCGGCATCTGGGATGTTGTACGCAAACGCATACTGATATACGCCGGTTGGGGTGGCAAATTTTGTGGGGGTTAGTTTTATTTTTTTTGCGTTGGCTAAAACGTCTGGGGTAACCTCATCATTGGACCAGATGTGATTTGTGTCTGTGTCGTCAGTTTTACGATATTGTGGCAACAAATAGGCAGTTGTATATTGCATAAGGTTGCTTGCTGATGGGGCACTGGTTCGGATTAGAATCAACTGGTTTGAATTATTTTCTTTGTCATCTGCGACAATCGATTCGATGTCTGTTATTCGAAACAGGTTGTCCCGTGCTGCTATGGTCGTGTTTGCAGTTAATTTTTTTGTAGATGAATTGCCATGCATGGCCGAAATACGGTTTATTTTTAATCGTATGTTTTGGGGCGTTTCGGCAACAGGTATTGGGGCAGATATGATAAACGCAGTGCGATTAAAACGGTCAAATTTTACGGAAAAGTCTAATTTTTCTCCGTCTAGTTTTAATGAAACCTTGTCCTGAAAATGAGATGTGTCGATTGCATAATTAAAAGATATTATTGCCACAGCCGCCATTGATTGTGGGTTTTCCCGACTATGATATGTGTTAAAACTGTCTACGATAGCGGTTATTTTAGGCGTAGTTATTGTTGTCATATATTCGTTGGCACGAACATCGGCGTCAAATAGTTTTTTTGATGTGCGGATTGTAAAACGTGTGTCCGCGGGCCACGGCGCGTCGGGGGTAAATTTAAGCGCGTTTGGTCCCATTATTTCAAAGTTACCGCGAATATGTGGACTGATTTTTACATATTTATGTAAATCGTTTTTGTTTATATTCATCGCAAACGCCGGTGCGTATGGTCCCGATTCCCACTGATATGATAATATTATTGGTGCAACCGGATTCAATGTACGATTGTTGTTTATCGTCGGTATATCGGCATCAGATGTAAATACAGCACTATCAATGTGTTGAAAAGATTGTACGGTTGGGGTTGTTGTATTTAGTTTTACGTATGTTGTTTCTGTATTTGTCTTGCTGCTTAAATACACCCAGGTAAAAATTCCGCATATTGCCCCAAATATGACAAGCATGCGCCAAAAATGACGACGTAACCAAGAGGTCTTTGGTCTATTCTTTTGCTTGCGTGGCATATATCTTCCCTTCCGATTACATATGTCTATATATGTTAAAGTTATATTTTGAAAAGACAAGTTTTTTATTCGCGATTAGTTTCTGAATTTTTTTTGTTGTTTACAATGTCGGTGGACCAGGGGGCATAGTTTTTTTTACCAGTCTAAAGGAGTATCAAAGTGGTATATGTTTATATTCGTGTTTCAACAGACCATCAGACAACTGAAAATCAGCGGTTCGAAATCACAAAGTTCTGTGAAAAGCAAGATATAGTAATAGATTGCTGGATAGAAGAAACAATATTGGCAACCAAGGATCTAAATAAACGTAAACTGGCGGGGCGTGAAAAATATATTGCCCAGAAACTTGAAGACGGACAATCAAAATATGAAATTGCGCGTCGACTGCGTGTCCATCGTGACACTTTGGCCAGATTTATTGTGGAAAATGACATTGTCTAAAAAGCGATTTTGCCGCGTGTCAGGATATAAAATTCGTCTGTGCCGTATGGATTGTCTACAAATCCGGTCGTAATATTTTTATATTCAATGTTGTATTCAATTGCGGGGCGTGACATCAGGTCGATATTATGGTTAGCGTATATCAAGGCGCCGTTTGCATCACGACCCGTTGGTATGCGCATTGTCATTGCTCCGTCTAAAATAGCATCGTTTGTCGCGACTGATAATTTCCAATCGCCATATTCTGCACCCAGGGTGATGGACGTGGTATAAATGTTTGATATATCGGTAACGATGGATTCACCACTGGTGCGCGGGTTGGCGATACCAAATTCTGTGCGCTGGAACAATTTTATATTTCCGATGTTGTATTCACCACGTGTCGCAATAAATGTTATTTGGGTTTTATCATCTGTGCTTAAAAATCCGTCCGCCCCCAGGAAATCACTGTTGCGCAGACCAAATTCAAAGTTGCCAAATTTGGCGACATCTTTTGTGTCTTCGCGCAGACGTATGAATCCGCGTCCCTGGTTCTTTACTTTGATATTATCATTTAATTTTGTTGTAAATGCGCGACCGAATCCGTCAACAAATGCCAATTCCAGATTTTCGTCCTTGATTTGTTTTGCAATTGTACCGGATACTTGAACGGTTGTTAAAGGACGGGTGATGTTTTCAGAAATCGGAACCAGTTCCGCACCAACCGGGCGGGTCGCACGTTCCAAATCCAGCATCCCGTGTCCATATGTTTCGTCAACGCCGACAACACCCAAATCACGTGCGGTTGCAAATAATAATTCCGTAATTTGTGTGGATTTCATATATGGGAAAGCCTCTCGGATGACGGCGATGGCGGCGGTGACGATTGGGGTCGCAAAGCTGGTGCCGTTTATATCTGATGAATATCCCGCCGACAAGTTTGTCCCTGGTGCCGTTATACAGTAGTTTTTGGTTATGCCACATGCATTACTAAAATCTGCCAACATATCTGTTTCATTATCCCATGCAACAACGTTTACAAAATGCCCAACCATATCATCTGATACCAGGGGCAGGGCAGATATTGCCCCAGATTGTTTTGTGCCATTATTTCCCGCCGCCCAGACAAATATTGCATCACGTTCGCGTGCGGCCGTTTCCATAGACTCTACAAAGGTGGCATCTGTCATTTGAATCAAATCATTCCGGGATTTGATTTGTGTGGCAAAGCGGTCTTTGATAACCCAACTGGCATTATAAACGTTGGCATCGGTGGCGGAATTTATGATATCGCCAATTTGGCTGAAAGCTAAGAAGTTTTCGTCGCTGTCAATAATCTTGTAGTTATTGATTGTTGCATCTGGTGCAATTGTGTCGGATGTGATTTGTGCCACCTTTTGACCGTGCCATACATCAAACCCAGTGTCCAGAATTGCGATGTTTGAATTTTTTCCCGTGTATCCACGCGCCAATGAATAGGCCACACGAATTTCGTTGTACTGGTCAAAATTGCGGGTATAGTTTGTGCCACTCATTACATTGGCTAACTGAATGTCTGATACGTCGTCGCCAACGTGCATATATGCTGACATTGTTGCCATTTGTGGTTGTGGGGTGGATGTGGTGGCACCATTATCGCCACTGCCCAATGCGCCCCCCATCAATGCCAGGCCCGCACCAACCGCTGCCAATGCGCCACCGGTAATAACACCCCCGGATACGAAAGAAAATGAATTTTTTGACTTGCATTCATCTGGATTATTTTTGCGATATATCGTATTGTCACAACGCGACGCATTTATTGTGAATGCATCAGCCGACCCCGCCACGGTGGCGGTACATAAAATTGCCGACAAAAATACATTCATCCAACGCATCATCTTAATCCCCTGTGGGCACCACACCCACACACTTATAAATATAGTACAAAATATTCAGTTGTCAATATACAAAGAAGTAAGACTAAATTTATAAAATTTTATATTTTTACTTGATTTTTTGCGGGGTTTGGTCTATTATCAGGGCACGCACATCCGTGCGAATAACACAACCGTTGTGCTAAATTTGTGTCCAAATGCATAATTTGGCTGTCCGCACACGGCGAGGATAACAACACAAAAAAGGATAAAAATATGGCATTGCCAACATTTACAATGAAACAGTTGATGGAAGCTGGTGTACATTTTGGTCACCACACACGTCGCTGGAATCCGTTAATGACACCATACGTTTATGGCGTTAAAGATAAAATCCACATCATCAATTTGAACAAGACTGCACCATTGTTGCATCGTTCTTTGGTCGCATTGGAAGCAATCGCCGCCGCCGGTGGTAAGATTCTGTTTGTTGCAACCAAACATCAGGCAAAAGACATCGTAAAAGATGCCGCCGAACGTTGCGGTCAATACTATGTTAACAACCGCTGGTTGGGTGGTATGTTGACTAACTGGACAACGGTTTCTCAGTCTATTCGTCGTTTGAAAAAGATGGAAGCTGATATCGAAAACGCAGAAAAATTGGGTCTGACCAAGAAAGAAGTTGGTGTTATGACCAAAGAAGTTGAAAAACTGCGTGATATTTTCGGCGGTATTTTGGATATGCACGGCGTTCCACAGGCGATGGTCGTTATCGACGTTCCACGTGAAATGAATGCAGTACGCGAGGCAAAAAATCTGGATATCCCAACAATCGCAATCTGTGATACGAATGCGAATCCAGAAATGGTTGATTATCCGGTTCCGGGTAATGATGACGCCGCACGTGCAACACAATTGTATTGCGACCTGTTCGTGGATGCGATTTTGTCCGGTATTGAAAAACGCCTGGGTGGCGCGGCCGGTAAAAAAATCGAATCTGATATGAAAGCAGATGCCGCTGATGAATTAGAAGATGAAATCAAGGAAAAAGAAGCCAAGATTAAATCTAAAACATCTGAGGCACGTGCCGAACGTCGCGGTAAATTGGCGGAAAAAGCCGATAAATAATTTTTTATCGATATAAAAAAAACGCCGGGGGAATTCCCCCGGCAACAAGATTCTTTTTAATTAAAAACATTGGGAGAAAACACAAATGGCAGAAATTACAGCAAAATTGATTCAAGAACTGCGTGAAAAAACATCTGCGGGTATGATGGATTGTAAGAAAGCCTTGATGGAAAATAATGGTGATATTCAGGCCGCTGCGGATTGGCTGCGCCAGAAAGGTATTGTAAAGGCTGCGTCCAAGGCGGGTCGTGTTGCGGCATCTGGCTTGGTAACCGTTGTCAAGGCCGATGGTATGGGCTGTGTTGTTGAATTGAACGCAGAAACAGACTTTGTTGCTAAAAATGAAAAATTCCAGAAATTGGTTGCCGATGTTGCAAACAAGGCCTTAGAATTAGGTGGTGATTTTGATGCGACATTGGATGCGGTTAAAGATGATATTGCTGCAACAATCGCAACAATTGGTGAAAATATGAACTTGCGCCGTATCGCAACGGTAAAGGGCGACAAAATCTTTACATATATTCACAATGCTTTGGTCCCAGGTATGGGTCAGATTGGTGTTGCGGTTGCAATTGATGGTGATGATGCCAAAATTGATGAAATTGGTTCAAAAATTGCAATGCACGTTGCTGCAAACAAACCAGAATTTATGACAATCGCAGACGTTGATCCGGTTGCGGTTGAACGTGAAAAGAAGGTGTTTGTTGAATCTGGTGCAACAGCAGGTAAACCAGAAATGGTTGTAGAAAAAATGATTCAGGGTCGTATCAACAAATGGTATGCTGAATCCGTTCTGGAAGAACAGCCATTCGTTATGGACCCATCCAAGACAGTAAAAGAAGTTATTGCAGATGCTAATGGTAAATTGGCGGGCTTTGCGTTCTTTGTCTTGGGCGAAGGTATCGAAAAACGCGAAGACAATTTGGCAGATGAAGTTGCTAAAATGTTGGGTTAATAAAAAATCCCCCGTTTGGGGGATTTTTTATTGGTGGTTAGTGTAGAGAAATCCCACGGTACCAAGATTTTGTTGGTTGGTTCCTATGCCCCCAGATAAATAAGAAGTTATCGGGAATAGTTGCATTTTTTAGTATATGTGTACGAGCCAGAATCATCCGATGCGTTGGTGCTGGCGGGTATATAACATTTTGTTACATCGTATATTGTATTATAAGGGCAGGTAACTGTGGATCCGTCTGCTGATTGTGGGCAGGTTTCTTGTCCATTCAGACCAAAATAAAAATCCCCAAATGGGGATTTTAATTCTGGTGGCCCTGGTCGGACTGTATAATTCCCATACAAAATCGTTCCAATCGCGAAATGCTCTTGGTGATTTTGTTGGGCCCCTTTCACTTCGCTGACGCTACGTTCCGAACCGGTCGGTT
>JAZLDI010000006.1:0-18962 GCA_045614665.1 Candidatus Enterousia sp.
TTTTTACCCAAACAGCATTTCTATGAACAACATTGCCACGATACAGGATTCAATTCTGCATACCGCAATGCACACGTTCGACCGTGTTCCCGCGGCAAATTTGGGCGACAAAAAAACAATGATGCCCCCCACCCCAGAAAAAAGCATAAATGAATTATATGGAAAATTGCCGATATACGGCACAATGTCCATATACGGCGAATACGAAGAATACGAATTCGCCGGACGCAGCGGCAGTGACGGCAAAAAACCAATGTTAAAAAATCTACAATTTATTTGGCAACATTATAGCGACGATGCAAAGTTGAACAATTTTGGCCGCGCCGATTCCAGATACGATTTAGCAATGGTTGGCATTACTGGCGGTCGCATGGAATTTTTTGACAGCATAACCGGGTGGGCAACGTACGCAGGTTTTATTGACGGAAAGCAATCAACCAGCGCCCTGCAAATCGATCAACGTGGTGGATACGCCGGGATATTTAGTCGTTTTAATTTAAAGCACTTTAATTTATCCGCAACAATCAATGGCGGCGTTTTAACAAACGATGCGGATTTTGCACTGGGATCTGACAATTATACAAATATGTGGGCCGGCGCGGCGGCGAACGCATCCATTAATATAATATTGGATGACACATTCTCGCTGCAACCCGGGGTCCAGATTGGATACACATGGATCGAATCAGACAGTTACGTTTCCGCAACCGGTAACAGCGTGTTCAATTCCGACCTTGGCGTGTTTGAGGTTGCGCCCACCCTGCATGCGATTAAACATATCGGCAGCGGCTGGTTCGGAACCGCACATATACGCTATGTTGCAATGATGACAGATGGTGGTGATCTATCGGTAAATTCGACTGATTTTGCCACATTGGAATCTGATAACTTTACCGAATACGGCTTGTCACTGGAAAAGACAGTGGGACGCTTGAACCTGTCTGGCACACTGGTCCGTCGTGACGGCGGCCGCGACGGATGGGGTGGCGGATTAAATATGAAATACATATTCTAAAAAAACGCCCAATTGGGCGTTTTTTTTAATCCAACTTAAAACAAGCCGATCGCGATTCTTTGGCACGACGGCGCAGTTTTCGAAAAATCGGTGTATTGCGCGCCATTTTAAACGCCTTTGTCATCGGGGTTATTGGCTGACTTATCGTGGTATATATACTGGCTTTGCGAATACGCTGCAATGAATCCAGATAAGAATCTATAAAATCATGCGGTTTGTTATGTCGCAACATATAACGACATTGACGCATTATCACACGATAACGCCGATATGCCGCCGCACACCGAGACTACCCACTAGCCACTTGCACTAACCACTAAAAATCCCCCAAACGGGGGATTTTTATTTCTGTTTTTGGATTTTTACTGGCAATTTTTTATTTATTCCCAGGCACCATCGCCACGTATCGGCAACAATCTTATTATCACGACCACGCCGATCAAAATCAGCAATCCAAGACAAAACCTTTGCCTGATGCGACATAAACTCGTCATACTCCTGCCAACATCCTTTTAGCACACCACGCTGGATACGGAGTTCTATATCATACAACGTATAATCTTCGAACGGTTTAGCGCCCAACGAATTTTGACACATTGTATAAACTGCTTTGATTGTCGCCTTGCGCCGCATAAGCACTACTCCATATTCGCCAATTGCTCCAACTGATCCGCCGCAATCAGCGCATCAATCATTTCATCCAATCCGACGCCACCCGCCAAAATATCATCCAATTTGTACAGGGTTAATTTAATACGATGATCGGTCACACGCTGTTCTGGGAAATTGTATGTACGAATCTTTTCACTGCGATCCCCAGAACCAACCATTGTTTTACGTGATGCATTACTGGCCGTTTCTTGTTCCATACGTTGTTTTTCATACAGTTTTGAACGCAACACCGACATCGCAGAAATCTTGTTCTGTAATTGACTGCGTTCATTCTGGCACGTAACAACAATCCCCGTTGGAAAGTGCGTAATGCGTATCGCACTGTCGGTTTTATTAACGTGCTGGCCACCGGCACCGGATGCACGGAAAATATCGATACGGATATCTTTATCTTCGATAACAACATCTATGTCTTTTGCCTCTGGCATAACGGCGACGGATGCGGCACTGGTGTGAATACGGCCGCCGGCCTCAGTCTCTGGCACACGCTGAACACGATGAATCCCCGACTCAAACTTCATACGACCATACGCCCCCGCCCCATCGATTTTAAAGACAATTTCTTTGTATCCACGCAGGGACGTTGCATTTTCTTCGATAACCTCGACTTTCCAGCCCTGGCGCAACGCATATGATTTATACTGATTATATAAATCCCCCGCAAACAGTGCAGATTCTTCGCCGCCGACACCAGCACGAATTTCCATAATCACACCGTTGTCATCGGCATCGTCACGTGGCAACAATGCAATTTGCAGATTTTTTTCAATATCCGGCAATTTGTGATTTAATTCGTGCAATTGATCATTTGCGATTTCACGCAGTTCTGGATCGGTCAGCATTTCTTGTGCATCACTAATCCCTGTCACCGTTTGAAAATATTCCGCAATCAACGGCAAAATTTCGTTCAGACGCGAATATTCCTTGGATAATTTCGTTAATTCATCACCAGAAACCGAACCTGTATTCATTTGCGCCTCAATATCTGCAGCACGCGTTTGAATATCACGTAATTTTTGTTCGATAATCATTTGTATTATGCCCCCAACACCGTCTTTATTGCATCGACAACCGACAATGACTGCTGTTCACCTGTCGCCATATTTTTCAGCGCAACAACTTGATTTTCTTTCTCGGACTCGCCAATTATCACACTGAATTTAGTTTTAATTTTATCAGCGTACTCGATTTGATTTTTAAACTTTTTATCTGCTTCTAGATACGCTACAGACGCAATATTCGCATCCCTAAACGCATTCAAAACTGACACTGCGTACGACAAATTTTCATTTCCCATACACAATACCGCTACATCAACCGGCGATTCAAATTGCGACAAATCAATCGCCCCAGATTCCATCAACGCAACAAAAATACGCGAAAAACCAATAGCAGCCCCGACACCAATAATCTTGGTTTTGCTGAATTTCCCTGCCAAATCCGCATAACGACCACCACCGGCCGCCGTACCCAATTCCGGGTGATTTAACAGCTTAAATTCAAACACCAAACCAGTATAATATGCCAAACCACGCGTAATCGACAAATCAATTTCGGCATTTTTTACCCCGAACAATTCCAGCGTTTTCATAAACTCATTCAATTCTGAAACCGCCGCATCCAACTTGTCAGACTTGTTCAAGAATCCATAATAACCATTTGTAAACACTGATTTGATTTGAATTTCTTTATCCTCGTTGTTCAGCGCATCTCGCAGCCCTTCCGCGAAATCAGCATCACCCATTTTATCTTTTTTATCGATTAAAACGAATACGTCTTTCTTTTGATTATCATTCATTTCCAGATAATCAAACAACGCATCCCAGAACGGACGCGAACCAACACGAACCGCATTTTCACCAATAAATTCAGACACCGAATTTAACGTGCGCTGAATTACAGAAATAATTTCCGCATCATAATTCGTTGATAACGAATTCACACCCATTATATCCATATCCATCTGATAAAATTCGCGATAACGACCACGCTGGGCACGTTCACCACGATAACGTTTGGAAAACTGACTGGCACGGAATGGAAAGGTCAAATCGTTCAGGTGACCAGCCACATACCGCGACAGTCCCACCGTCCCATCATAGCGCAAGCCCATTTTCGTATCGCCCTTTTGGAACAAGAACATCTGGGTTTCAATTTCATCCCAGTTATCTTTGTCAGTCAATACCTCGGCCCGTTCAATAGCAGGCAAATCCAGCATATTAAACCCAGAGTTTTTCAACACGTCCAACATACGCGCCGCACAATAATCAAAACAACGCTGTTGGGCTGGCAACAATTCTATAAAACCCGATAATGGTTTTGTTGGTTTAAGATCCATTTTTTATTCCCTATTTGTTTGTAATGGAAAAAACTTAATGCACAATGTGCACACATTATATCATATAAAAACACAATATGCTAATATTCGCCCACACGGGCGTGATGAAAAACAGAAAAGATAAACATATTTTCTTTCATTTCACATTAATTCTAGGACAAAATTTATTTTTTTCAAGTAAAAACCGACAAAAAAAAAGGCGGGACACACGTCCCCCGCAACAAACGCCCAAATGACGAAAGAAAAGAATTCCTTGCCTTGAACATCCGAACAATTTGTCACAGATTTGTGCGTCCCATCGATATACACACATTATGACAAATCATACCACCCCACGCCACAGGTACGTTTTCATATTTTAAAACCACCGGTGTAATTCACCACCATTCTGGACCAGCCATCTTTTCGCACGCTCTACACCAAACCCATAAAGTTCGCGCACCGTCGCCCAAAAATCCGCCGAATGTTCCATATGTTTTGTATGCGCCAATTCATGCATCACCACATATCGCATAACCGCCAAGGGCGCAAACGCCAATCGCCACGAAAAAGACATCGTACCCGTTGTTGAACAACTGCCCCAACGGGTTGTTGTATCACGCACCGCAATCCGCACAGGCCAAAATTCACGCGGAGCCGTTCGTATTATTTCCTTTGCGCGCTTTAAAAATTCAGTTTTTATAAAATCGCGCACACGTCGTTCAAACATATCCGCCCCACCCCCAATAGCCAGCGTATATGTACCATTGTCATTTTGAATAAAATTATTTGACCGACGTGTAGCATCATGAACCAAAACAACACGCAAATCAAAAATTAAAATTTCGTCCCCTGGGCGCAAAACACATTTTTTCGGAGATTTTGCGTAAATATTTTCAACCCATTTTCGTTTAGATTCTAAAAAACGCAGCGCCGCCGAATTTGACGCCAACCACGGTCGTGACATATGAATTTCACGCACCGGTCGTATCTTTGGCCGCAAGGTTATATTACGCGCACCACGTCGTGTTTGAATAATTACTGGAACTTTTTCACCGTTTGATAAAACAAATTCAAATTCGGCCATTGTTATTTAATTTTCTTTTTTAAATCACTCGCGATTTTATCCGCATCAAAACCAAAATGTCTGTAAACCTCATCACCCGCACCAGACATACCAAATTCATCAATTCCGACAACAGCATCGGCAAATTCAAACCACGGCGCAGTGGCACCAGCCTCTATCGCCACAATAAAACCACGCAACATTTCATTTTTATATTCATCACTTTGGCGCTTAAAATATTCAACCGATGGCATAGACACAACCTGAACACCTGGCCCCAATTTTTCTGCGACTGAAATCGCCAACGGCACCTCGGCCCCGGTTGCAATAATTGTCGCACGCACACGCGCCGTTGTTGCCGGACGCATAACATATGCCCCACGACAAATCTGGGCATCACTTGGAGACGGAATTAGTTTAAACTTCTGTCGCGACAAAACGATTGATGACGGACTGTTATTATCACGCAACGCCATTTGCCAGCATGCCGCAACCTCGTCCGCATTACAAGGTCTAAAAACATTCATATTTGGAATCAGTCGCAACGATGCCAATTGCTCAATTGGCTGATGCGTGGGCCCATCTTCACCAACAGCAATACTGTCGTGTGTCAAAACATAAATCATCGGCAATTTTGACAATGCCGCAATACGCATCGCCGGCCGCATATAATCACTAAACACCAAAAATGTTGACACGTACGCACGCAGTCCAACCGACACAACACCATTCATAATCGCCGCCATTGCGTGTTCGCGCACACCAAAGTTTATATAATTACCATTAAAATTCCCTGTGGAAATATCACGCGACGCATCTACATGCACATTCGTACTGCCCCCCAGATCTGCACTGCCCCCAAATATTGGAAAACCGGCACGAATAATTTCATTCAAATAAATCCCCGACAATTCACGCGTTGAAATAATATCTGAGGTCACCGGCATTTTCACATCAGAAATATTCATAGACGGATTAACCATTAACACATCCACACGACGACGCGCCACATCTGACCACAACATTTCACCAGTCGGCGATATATTTTCCTCTATTAACCGAGACAATTCATCATCCGTTAACGCATATCCATGCACCCGATTAGAGCCCGCCAAACTTGTTCCAAGCCCAATCTTGGTCTTGCATTGAATAAATGTCGGCCTGTCAGAATTCTGCACCATTGATAAAGCACGATTTATTTTTACAAAATCATTACCCGACACCGTTATCACATTCCAACCCGCGGCCGTCATACGCATTGGCACATCAACATCAACCAAGGCCGCACCATCAATCGACACACCATTATCATCCCACAACAAAACCAAATTATTTAAACAATACCGACCGGCAAAAGAAACAGCTTCGCTTGTAACCCCTTCCATTAAATCACCATCAGAGCACAAACAATACACCCGACCATCCGAATTACGCAGTTTTTCCGCCAACGCAACACCAACCGCATTCCCAACACCCTGCCCCAGGGGACCCGTTGTTGCATCAACCCCATCGATACCAAATTCTGGATGCCCCGGCAGGCCACCCATTTTACGAAAAGAATTTAACGACCGAATATCATACCCACACAAATTCAAAACCGAATACAATAACGCCGATCCGTGTCCCGCCGACAAAATAAATTTATCACACCCGAATCGCAAATAATTTGCATAAATCGCAGTTACAATATCCGCCGCGCCCATCACGATTCCAATATGTCCATTACCAGCACATTTTAATGCATGCAAAGCCCACGCGCGAACCGCACGCGACATTTCTTTTAAATCTTTGGAATTGTACGCCATATGTGATATTATATCACAAAAAGGACGCATATAAAAATGTTAAAAATTTGGACAGATGGATCGTGCCTGGGGAACCCGGGCCCAGGCGGCTGGGGATTTGTTGCAACCGATGGCACCAATATTGCCGAACGCAGCGGTGGCGAAAAAGATACTACAAACAATCGGATGGAATTGATGGCGGTTATATGCGCCCTGACTGCGGCACGCCGACACGACGAATTGGAAATCCACACCGACAGCCAGTACGTAAAAAACGGAATGTTATCCTGGGTCAAAAATTGGAAGAAAAATAATTGGCGCACCGCCGACAAAAAACCGGTCAAGAACCAAGACCTGTGGATGAAACTGGATGAATTGGCATCAACCAAGAAAATACATTGGTTTTGGGTGCGTGGACACAATGGCGACGAAATGAACGAACGCGTAGACTTACTTGCCCGCACCGCCGCCGAAAATTTAAAGTAAAAATCCCGCCGTCCGGCGGGATTTGTTCACTTAACCACGGAACCCCAGTGCAACAATAAACATTTCCACACTGTCTTTGCGTGACGATGGCGGTTTAATATGATGCACCGCTTCAAATTTTTCTTTGATTTGTTTTAACAAATCATTTGTTGTTCCGCCGGTAAAAGACTTACACACGAACGTGCCACCCGGCTTTAATGCGCGCAACGCAAAATCAAACGCATATTCCAGCAATACCATCTGGCGAATATGGTCTGTTTTTTTATGCCCAACCGTATTCGGTGCCATATCAGACACAATAACATCCGCGGTTCCATTACCAATCTGGTCTGGTTGCAAGCCCAACTTTTCTTCCAGCCAGCGCAATGCCGCATCAGATGTAAAATCGCCCTGATATGTTTCCACACCAACGATTGGTGATATTTCCAGCAAATCCATTGCAAAAATTTTAGATTTAGGATACGCACGTGCAATGTATTGCGACCAGGAACCCGGTGCCGCACCCAAATCAACAACAACCTGACCATTGCGCAAGAATTTAAACTTCTCGTTCATCTCGATAAGTTTATACGCCGCACGCGCACGATATCCATCTTTTTGTGCACGTGCGACATACGGATCCGCCGCCTGGCGTTGCAGCCACGCGACCGATGATTTTTTTGCAGCAATTTTTTTATTTGTTATTTTCATTTATTATCATCCCACAGAGCCACCCCATCACCTATCGTATACAAGATTTTGTCTGACGTTGCATCTTACGCAAATGTTCCCTATACGATGCCTGGGCCATATCTTTAGGTCCCGCCCATAATTTATATAAACGCGAATCATCCAAACCATAAAATTCCACACATTGGCCGTGATATTTATATCCCACAACAACCCGATAGCCGATGGGTTTACCGTCTCGCACAACTTCCTCTGGCGCTTTAATAGAAACCACATCCCAATTAAAAATATGCTTCCAGTCTATATGCATATTATCTGCCCTTAATTTTTTGTTGTTTTTTACGATAAAAGTCAAATGCCATTTTTCGTGCCCTGGCACGCGTAACCACACACAATTTCTCTTCATCGTCTGCGAACAAGTATTGTCGTTCCCCGTGATACTTATAGGTTACCGTAACCTCGTACCCCAAAAGAACATGCCCTTTGTCACGATAATCACGATAAACCTCGACCGGTGCAGACACCGCAATCGGCGTCCAGTCAAACCAATTTTTTACTTCATTGACAATACCACGCAAAGCCATTTTAATTTATCCCCTGCGGCTTTGGACCTGGTTGCTGCTGCATACGTGCCATAACCGCTTCCATACCGCCCATACGCTGAATCATTGCCATTTGCTGTTTCATTTTTGTATATTGCTTAATCATATGTTCAACATCACGTACGGTGCAACCGGCTGTTTCAGCAATACGAGCCTTGGCATTGGCAAAAACCTTTTCTGGATTGGCGCGTTCTTCGGCAGTCATCGCTTCCAAGATTTTGATTTGTGCATCAACACTGCCGTCCTTGATTTTTTCTTTCATTGCACCAACGGCATCTTTCATACCCGGCACCATTTTTAACAGACCACTAAAATTGCTCATTTTCTTAATCTGCTTTAATTGCGCCAGCATATCATTCATATCAAATTGACCCGACATCATACGCTCGGCCGTTTCGCGCATACCAGATGGTATTTTTTCCGCCGCCACTTCGTTTTCTACAACATTTTCTTGTTTTTTCTTTTTACCAAACCCAAACATTTCTACTCCTTTTAGTGTTTTATTATTTTATTGTCGTTTTATCTATTTGTCCAGATACTTCTTTAAATATTTCCCGGTCTGTGATTCTGGCACATTTACAATATCTTCGGGGGTACCAGTTGCAATAACACGACCACCATTTGCACCACCGGTCGGCCCCAAATCTATAATCCAGTCTGCGGTCTTAATCACTTCCAGATTATGCTCGATAACGATAACCGTATTTCCCTGTTCAACCAATTCGTGCAACACAGACAACAACATTTTTATATCTTCAAAATGTAATCCCGTTGTTGGTTCATCCAAGATATAAATTGTTTGCCCCGTACTGCGCGCGGCCAATTCCTTGGATAATTTTATGCGCTGGGCTTCGCCCCCCGATAAATCAAGCGAACTCTGCCCCAGTTTGATATAATCCAGCCCCACACGCTTTAACAATTCCAGTTTTCGCGCAATCTTTGGCACATTTACAAAGAATCGATATGCCTCTTCAACCGTCATATCCAAAACATCTGCTATTGATTTCCCTTTGTACTTTACCGCCAGGGTTTCTTCGTTATATCGCGTCCCGTGACAACAATCGCATTCCACATATACATCAGCCAAGAAGTTCATTTCTATCTTAATCTGACCATCACCCTGACAGGCCTCGCACCGACCACCTTTGACGTTAAATGAAAAACGCCCCGACGTGTATCCACGTGTCTTGGCCTCTGGCAGGCCCGCAAAGAAATCACGAATATCACCAAACACACCGGTATATGTCGCCGGATTACTGCGTGGCGTGCGTCCAATTGGAGATTGATCAATATCAACAACCTTGTCTACGTTTTCCATACCACGAATAATATCATGCGCGCCCGTTTCCAGTTTTGAATTGTACAACGCACGCATCAATGCCGGATACAATGTATTTAACAATAACGTAGATTTTCCAGACCCCGACACACCCGTCAATGCCACAAATTTACCCAACGGAAATTCAACATCTATATTTTTAAGGTTATTTCCACGCGCCCCCGATACAACTATCGATTTACCATTACCAGTGCGACGTTTTTTTGGCACCGCAATTTTACGTTTGCCCGACAAATATTGTCCGGTTATTGAATCCTTGTTTTTTATAACCTGACTTGGGGTTCCATGCGCAACGACATTACCACCATTAATTCCCGCGCCACGTCCAATATCAACCAAATAATCCGCCGCACGCATTGCATCTTCGTCGTGTTCAACAACAATAACTGTATTATCCTTGTCTCGCAGCATTTTCAAAGTCTCTAACAACTTGTCATTATCCGCCTGATGCAAGCCGATTGAAGGCTCATCCAAAACATACAGAACACCTGACAAACCACTGCCGATTTGTGACGCCAGGCGAATACGCTGGGCCTCGCCCCCCGACAGGGTACCCGCCATACGCGACATTGTTAAATAGCCCAGCCCAACATTTTGCAGGAAATATAATCTGTCGGTGATTTCACGCAAAACAATTCGTGCGATTTCATTATCTTTTTGCGACAGATGATTTGGCAAATCACGAAACCACGCCAAACAATCATCAACCGACATATCACAAACATCCATAATATCGGCACCATTTATACGCACACACAACGCATGAATATTTAATCGTTTACCATGACACACCGGACACGGTTTTTCAGACTGATAACGCGCCAGATCGCTACGTACCGCCTCTGAATCCGATTCGCGCCACCGGCGTTCCAGATTTGGAATAACCCCTTCGAACGGCTTTTCATACACAAATCCATTCCAGTTAATTTTGATTGGCTTATCACCACTGCCGTACAGGATTAAATCTTTCTGTTCCGCCGTCAATGTGTGCCACGGTTTTCCAAGTGGGATTTTGAATGCTTTATGCAAGGCTTCGAACAAATGTTCATATTGGCTAAGCATTCCACCACGTGACCACGGTGCAATCGCCCCACCCAAAATTGATTTAGATGGATCCGGAACAACCAAATCCGGCGACATATTTAATTGTACCCCCAAACCATCACAATTCTGGCACGCCCCCATCGGCGCATTAAACGAGAACAAGCGCGGTTCTATCTTCGGCACAGTAAATCCACTAACGGGACAAGCATAGTTTTGAGAATATAAAATATCTTCATTTGTATCCAGGCGACGCACCAACACCGATCCCGGCACCAGGCGTAACGCCCCCTCGAACGACGCATACATACGCGACCGAATTTCTTCTGTTTCGGCATCTGCATCTGGAATTTGTAATCTATCAACAATAACGAAAATATTATGCTTTTTATTTTTATCTAATGTCGGCACCGCGGACAAATCAACCAATTCATCATCAATAATCGCGCGCTGGTACCCCTGTTTAACCAAAAACGCCAATTCTTTGCGATATTCACCCTTACGTTCGCGCACCAGTGGCGCCATAATAAATATTTTTGTACCCGCCGGGATTTTCATTGTCCAATCGACCATTTCTGCAACCGTCTGTGACTTAATCGGCTTACCGGTAACGGGCGAATGTGGCACACCAATACGCGCCCACAATAAACGCAGATAATCATAAACCTCGGTCACGGTACCCACGGTAGAACGTGGGTTCTTGGACGTCGTTTTTTGTTCAATGGAAATCGCCGGGGACAGCCCCTCAATCAAATCAACATCTGGCTTTTTCTGCATATCCAAGAACTGACGGGCATACGACGACAACGATTCGACATATCTGCGCTGGCCCTCGGCATAAATGGTATTAAACGCCAGCGACGATTTTCCAGACCCTGATACGCCAGTAAAGACCACCAACTTGTTCTTTGGTATGTCTAAATCTATATTTTTAAGATTATTTTCGCGTGCGCCACGAATTTTTATTACATTTGTCATAGTGATATAAATATAGATTAAATATTCAAAAATTCAATAGAAAGGGGCGAAATTTCTTTCGCCCCGGAATACGTTCTTATTTCTTGCCCATCAGATTTTCCGGCGACAAAATAATCCCAGTTTTGCGAACACCAACATCACCCACACGTGGTGCCAATTTTCCATTAACCCAAACGTCAATTCCGCCCGCGTTACCAAATGTCGCCTTGTACTTATCCCCCAATGGCACATAGTAAACATCGCCCGTCACCAACACACGACTAAATTCGGTATTACCACGTGCATCTTCTACCTTGACCCAAGATTCTTGGGTTGCCTGTAAAATAACATTTGATTTTTTACGATTTTCGGTACCAAAGCGTTCACGTACCGTCAGTTTATATTCAGGCTCAGAACTTTCAACCACCGTTACAGCTTCCGGCACGACAGGGGCAACCTCTTCCGCATTACTACCACCCAGCAATGACACAACAACAATCGCCAAAATAATCGCCGCCAGCGCACCCGCAAACCAAATCCAGTGCTGATAGATAAACTGATATGCACGCACAAAGAATGCCTTGGTCGGATTTTCAACCTTTAAACTGGGACGCGCACAGGTCGGCCCTTCTTCGTCTGTATTATCACCTGACGTTGAACACGCACCCGGAATAACGCCCATTTCCTGCTTGATTTTGGTAACAATTTCGTCTGGATTTAAACCCAATTCCATCGCATAGTTACGCGCGAACCCCAGAATATAAACCGTCTCTGGGATGAATGTATAATTCCCCTCTTCCAGCGCTTGTAAAAATTCCTCACGAATACACAACTGTTTCGCAATGGTTGAAATTTCACGCTTTCTGCGGCCGGTCGTACGTGCATTACGCAACATTTCACCCGCAGTTAATTCAACCGGCATTTCTACAACATCGACATTTTCGGTATTTTCATTCATAATAAACATCCCATCGTTAATAGCATTGTTCGCCTAAATCATACCCCAAAATTCGCGAATTGCAACCTTTAAGACATCTGCATCATCAATTTGATTTACACGGATTCTGAATTCAGACGAATTTGGCATTCCTGCACTGTACCACGCAGCATGTTTACGAAACATAGGCACAGCGGTCTTTTCACCATAATATTCAATCGCATATTCCAAATGTCGCAGTACAACATCCCCAATATTTTCCGGCACGTGCCCATCAATAATTTGACTCAAAATCCACGGACGCCCCATCAGACCACGTCCAATCATCACCCCCGCATAGCCCAACGCATCCAATCCATTTAAATCATCCGTCGATTTAATATCACCATTTGCAATAATTGGAATTGGACACGCCGACACATCTGGATGCACCGCAACCCCCAGGTATAATTGCGCACGCGTCCGTCCGTGCAACGCCGCAAACCGAACACCACAATCCGCCGCAACATTTACTAAGTCACGCCAATCCATATGCGCATCATCCCACCCCAGACGTGTTTTTATCGACACTGGGATTTGTACAGCACCAACCACCGCAGACATTATTTTAGCCGCATGTTTATGATCACGCATTAAATGCGCACCGGCATTTGCACGTGTTGCAACCTTTGGCACGGGACATCCCATATTAATATCAATCCATTTGGCCCCGGCATCCTGTAAAATACGTGCGGCATCCGCCATCAGGCTTACATCTGCACCAAATATCTGGGCACCAACAGAACCCTCATCCGCATAGTTATCAAAATTCCGCAAACAATTTTTATGTGCCCCAACAATCGAATGACACGATATCATTTCGGTCACCATCGGCGCATTCGGTGAAAATTCACGCACAATACGACGAAACGGGCGATCTGTAATCCCCGCCAATGGCGCAGCAAAAATTTGATTATCACATAACATTTGTGATATAATGCCACCGATGAAGGAAAAAATCAAAAATTTATTTGCATTTATTGGTCGCGCCTGGTCGGGCGGGATTCGCGGAAAGTTTGGTGTTTTGGCGTGCATGTTTGCGCTATTTATATTTCTGCGCATATTCTGGGGTGATGTAAACGTCCAAAATTTTGTCATTAACATATGGCGCCTAAACGGGGAACAAGAAACACTGCGTACGGAACGCGCAAAATTGGATGCCATCAATCGTCACATAGATTTATTAAAATCATACAGTCCAGATTATGTTTCTGAAATCGGGCTAAAATATCTAAATATCGGTGATGATAAATACAAGATTTTAAAAATTTAAATCCCCCGTTTGGGGGATTTTTTCTAATTCAAAAACAAGATTGATGCATTCAAATATGTCGCGAACAGCATCCATATCACATACGGCCATACCAGATATGATGCCAGTTTGCTGATTGGCTTGAACGCAGACGCCATCCATATTGCAATTATAATCAGAGCGATCAAAACCACCAACGCCGCCCCAACCATATGCAAACCAAAGTACAAATACGTCCACGCAAAATTCAACACCATTTGCACCAAAAAAAGCCAGTATGCACGCGCCTTGCTAAGTCTGGTCTTGTCATTACTGATAATCAGGTACAAGGCCCAGCCCAACAGTGCATACAATATGGTCCACACCACACCAAACACCCATCCGTCCGGCGTCAGAACAGATTTATTCAGCGCATTAAACCATACATCCGAGCCATTATGCGGTGTAAACATAACCCCGAATATTCCCGGGATAAAAGATATAACCATCGCGATGATAAATTGAAAAAACTTTTTCATCTTTTTTCTCTCCTTTATACTCTGAAAAACATTATATCACGCATCCCTCTACCCCGACACAGGAACGATTTCACACAGTTCCTTGACATAACAAACCCGGATTTGCTATTCATTCAAGTATTCAAGGAGTAAAATTAATGAAAAACGAAGATATTTTCTTAAAGATCGTAAAACAAAACCCCGCCATCTATCAATACATAGAATTCAAAGTCGGCACCCCATACATCAGCGCATTTGATGCGACCGGCCGCCGTACCGCCAAACACGTAACCCACGAAGATATATCACGCACAACACAGCTTTCTTTAACAACCAGCCAGCCAACCCTAGCATATGATAATGGGGTCTATTGTTGGGTTGAAAACAACAAAATTTATTTATTTGTTGAACCTGATTTAGCGCACGCCCTGTGGCCAAATCGCGAACCATTAAAAACGGCACACGTTCCAATGTCAAATGGCGAAACATTATTAACATTTCCGTCATTAATCCATATGCGCAATACATCATATCATCATCAGAAACAAAAACTTATGAACGCATCGCAAAAGAACACACAGCATACATTATAAAACCACCGCCCCGAATTGGGGCGATTTTAATAACTGGCGCGCCCGGCAGGATTGTAAATTCCCATATTCGCTTCGCTCTATGGGCCCCTTTCGCCTACGGCTCGAACCTTTTTAGATTCTCATCCAAGTTCGTGCAACAAAAATTAAACCGCCCATCCGGACGGGTGGATTTCTGGCACGCCCTACAGGATTCGAACCTGTGACCTGCAGATTAGAAATCTGATGCTCTATCCAGCTGAGCTAAGGGCGCACGATGCACATTTTATATTAAAATTATTAAGATTTCAAGCACACACAAATAAAAAATGCCCCAAGTTTGCAAAATATAACTATTTTATGTATAATAAGTATTGAATCCGATGGGAATTGGATTCGGGGCTGTCGTAAGCTCTATCACTGCGGTGCGATAAGCATCGTAATCCGATGTTTCGGTGTAATCGCACCGTTATATCCCCGACACAGGCCGGGGAGCCCTTGGTATATAAAATACGGGCAACCGAAAAACCAACGGAATCATCAGTGATTGATTTACGAACTCCCCGACCGCCAATTCCACGGCGGTCTATTTTTTTACCAAAGGAACACATATGTCTGATAAATCTATTTCTGCAAAAATCAGCAAGGAAAATATTGCATACATGTCCACATTAGCCACACTCTGCTTTATGCACAGCCAATGGGCACTAAACACAAATATGTGTATTCTATGCTTATTAGGCGGTCTGACACTTATATTCGCAGCAATCATTATATATCAAATATTATCAAAAAAATAAAAGGAACAATATGCAATACTTACTTGCTCAAATCGGCGGAACCCTAACAGTAGGTGCTCTAATCGCGGGCCTATTTATGATAAAACACAAGCAAAAAGCAGCAAATATTGTATGGGGGCTTACATTTATACTATGTTTAGAACCTATATTTTTAGAAACACTAGACGAACAGCTATTACGACTAATGCTAGGAGGCATTTTTTGGCTTGGGTTATTATCCATATACATCCGCAACAGCAACTAAACAACAAACAAAAAGAAGATAATTATGAACTTTAATTTAATTTTAACAATAACAACCAGTTTAATACTCACTTATTTTTCAATCATTCTCATAACAAAACTGCACAACATAACAAAACATTTCATCGACCTACGAATCAAGCAACACAAACAAAAAAATAAAAATATTCCAAACAAAACCAAAGAACTACAAAAAAAATATTTAAAGAAATGCCTAATTACATTATGTTGCTGGTTATTACTATTCACAGCAATATTCATCATTGGAAGCTCCATTACGCCATACGATATTCGAGAAATGATATTAGTGAAAATTGCATCGTATGGTCTTATCGGTTTATTAATGTCCATCATCCTACTAACCACATACAATTGGGTCTTAATATTCTATATATGGCTTATGTGTACATTGCTTGCAATTATCCCGATAATTGGCTTCCTACCTACCATGATAATAGCATTATGTTTTAGTTTCATACTTCCCAAAATTTTTATAATAGAAGAGAACAACACTGAATTTAAAAAAGTAACACAAAACAGCAAAATCATACAATATTTACAAAAACTTTCTAAAGAATATTCTGATGACTAACACATCAATTTATAACCAAAAACCGCCCCAATTCGGGGCGGTGTTTTTATTCATCAACCATTTTCTTTAACTGGCGCAGTTCTATGAACATATAAACATCTGCCGCCGCATAAAACAGCATCGTTATCGCCAACCAGTAAACAACCGCAACCGCCCCCACCATCGGCCAGAACAGCAACCCAATCGCCAGCGCACATAGCACCAACGCCACAATCAAATCAAACCACCAATGCCCAAACCGTGCACGAGCCATATTTATTGCAAAAACCAATGCTCGCAATGCCTTGAACAAAAATAAAACCAAGAACACATAAAGCAATGCAATAATAGACCCCGCCGGATAAACCAAGAACAGCACCCCCAGAACAACATTAACCAAACCAAACACAACATCAACCCAACCGCCCCCATATGGACGCGCCGCAACAAACCCAGCAATCGCGCGATAAAGTCCAAACAATATCAGTCCACATCCCAATACAAACATTAACGTCGTCAAAACTGCCAGCGGTTTAAACACCATAAACAGCGCAATTATGCCCAGCAACAAGGCCTCGCCCAGTAATAATGGTGCACTTTTGTTATACAATCTTTCTACCGATGTTGCGATTGCCGTACACGTACTGCAATGCGCCGACTTGTTTATCTTTGCCATAATATCCCCCATTGTTCTTTACGAGTATTATGGTAACACAAACCCCATCACTTCCAAAATTGCACGTATTCCCATTAAAAGCAAATTATTCCGCCAGATATTTATTCGCCAACGAAATCAATTTTTCAAACGTCGTAAATTTTTTGCACACCAATTATGTTGAACAATAACAACAATTAAATATTACACGCAGCCATAAACACAGACGCACGAAATACGGGGATACCTCTAACATTGACGCCACACTGGTCTGAACATCTAGACGCGCACTCAGCAGTATTGTTATTCGAATATTCAAACAGGTATACCCACGGGGACCCGGCAACGAATGGTTCTGTCATCTTGCAGTAACAAAGTGCCCCACTATTCTCAGCATTTTCAATTGCATCTTGGTCGCTTGCAACCACACCACCATTATAATACCCAGGATAATTAGTTTCCGCCTTAATCTTTGTACACTTGGCAACACCATTTACCATACCATATGGAAAAACCGCCGACCACGTATAATCCGCCGCAACAGAGGAAGAAGACGTTCCATTAACAGCCAGGTTTACCGCCACCACCCCTGGTGTGGCAATACCATCACTAATACGGACATAATTGGGGCGTATCTCGCTATCTGCGATATAAGAATATGTAAAATTCGGCACCGATGTAAAAAACGCCATTTCCACATCATTAACATAAACCGAATATCCATTTATTTTATATCCATCCGGTGCCGCACACATCGACGACGTTAACGCCGCAGAGACAAAAACACGATTATATTCCGCAACCGTATCATCTGGCAACGTTCCAATTACCGTACCATCACCACAACTATACGTCACATTAAATGTCGTTTTTACGCATGTTGATGCATGCGCATGATGCACATGCATCAACGCACACACAATATATATAATCAACCGTTTTCTTTTCATGTCTTTTTCTGTCACATCTGTACCATAATTTATATTATATAACCCCTACCTTATTCCCACATCGCAACAAGGCGTATGTTATACGGATAATTCCATGTAAATGACGCACCCGATGCAACCGTATCACCCGTATCAATACCATACGCATCCGTTATACGCCACCCCACAAATGTTGAACCATCAGATGACGTACATACCGTGGTAGATGGCGTATAAGAACCGGCATACACCCCATTCAAGTACGCCTGAACATTTTTGCCATTATTACAAAGGTATGGTGCGGCATATGTATTCGCTTTCCACAGGGCCGTCATGGTTTTGTCGGTGGTATATGTGTACTTGTACACTGTCCCCTTGCTTAATCCCGTTGAATCTATTTTCCAACCACTTAAATAATACCCAGGCTTCACACATGTGCCCGCATCATATGGCGCATAATACCCCAGATTATAACCAACACTGTGCGATTCCGGTGGGGTCCCAGTCGCACCTTCGCCACAC
>JAZLDI010000007.1:0-7534 GCA_045614665.1 Candidatus Enterousia sp.
GGCAGTTTCCCACGCGTTACTCACTCGTGCGCCACTAGATCCACAAGTGCAAGCACCTGCTTCACCCGTTCGACTTGCATGCCTAAGACCTGCCGCCAGCGTTCGTTCTGAGCCAGGATCAAACTCTCAAGTTCTAAAAAAACCTGTTAAGTAAGTCCCGTGCATATTAAACAAAGCTGACATATAAATCAGTTCGTCTTTACATATATATATTCGCAAGACAAGTTTTTTAACGAGGTTTAATATGTAAACCTACTACCTGTCTAGGATATGCACTTTTGACTTAGTCAAAGTTTGGATATTCCAAATTCAACTGTCTGCACATCCCTTCTTGAATTTTTTGATGAGCTGCTTTTATTTACAATGTTGCGATTTGCATAAGAGTCTTTATCTTATAAACCGCCGAATTTCAGGGGTTGAGTTTCTTTTCGTTTTTGTTGTCTCAACTTGAAAGCCCGCTTAGTATGCGCTCAAAGTCTGAAAAAGTCAAGTAAAAATTCCAAAATAATTTTAAAAAAATCTTATTTTATAGGAAAAACACCAGAAATCCGGGATTTTTTGCCCAATCATTTTTTGTTTTTTTATTTTTTTTACAATAAATCTGATTCGGTTTTTGCCATTTTTATGATTCGGAATTTTGACGAATCGTTATCAAAACCGATATAACACCCCCAATTTCACAATTGGATAAATTCGCAAATCAGATAATTTATGGTTTGCATCACGCTCGGCCGCACCAACATCCGCATCTAACTTTGGTATTGTCACCGGCGACCAGGCTTCTGTATCTGTGTCATATATATATAATTGCGCGTACGGAATATCCAGCGACAAATGCGCCGGCCGATTCGTTACAACCGCACCAATATCCATAAAGAATCGAAAACCACAAAATAAACCTATATCAAATCCGGTCCCCAGGTACGGACCATAAAAATTCCAATCTATGGTGGTATTACCACGAAAACGATTGCCATTATAATAATAGTGATCGCCATTGATATAAAAATAAAATCTTTCTGATGGAATTTCGGCAATTTCACCCTTAATCGCCGCGTCTAATTCCAGATTCCCCCACATAATACCACCCGTCAGGCGCCAACCCGAATCAAAAGGATAAAAATCGACCAACAGTGCATAATGCGAAGCATCTAGTTTGCCGTCATCTATTTTAACACCATCACCGACATCGATACCGCCACTCATTATATGATCAATTGCCGAATCGATTGCAGATTTTAATGGGCCCGTATCTGCAAAATCAAATCGCGCACCAAATTTTCCAGACCACGATTCCGCGTCCAGATATTTATAGCCCGCAAAAACATTCATACCGCCCAACGCAGACACACCAAGGCCGATCTGTAATCCATCTGGAAATGCACACGCAACGCGCGCAGTCATAACAACCGACAAAAACATTAAATATCGCAGATATCTCATTATGTGCAAAATTATACGGCATTTGCACACATACAGACAATCGGACACAATTCCGAATAAAAATCCCGCACAGCGCGGGACTTTTTATGGACATTGCTGTAATTGTTTTAAAACATTTTGAACATCATTGTTAACCGATACGGTAATTTCACGCTTTAACCCGTCGGTGTACGTATAGTTAAACAAAGCATCCCGAAATTCTGGAACCGCATTATACGCCTGACTAAACGGAGCCAACATAGATTCAAACCACGCACGATTGCGACACAGACACCCATTACGCACATCGGCCGCAACCGCCGCCGTTGCTGTATTTGGATATTTTGTATCCAGTTCATAATCCGTCATCATTAAACAACGCGCACCCAAACCATAGAAATTCGCATCGTCTGCCATAAATTTATAAATCAGACCATCCGATGCGCCCGCATTACGAAGCGCATACGCCATACCATCAGCACAACACGCCTGGGCAGATTTCATAAGCATTTTATAACGTGCAAGCAATGGTGCCGCAACCGTTGAATTTGCGGTTAAATCCTTGTCACATTGTAACGCATCAATTAATGGGTTCATATTATACGCACGAATCGTTTTACTGCGTGGTGCAACCGCTTCGTGAACGATGGGTTTGCGACGCCATATTTCACATTCCGTTTCCGTTTCAAACGGACAGCCATCGTCAGTAACGTATGTATCAGCCGTAGCAACAGTCACATTATCCACAATTACCTCTGGCATTGAAGATAAATTCGTAAACCACAGGTTTGCACTGGGCTTCTTTGGTGCCAACAATTCTTCGACACGCTGACGCGTTGCGGCGGCATCAGCCATATTTTGCGCATACAAATCAGCAGGCGACACAGTTTCGGCAACATCTATTTCGCGCATATAAATTTCCGGCATCGGTTCGATAAACCAATCCGAAAAATCTTTATTTTTATAATCCGATATAGAATCATCCCAAATTGGCACACCATCACGCCAATCAACCGTTTTATCATATCCACGTGGCGTGGTTTTGCCATGTGCACCATCCCACAATGACGCACGATTGTCCGCCGGCACCGGTTTAATGCTTAAAGCCTTGGCCGGGATGGGACGCGTAGATATCATCTCGTAATCAAGCCACCCGGGCTCTTCGTACTGGACATAGGAATCAGCCGTCATAACCGTCGGCGCATCCAGTGTTGGCACAATATCACAATCCACGCAATCAGATGCGCGGGCAATGCCCGTCCCGCATAAGCATACCAGGGACGATAAAATCATAATCTTGGTTTTCATGCCTATGATTATATCATAAATTCAGGGCCTTTGAAACAGGTTTTTATCTTTGTTTTTTCTTGGTACATCCCCGTAAATAATTTATAATAACAAATGTATTCTCATAAAAACAAACAGCCAAGGAAGAACATATGAAAAAAATATCTATTTTTGCATTACTGTCTGTTGTTACACTTCCTGTTTTCGCAGAAGAAACAACCAAGACCATTGACCCCGTCACAGACAAATTCAGCGAAGTTACAGAATCCGTTGAAAAACCAAAACTGTCCGCGACAGAACGTGCAGAACGTCGCACAGCATTAAAAGAAGAAATCAAAGCAGAACTGAGACAAGAATACGAAACAACAAAAAAGGAAATGGCGCCAACAGTAAAAACAGACGAACACGGATTTTTACACGGGTTTCAAATTGGTGCGGGCATTTCGGCGACATCAGGCCTGAACGGATTTGTAGGATACGCAAACAAAGACGCAGAATCATTCTGGGGCAAGCGTTTTGGTGTACGTTTTGACTTTGCCACGACCAAGCCAATAAAGTCTTTGATAAACAACGCCATAGACACTATCGTTGACGATGGTATTGATATCGGAGACGATCTTACGATTACAGATGGGAAAATTGATGCATCACATTATGCGGCGTTGGTTGATTTTTATCCGTTTGGTGACACGTGGGCAATGGGCGCGTGGCGCATTACCGGGGGTTATGCATTTGGCGATATGAATATGGCCGCAAATATCGCAGGAACTTTTGATGGTCCATCGGGGCGATATGAATTTGAACTGGCCGGGCAGCGCTATGCATATACCGGCAATTCGATGAACGGTACCGCCGGACTGGATTGGGAATACCGCGGCCCATATATTGGAACTGGTTTTGATATTGGTTTGTTCGCAGGAATAAAAATCTATGTGGATGCGGGCGTGGTCTTTACAAATCGCGCCGCCGAATTATCATTGGATGTTCCGGTTGATAATTTGCAAACATTTGATGGCGGCACGTGGAAACCGGTTGACAATGCCACATTAAAAAACGAATTGGAAAAATACAAAGCAGATGCGTTAGCGGATGCCAAATCTGAATTGGACGATTTCAAATTCTATCCAATGGTAAAGGCTGGATTTATGTATCGGTTCTAAAAAAATCCCCCAAACGGGGGATTTTTATTGTAATATTTCGCGGGCCTGGCGCAATAAATCGATGGCGAATTTTATTTCGTCACTGTGGTCGGCACCACGTGGTGCAGACACAATCGCAACCGTTTCAGTCGATGGCGCAGATGCCGCCAATAAATCATCTATGTTCTTTGGCAAATCACCATCACGCATCAACTTTTTCACGCCCGCAATTGTCAGACCGCGACTGTACAACAAATCTTTCAAGACAATTAAACGTTCAACCGTTTCGGTGCGATAATAACGACGCCCGCCCGCACCCGTTGTTGGACGTATCAGTGTTGGAAACTGCTTTTCCCAATAACGCAGGGTGTGCGCCGGTATGGACAGGCGTTTTGAAACATCGTTTATTGATGAAAAATATTCGTTATCCATATCCGGCCCCATCACTATTCAACAACAACCGCGGTTGATTCTTCTGATTGTTCTTCGGTTTCTTCTTCGTGATCAATAACGGTTGCAGATACAACACGTTCATTTTCCGCCGTACGGAACAACGTTACTCCGGCGGTACTGCGCCCTGCAATACGAACATCGTTTACAGGTGTACGGATAATTTTACCACCGTTTGTCACCATCATAACATCTTGGTCATCTGTTACAGGGAACGACCCCGCCACGGCTGTGTTTTTACCCCCCAGTTTAATGTTGGTAAATCCACCACCACCACGATGCGTTAAACGGTATTCATAAGAACTGGTACGTTTTCCAAATCCATTTTCAGAAATTGTTAAAATGAATTCTTCTTTTTCTGCCATTTCTTTCATCTTGGCATCATCCAAGACGATTGTCGTTTCTTCTTCGTCGGCATCCGCTTCTTCTTCGATGCCGGTCGCGGCACGACGTGCGGCACGCGATTGCTTGATATACGCCGCGCGAATTGATGAATCAGATTCACCACGATTCAGCATTGCCATACCAATAATTTTATCGTCTTTACCCAAAGTCAATCCACGCACGCCTGTTGAATTACGTCCCGCAAACACACGAATTTCAGGCACCGGGAATCGAATCGCACGGCCACGATATGTTGCCAAGAACACATCTTGGTCTTCGTTACACGGCAGAACAGAAATCAAACTGTCACCTTCATCCAATTTCATTGCAATCTTGCCGTTTGCACGAATGGAATCAAAGTCACTCATACGATTGCGACGAACGGTACCGGACGCAGTTGCAAACATCAAGAAATGTTCACGACCAGATTCAGCGACACGCGCAACATCCTCTTCGGGAACCGGTAAAATCGCTGTGATTGTTTCGCCATTTTCCAGCGGCAACAGATTGACCAATGGGCGCCCCTTGGCGGCAGCGGCGGCCTCTGGCAATTTATATGTTTTTAATTTATAGCACAACCCCTTGGAACTAAAGAACAACAACGGTGTATGGGTGTTTGCAACGAATACCTGGACCACATAGTCATCGTCTTTGGTTGTCATTGCATTGCGCCCCTTGCCCCCACGTTTTTGTGCACGATATGTATCCAGCGCAACGCGTTTGATATACCCAGTATTAGATACTGTTACAACCATATCTTCACGTGCAATCAAATCTTCGATATCAATGTCGATTTCTGCATCGGAAATTTCGGTACGACGCGGGGATGCCCAACTGTCACGAACCATAATCGTTTCGTCGCGAATAATTTGTACGATGCGTTCATAACTGCCCAAAATTTCCAGCAGGTCTTTAATCGTCGCACCCAATGCAGTTAAATCATCGTGAATTTTGTCACGTTCAAGACCGGTCAGACGATGCAATTGCAATTCCAAAATTGCACGAGCCTGATCTTCAGACATATAGAACATACCATCCTTGTATTCGGTATTTGGATCATCAATTAACTGAATATAAGATTCAATGTCCGATGCACGCCATCCACGCGCGATTAATGCAGCACGCGCTTCTTCGGGGTTGGCACTGGATTTAATCAATTCAATTACTTCATCCAAATTACCAACCGCAACGGACAGCCCCAACAATGTATGTGCACGATTACGTGCCTTGTTCAAATCGAAAATGGTGCGACGACGAATAACCTCTGCCCTGAATTCAATAAACGCATCCAGTACACCACGAACGTTAAATAGCATCGGACGCCCACGATTTAACGCCATCATATTTACCGGGAAATTCGTCTGCATTTCCGTATACTGAAACAAATGATTCAATACAACGTCAGCAATCGCATCACGCTTTAATTCAACAACAACACGCAGCCCCTCTTTGGATGATTCGTCACGGATTTCAGAAATCCCTTCGATTCGTTTATCTTTGATTAACTCGGCAATTTTGATAATCATTTGCGCTTTGTTAACCTGGTACGGTAATTCATCGACAATGATTGCCTGGTGATCACGAAAATCTTCGATATGTGTTTTTGCACGAATGATAATAGAACCACGACCGGTTGTGTGCGCCTTGTATGCGCCGGCATGTCCCATAATCATTGCACCCGTTGGAAAGTCTGGCCCCGGAATAATTGTGAACAATTCATCATCAGACAAATCCTTGTTATCCAATATTGCCAAGACACCATTACAAATTTCGCCCAGGTTATATGTCGGAACATTTGTTGCCATACCAACCGCAATACCCGAACCACCATTTACCAAAAAGTTTGGAAATTTGGTCGGCAACACAACCGGTTCCTGTAACGAACCGTCAAAGTTCGGCATCCAATCAACGGTGTCTTTGTCCATATCATCCATCAGGGACGCACCAAGCTTGGAAAGACGCGCCTCTGTATAACGCATGGCAGCGGCCTTGTCCCCGTCACGAGAACCAAAGTTACCCTGGCCCTGGACCAACATTTCACCCATGGAAAAATCCTGGCCCATGCGGACCATAGCCTCATAAATAGAGGAATCCCCGTGCGGATGATATTTACCCATAACATCACCGACAATACGTGCCGATTTAACCGTTGGCTTGGTCGCCGGCGCAACATCGTTCATAACATACAAAATGCGACGATGTACCGGCTTGCACCCGTCACGGACATCCGGCAATGCACGATCAACAATAACAGACATTGCATAGTCCAAAAAACTGGTCCGCATCTCATGTTCCAAAGACGACGTCGGAACGCGGGTTTCAATAACTTCGTTAATATTTTCAGACATACTTCACTTTCCCTTGTTTATAACAGTTAAAACATAGCAAATTTTTGCGGTTTACGTCAAGAAATAAAGCCCAAAAAAGACGTTGACAAATCAACCTTTTGTGATACAATATTTTTCATCATTAAAAGGATCAACGTGGGACATATTAGAACGATTTTACAAGAAACACGCAACGAATTATACCAAATGAAATGCGACGCCGGTCAAAATTGGCTGGAGCGTGCGCAATACGCGTGCCAACTGTGGAATATAGACAGAATGATTGATATTGCCGACGGTATAAGCAAACTACACAACCTTATAAAAGGCAAAGATAAACAAAATGAACGATAAATTATTTCTACCTTTTTGGAATTTGTTTGTTGCAATATTCTTGTTTCACCTGGTTCAAGAAGGGTTAAAAAAGTTGGGTTTGGTAAAATCCAAATAAAACTTGCATTTTGTAAAAACATATGCTTAAATATACCCGCAAACGGATTTATTTCAGGTTGGTCTTGTACTGCT
>JAZLDI010000008.1:0-67642 GCA_045614665.1 Candidatus Enterousia sp.
AGGGTACAGAAGTTACGTGAGTCCATCGGGTTTCCTTTTAGATGAATTATTATATTTTATTTTTATGCTGCGGCGGTGAAGACTTTCTGCACATCATCATTCGCATCCAGTGCATCAACCAATTTTTCAATTTTTGCATAGGCTTCGTCATCCAAATCCATTGGCATATTTGGAATCCAGGTTAATTCAGCCTGTTCCGGCTCGCCAAGTTTATCGGCCAGAAATTTCTGTGCGTTAATAAAATCTTCTGGTTTGGTTGTGATAATAAAACCTTCTTCGCTGGTTTCCAGGTTATCAGCATTCGCGTCCATAATGATTTCCATCATTTCATCTTCGGTTTTGCCGATTGATGCCGGGTACATAATTTGACCCGCACGTGTAAACATGAATACAACCGAACCTTCTTCGCCCATATTGCCACCGTTTTTGGCAAAGATATTGCGAATTTCAGGAACCGTACGACGTGGGTTGTCTGTCAACGCCTCTACAATAACTGGCACAGCACCCGGCCCATAACCCTCGTATCTTACGGCTTCGTAATTTTCTGTATTTGCGCCCGATGCTTTTTCAATTGCACGTTTGATATTATCGTTCGGCATAGAGTTTTTGCGAGCCGTTAAAATCGCCAGACGCAAACGCGGGTTATTATCTGGATTTTTATCGCCCAGCTTTGCAGCCATAGTGATTTCACGTGCCAATTTTGTAAACAGACCACTGCGTGCGGCGTCGGCGGCACCCTTCTTGTGCTGAATATTATGCCATTTACTGTGTCCACTCATAGTTTGACCTTTTGATTTAATTAGATTAAAATTACCCCAAAAGGATAACAGATGATTGGCAAATTGCAAGGCATAGTTGACTATATCGGTGACGGATATGTGATTTTATTGACACATGGTGTTGGGTACAAGGTTTATACCCCCGAATATCTGACCCATAAATCCACGATTGAATTGTGGATTGAAACCGTTGTACGCGAAGATTCTATACGCCTGTTTGGCTTTACGACACTGGCCGCCCAGAATTTATTTAATATGCTGACTGGTGTGTCTGGTGTCGGGCCCAAGGTTGCAATGGCAATCCTGGGCACAATCAGCACGGATATGTTAATGTCAGCGATTGCAACGGGTGACGCCAAAACAATCGCCACCGCACCCGGCGTTGGTAAAAAAGTCGCCGAAAAAATTATTGTTGAATTAAAGAACAAGGTTGGTGGTGTGTCGGCAACATTGTTTGCACCGGACACGGGTGCAACGGGCACGTCATCTGCCCTACCCGATTTATTGATGGCGTTGGAATCACTGGGGTATCGTCGATTAGACATCTTGGAAATGGCACAAAAATTGGTAAATCAAAATCCAACCGCCGATGTATCAGCCCTGGTCCCAATGGCATTAAAAGAAATAAGCGGAAATAAATAAATGAATAACAACGATACTATTTTTGCATTATCCAGTGGACACGGAAAATCCGGCGTTGCGGTTATACGCATATCTGGGGAAAAACTTGGTGATATATTCGCACGGTTTGTGAATAAAACGAACATTGTACCGCGCCACGCATATTTTACAAACCTGCGTGATAACGCGGGCGAACTGATTGACCAATGCCTGGCAATTTATTTTTCCACCCCACACAGTTTTACCGGCGAAGACGTAATCGAATTACACACCCACGGCGCACCCGCGGTAATCAGCGCGGTATTTGAATATCTGGGCACAATGGGTATGCGCATGGCGACACCTGGCGAATTTTCACGGCGCGCATTCTATAACAACAAAATGGATTTGGCTGATATTGATGGATTGGCGGCACTGCTGGATGCCCAGACAGATATACAGCGTAAACACGCCCTGCAATCTATGTTGGGACGGGACAGCGAAATTTATAACACCTGGCGCAATCAAATGGTTGAAATATCTGCCTTTGCGGCGGCTACGCTGGATTACAGTCCCGACGACCTGCCACCAAACATTGGGGAAACAATTCAAAAACGAACCCAGAATCTATACGATGAAATTGGGGCAGCGTTGCGTGGATATCGTACGGCGCGTGCAATTCGTGGTGGGGTTAATATCGTATTGGTTGGCGAAACAAATGTTGGCAAATCATCGATATTTAATCACTTGGTTGGATCTAATCGTGCTATTGTGTCAGACATAGCCGGAACAACACGTGACATAGTATCTGCAACAATCGACATTGATGGCTATATGGTAAATTTATCTGATACCGCCGGCATCCGCGAAACAGATGACATCATAGAAAACATTGGTATTGAACGCACAAAAAACGAAATAGAAAACGCAGACATTGTCATTCGTGTCTATACGCCGGAAAATATGCTTTACAACGATTGCGCGACAAATGAAATTATTGTTATAAACAAATCGGATACGATTTCAATTTCTGAATATGCAAACGCCATCTATACATCGGCACATACGGGTGATGGCATGGACACTTTGATGAATATGTTGCGTGAAAAAATTCACAAGATGTTCGATGGGCAGGAATCTGAATTGGTGATTAACGCACGAACAAAATCATTATTGGAAACCGCACATAGCGAATTGGCAAGCGCAATTAGTGCGGGCGATAATTATGACATATTTGCCGAACACACACGTCGTGCGTCGGATGCCATTGGCAAAATATTGGGAACAATAACAGCTAATGAAATATTAGATATGACATTTGGGCAATTGTGTTTGGGGAAATAAAAAATCCCGCCGAACGGCGGGGATTTTTTTATTTTGCTTGTTTCTGTTCATACAGTTGTGCAAAATCCACCGGTTGCATTGTGAACGTTGGGAACCCAGATTCACTTGTCAAACGGGTAATCAGACCACGTACCGCCGGGAACAACAATGTTGGTACATCAATTAACAATGTACGTTTTTTTGCCTCTTCGTCTTTTTCTTCTTCCATTTGAACCAAACCGGAATATGTAGATTCAATCAAGAAAATAGACTTTTCACCCGCCTCTAACTTGGAATGAACTTTGGTAATCAAATCAACCATAAACAGATTGTTTTCAGCACCCTTGATTTGAATATCAATATTGATTTCTAATTTTGCCTGACCGTTGTCTTGTTTGAAAAACAATTCTGGCACATTTGGACTTTCAAAAGAAATGTCTTTCAAAAACTGGGATATAATATTGAATTTTGCCATTATTTAATCTCCTTTTCTGGCGTTTTAAGACACTGGACTTACATTTGTCTTTTATGATAATATAGCATTATAAAAATATTTTACAAGTGGGGGATGGGTACAAAGTATGAGAAATTTATGTTTTAGGATTTTAGGTATTATTTTTGCGGTTTTAACACTGGCGTCTTGCGACCTGTCGACACCAACATCATCAACGGATAATGCGGTTGTGCCATCTAATTTCAAGCGTGTTTCTTATTCCCAATTACCTGGTTGGCGTGATGACGATGTACGCTATGCCCTGCAAGCATTTCGTAATTCGTGCCGCGCAAAAATTCAATATGTTGGCCGCGTAATACCAGACAAAGAATTATTTGATGAAAAATGCCGTATGTTACCATCTGCGTCGGCGGATGTCGCAACGGTGCGTGCATGGTTTGAATCACATTTTCAGCCATATCAAATTTTTAACGACAATGGTGGGGACCGCGGAACATATACCGGATATTATTCGCCGGTGATTCCGGGGTGTCGTACAAAAACAGCCCAGTGTAACGAACCCCTGATGGGAATCCCAACTGATGGACGTGGATACAAGGGTGTTGCAAAAAAAGACATTGTTGAAAAACAAATCGGCCGCGTATTGTATTGGGCAAATATTGTCGACGTACAAAATATTCAGATTCAAGGCTCTGGTGTGTTACGTCTGGAAGACGGGACGAATGTGAAGTTAAACTTTGCGGCTGTGAATGATATGCCATTCAAATCCATTGGCGAAGAATTGCGTCGTCGTGGCATTCGCCCGGCGGGTGGATATTCGGCGGATGCGGTTTGGACACACTTGAAACAAAATCCGTCATTGGCACGTGATGTGATTTACACAAATCCACGCTATGTTTATTTCTATGAATCAAAACCGGCCGACGTAATCGGAAAACTGGGTACACCATTATCCAAGATTCGCAGTGTCGCAATGGATGATGATTTGTACACATTGGGGTTGCCGGTTTATATAAATACTAATTTATCAGATGGTCGTCCATTCCGTCGCCTTATGATTGCCCAGGACACCGGCAGTGCAATCCGCGGTTGGATTCGTGCAGATATATTCTTTGGCTCGGGCGACGAGGCATATAAATTAGCCCAGGGTCAACACGCCCAGGGACAGATGTTTATCCTGATGCCGAAAGTATACAGTTATGTCAAACCAGAATAACGACGATAAATTTTCACGACGCGCCGCACGACCACAAAGTATGGCCGGTGTTATGGGTGGTTTTTTGAAAATGTTTGGCGCACGCGCATCAGATTCTGATTTGGTGGCACGCTGGGTTGAGATTATGGGGTCGGATATTGCGGCGGTGGCAACATTGGCGGCAATAAAAAAAATGCGTGATGATAAATTTAACGTTACAATTCGTCCCGCAAATCCGGCATATACATTACAATTGTCTTATATGGCAGATGAAATCACACAACGCATAAATAAATACTTTGGATATGATGCGGTCGGTAAAATAAGTTTTAGAAAATAAAAAATCCAAGGGGGATGATATGGAAGAAAAGTTAATAGAAACACTGGGTGTCGGTATCTTTGTAGGCTTGGTATTGACGTTAATGCTAATTCATTGTTTGTGGTGTCGGCTTACTGTTGCTAAGGATACTATTACAGTGTCCGACAAAGGGATGGTTGTATCAAGTCGCGGTACAGGTGAAAATCGTACAACAGTATCGCACTATATGGTTTATACAACCAAAGGTCAGGCAATCAAGAACACAAACTGTGTTTGGTTTTGGAAATTCAAAAGTGATGAATTACAAGGTAAATTGAAAAAAGGAAAAAAATATAAAATAAAAACATGGGGTGTACGTATTCCATGGCTGGGATTGTATAAGCATATTATTTCTGCAACAGAAGTTAAAACAAACAAAAAACGTGTTGTGAAAAAATCAAAATGACAAAGCGTGTATTGGGGATTGACCCCGGACTTTTACATACGGGATGGGCGGTTGTGGATACCGTGGGTCAATCACGCAAATATGTCGCCAGTGGTGTAATTTTGCCGAAAACAACCCTACCTATGTCGAAAAGGTTGGTAATGATATTTCGTGAACTGTCACAAATTTGCGAAACATTTTCACCCGACGAATGCAGTATTGAAATTATATTTGTAAACAAAAATCCAAAAACTACATTAATCCTTGGTCAGGCACGTAGTGCCGCTATCGTTGCGGTGGCGAACAACAATATCCCGGTGTTTGAATATGAACCCAATGTTATAAAAAAGGCCCTAACCGGGGCGGGACACGCGGATAAATCAGCCGTTGATAAAATGGTTAAAATTTTACTGCCGGTTGCCAATCCCAAAACCCCGGACGAGGCCGACGCCATCGCCATCGCATTGGCACACACCAATACGATGCGTATATAAAAATATATCTAGTCCTTTACCCGGGCCAGGTCATCATAAACCTTGTACTTTTCTTCGCCGGTTTCGCGATATTCATACGGTGCATTCCCAACGGTATAGATATTGAACAAATCTGAAACCTTGGCGACGGCGGCATCAATCATTGTTTGTGTTGTGTCACCATCATATGCAATCGGTTCAACCGCACCATTTTTCATCTGTAAAAACATCATTATTGGCGTGGACGACACACGCACATCAGGCGGCAAATCAAATCCACCAGATTTCAGCATCAATGCCTCTAACGGTAATTGTGGCATATTCCCCTTGGTCAACTGTCCCTTGTTCGGGGCAGCACCCGTTTTAAAATCCATTACCCCGCCGTCCCAAACCAAATCTGCGCGCGCACGCACATTACGGAAAGACGCACCAATCGGAAACTTTATCCGCCCCCCTATTTCGTGATATCGCACGGGCAAGGCACCCAAAACATTCGATACGACCGGCGCAATTTCTAAAAATCTTTTATGCCAAAAATGATATAGAACGCTTTTTTCACCAATCATTTCACGTGCACGCGCATCCATTTGTGCAACCAAAACATCTGGATTTAAATCGGTTGCGTTTTCGATAACATCGTGCACCAGATTTCCAAACTTTTTTGCATCCGCCGTAACCCACCAATCATCCAGAACCTTTAGCCGCAAAATATGCTTAACATAGAATGCATACGGATTATGAATTAACAATTCTAATTCAGTTACATAAACATCACTCCAATCCGGGGTGTCCAGTTGTGGTGGCGAATAATCCAAACCATTTGGTGTGGGATTATCACGCGCCGCCACCGCCCCCAGAATGTCGGCCCCCGCCCCATCATCAAACACACCACCGCGCGCCATAATACGGGAAATAAATCGAGACTCGGTCGTTTGAACACCACCCGACACACTCGAACGCAGCCAATACACATCCCCGCCACACGACAAATTCATAAAATCTAATGATTGCAGTGATACTTTTCTATTTGGTGACGGCAAACCAATCTGTTCCGCGACCCGACGTGGCAACCAAGCATTTTCATACCCGCGCGCGGGAAACATCCCCTCGTTCAAACCGGTCAGGATTACAACATCTGCGGTCTGCATACGTGATTCAATCGTACCCAAAACAACCACACGCGCATCGCCATCTGGCATACTACGCACCGACACAGATGAAATTGCATCCGCAATAAACGTACGCGCATCAGACACACTTAAACGCAATCCAACAACATTTATCGCATTTGATAATTCGCGTATTTTTTCCCAGATATCTACAACATCATCTGCAACAAATTGTGGTGCAAATTCAGAATCATAATTTTGAATAATTTCAGCAATTGTATTAAATAAATCATATCCATTTTTTTCATAAAACTTATCAAATACATCTGATGAATTTTCAATCCACCCATCTAATAAATTCAATATAGCGCGCCCCGCAGGCGTCATTGTGCCAGGCACACCACCTGAAAAATCCCCCACTATTCCACGTGCACGCAACGCCGCCGCAATACGCTGATTTCCGGCGGCATCCGGCGTTATAACCAAGACATTTTTATCCCGCGCCAATGCCCGCGTGGCAATTTCTGCAACAGCTGATGCCTCAACTGCTTCGCCACCACACTTGACTAAATGACAATGGGATAAATTTTTATTTCCCACATATTGTGCAGGATTATTACCAAATGCATAATTCATAAAATCAATTGCCGATGTTCCCACATCAATTGGAATGACATCAGATGCATCACAACCGATACGCGTTAAAAACCTATATTCTGAATTATATGGATTTGTATCCAGCGCAAAATCATCAACCCGCCCATCAATTTTACCAGATAATATAATTCGTCCATAAGGCAACCTGGCCACCGCCGCCATTAAATCTGCGGTTGGCGGAACACTGGCGGTGGAACCACACACGACAACCAACTTGTATTTATCCAGAACATTTATCCAGGCACGAATATCGCTGTTTCTTTGTTGTGTCTGTGTTACACGCCCCGCCCCAAATTCCGTCATCACCCGCGACATAATATTCAGCATTTGCGCCTTGTCCATAAAATGTGTGGCATATTTTTCATCTACCAAAGACGCCCAATCTATATCTGCGACATCTATCCCTTCGTTTTCAAGATAATCACACATACGCACCAAATCGCGTGCAATCGGCAACGCCGTCGTCAGGTTATGTATCTTAGCATCCGCCGTCAACAAATGCGCCACAACAACAACACGTTCCATATTTGAAATAACATCTGGGGTATCTAATTCATCTGCATATTCGGCTTCATCTACCCCTTCGCCCAGGGCGACCAAATGTGGCAACAAAACCGCCGTCCCCGCACGTTTTACCAACGCCATCTCTACCGTACGAACTGCACGACGACTGGGCAAAAATATCAGCATATCACGCAACTCCACCCCTGATGCATCCATAACCTGAAATAATGCATCAATCATTTTTGCCGGATTTGTCGCACAAAAGATATTTTTATTTAATCCCAAGTATTGCCCTTATTGGTTCTAAGCCCGTCTTTTTTTCCGCCGATGTTTCCAAGATTTCTGGCACCATTGCACCATGTTCTGTATGCTTGATTTGCGTTTGATTTGCCTCTCGTACCTTTTTATCTTTTTTTGTATAAACAATCTGATACGGAATTGCATTTGCATCACAAAAATCCATTAAATCTAAATCTGCATCTTTGACGCCAACCCGCGAATCAATCAGTATAAACAGGCGTTTTAATTGCCGCCGATTTAACAAATATTCTTCCAACCTTTGCAGCCATCGCATCGCATCCGCCCGTGACACGCGCGCATATCCATAACCCGGCAAATCAACAATCATAACCCGGTCATCCATATTAAACATATTGATACTTTGCGTGCGCCCCGGGGTGTTTGACGTACGTGCAATTTGCACCCCAACAACCGCATTAACCAGGGATGATTTACCAACATTACTGCGTCCAATGAACGCATATTCAGCAAATTGCGTCCGCGGCAGGGATTTAACTGTTTCAAAACTGCCAACAAACTTAATCATCTTCCCCCCCTTGATTCAACAAACGCTTATAAGCTTCTTTCTTTGAAATACCGCTGCGCGCGGCCAGTTCCGCCGCCGCATTTTTCGTGCGCCCACCCACAATATCATTTACAATTTCTGATATTTCATCATCCGTCATTTTTTTATCAGGTGCCGGCCCCACAACAATAACAATTTCGCCACGCGGCGGCTCTATACGCAACAAATCTGCGGGATATCCAATAATGGTCTCTTCGTGAATTTTTGTAATTTCACGCACAATTGCAATTTGACGTTCGGGCATAACACGTGCAAATTCCGCAATTGTTTTCATAACACGGTTTGGACTTTCATAGTACACAATAGTATGACGAATTTTATTATCATCACGTAATTTCTTTTCATCAAAGAAACCACAGAACGTAAATCTGTCAGTTGGAAATCCAGATAATACCAGCGCACTTATCACCGCCGTTGGTCCTGGTACAACAAACACATCTACACCAGCCGCACGTGCCGCACGCACAATACGAAATCCCGGATCACTTACCCCCGGCATCCCAGCATCTGTCACAACCGCAATCGATTGTCCCATTTGAATTTTTTCAATCAGTCCATCGATAACCTCACGTTCATTATGTTCATGACACGACACGCGTTTTGTCTTTATATCAAAATGCGTGGCCAGTTTTCCAAACACCCGTGTATCTTCGGACGCAATTAAATCGACGTTTTTTAAAACATCTATCGCGCGTGGCGACATATCAGACAAATTCCCAATCGGTGTTCCGACAATGTAAAGCCCTGATTGCATTCAAAATCCTTTTATAGTAAAATGATACAAAATAAAATGGATTTTTCAATGTATATGAATAAATTTTTACAATTTTTAGGCTTGATTGGATTATTGGCTGGATGCGCAACAACCGCGCCCGATGGCACCTGGTCTGATGGTTATGATACAACCCAGGTGGGCCAGCCTATAAATATGCAATACGGTCGCCCAATGGATGAATATGGCACATTGGCACCCGACGACACAACGCCACATCGTATTGCGGTATTATTACCAACATCTGGAAAGAATTCACAAATCGGCAAAAGCATTCAAACATCCATTACAACGGCGGCACTGGAACACAATATGCCAAACCTGTCTATTGCGTTTTATGACACCGCAAGCGATGCCTCCACCGCAATCAGGGATGCCCTGGCCACGAATCCAGAAATAATAATCGGTCCGGTTTTTGCCGAAAACGCACGTATTTTACGTGACGCAAAACCTGAAAATATTCCGGCCCTGTCCTTTACATCGGATGCGATGGCGGTTGGCAATGGTGTTATGACAATGGCGTTAATGCCGACAAATTCCGTTGAAACAATCGTCAGTCAAATGTCCGCCGACGGCGTAAAGTCATTTATCATTCTGTCACCAAACACAACGTCTGGGAAATTGATGGCGGCCGCGGCCACAAATGCAGCGGATATTTATAACGTGCCAGTGGGCGGCCTGTTCTATTACGACGAAGGCAACGCAAATTCTATCAAAGACACATCCAAGACCGCGTCTATGAACACAGCACGCGCGGCGGCAAACACACGCGCCCGCGAAATTTTGTCTGATATTTTAAGTAACGAACGCCTAACCGCATTGGAATATTCCAACCTGAATATGCAGCTGGAAAAGATTTCCCGCACCGACACATTGGGTCCCATACCATATGATGCGATATTATTCCTGGGCAACGCAGATGATACAAAAAAATTGGCATCGTTTATGCGATACTATGGCGTATCATCACGCGACGCGGCACATTATGGTACCGCAATGTGGGATGGCACGGATATTGCGAACGACCTGACTCTGACTGGGGCAAAATATGCCAGTTTGCCCACAACAAGTGAAACATTTTCCAACACATACACCAATGTTACGGGAACAACACCATCGCGAATGGCAACATTTGGATATGATGCAACCAATATGGCAATCGGTATGCTAAAATCCGACAAAAGTGATGCCGCATACCTACTGGACCCCAGTGGTTATATCGGCACAGACGGCCTGTTTCGCCTTAAACCAAACGGCGATAATGAACGTGCATTGCGTATTGTAAAATTAAATGGCGACGGCACAACCACAGACATAAAAACCGCACCAACAAATTTCATTCGCCCAATATATAATATTGAACCACGTCGCATTACCCCCGCCGAACCATTTAATTTAAAAACCCGGGGCATAAATCCAAACGATTATATTCGTATCCCAGAACGCCTGATGGAAAAATATAAATCACAAACATTTGGTGCAAATATGACGGCCGAACCGGCACAACGACCAACAAACGTCGTAACCGTTGTCCCCACCGATGAAAGCGCCCCCGTGCGCGTATCGGAATACACACCGGTAAAATTAGAATCTGTTAACAGAAAATATATCGACGAAATTGAAATAGAAGAATAACATCCTTTTGCGATATATCCCGACGCATTATAGAATATACCGGGATATGCGCATTTGTTTTTTTATCTTCTGTATTTTTATAATATTATCGCGCCACGTATACGCATCAAACAACATTGCCACCCTTTCCGACACGGTTCGCAAAAACCCATCCAATGTGGATGCACGATATGAATTAGCAAAACTATATTTTGATACACACCAATATTCCGCCGCACAATACAATTTTGAATTCGCCACCGCACAATACGACGCACCAGATGATATAAATAAATACCTGTCAGACATTCGACGATTTAAAAAAGTGGATACCGAATTTGGTATCGGTGCCATCCCCGACAACAGTATCAATTACACCCCATCAAATCGTCACGAATGCACACAAACACCAAATGGCCCACTGTGCCAAGAATTGGAATACAATCCATCTGGCTTTGGTCTAAACATAAATGGCGCAGTAAACTATTATGCTAATATTTATAAAGACTTTGGATTACGTACAACATTTGGTGGCGCAATTTTAAACACATCAAACGATATCCCGACGGATTATTCCACCCGATTTGCCATCGGCCCACGATATATATTTTCCCACGGCGATATATTTTTTCAGCCATCTTTTGGTACACGTTTTTATAATAATCATCTTTACAACACAACATACGGTGCGCGCCTTGGTGGCACATTGCAATTTCCATCCAGATTATTTACCGATTTCGCCCTGGATATTCAAAAGAGCCATTATCACAACGAAACAATAAATGATATTCTGTCGGGCTTTGATTGGACGTTCTATGTGCACCCAAAATATTATCTGACCAATCACAGTTTTTTTTCATTTACCGCCGCCATATCACACAATGACACGGCCATTTCTGCGCTGGGGTCCGACACAGGACGCATTGCCATTGGATATTTTTATAAAATTCCATACGGATTTAATTTTTATATAAACGCAATGTACACACATAATGCATACCATACATCTGGCACATTTATCATAGACAACACATTTCATCATGCAACCAGACGTGACAACATATACCAAATATACACCAGAATTTATAACAGCTATATAAACCTGTATAACTTTATCCCCGCAATCAGTTATACATACACCATTCAAAAATCAAACATCCCAACATACAACCACCACACACACCAGGCAAGTCTTGAAATCGTCCGGATGTTTTAAAAAACACCCCGAATGGGGTGTTTTTATTTCTGGTGGGAGTGGCTGGATTCGAACCAGCTCAGGCTTAAGCCAACAGATTTACAGTCTGCCCCGGCTCTCCAACTCCGGCGCACGCCCAATCCCTTGGTGCGGGCAGCGGGAATCGAACCCGCATTTCAAGCTTGGAAGGCTTGCATACTAGCCTTTGTACTATGCCCGCAACAAATTCAAAGCTCATTGATTATATATTATCTAGACATAAAATCAAGTATTTATTTATTCGTGTTTTAACAAACTTTGTACCGCCAATGGAAAATCGGAACTGTTCGCTAAATAAGAACCACTGACTAATAAATCCGCCCCTGCCCCCCAGCACATTTGTGCCGTCTTGTCATTTATTCCACCATCAACCGATATCAAGAATTTTAATCCATACTTTTTACGTGTCGCTGCCAACACCGAAATCTTGTGTAAACAATCTGGTCTAAAATCTTGGCCCGCCGCGCCCGGCACAACCGTCATAACCATCACTTCATCCAAATCACGCAAAACATCTTTTAAAATCGTCACCGACGAATCTGGATGCAACGCAATCCCCACGCGTTTTCCGGCATTTTTCACCACACGCACCGCATTACGCACCCCTGATGTATTTGTTGATAAAATCACCGTATCTGCCCCGGCTTTGATTGCATCAGATGCCCACACAGCGGGACTTTCCGTCATCAAGTGCACATGCAAATGCGCATCCGTATGTGTTCTGATAAATTTAATAAAATCAATACTGCCCGCGACCCTATCAACATAGAACCCGTCCATAATATCAACGTGAATCATTGATATTCCACCCGCTTTGAACAAAGAATAAGTCTCTGGTCGCTTCATATTAAAGCACATAGAACTTGGCAAAATTGGGATAAATTTCGGTTTTGCGGTCTTCTTCTGACGTTTAAATATAGCACCGACACGCGCCATAACCGAATTTATTTTTGCATGGCGTGCCAAATAGGCACTACGCTTGGCTGCAAACATATTCCAAACATATTGCGACAACGCACGAACAGTTGCATCGCCCCCCATAACCTCGGTTGGGACGGCAAATGTATTTTCAATTAAATCACGCACACCGCCCATTTCGGCCCCACCACCAGTCAAGACAATGCGCCCCGGCCGATATTTTTCAAATGCCCCGTTCCCAGAATCACGAATTTTACCAACAACATCCAAAACTACCGGCAACACAATGTCATTTACATCACCACGTGAAAATCCATATGCGGTATCAGCGGGCGTAAACCTATCCATTTCCTTTGGTATTAAATCTGCAACCGCTTGTTTAATACGCGTAGCCTCTTCAAAATCTATATTGAACGCACTGGCAATATCGCTGGTTATCTTTGTGCCACCAACCGGAACTTTGATATGCCATACCGGCCCCCGATCCGTCCAAATCGACGCAGATGTAAATTCCGCCCCAAAATCTATGAACATAGTATTTTGTTTTGGCTTTCTAAAAGCGGCATTTTGCACAAATTGTGGGTCAAAAAACGCGCGCGGTTCAATATACGCGTGATGCATTAACGAATGCAGATTATCCAGTCTGTCTAATCTATAAAATATTGCCCCAAACAAAGCTACAAGTTGTCGGTCAACACTGCCCACTGGATTCAACATATCACGTGCCCCGGGCCGACTGTACGCCAATGGCACTATATGAATTGGATGAAAATCATTCGGTGGCAAAATTTGCGATACAAGGTTACGTACATCTGATTGATTGATTTTATGTTCCCCTGACCAAGTTGTACTCTTAACTGTCGCCTGATAAATCGATGGACCAAAATTTCCAGTAATATATGCCGAATCCAGATTTCTGCCAATTTGCTTTTCCAGTGCCGATACAACCGATTTTATGGCAAAAATAGTATCAAAACTGTCCACAGAAAAAACAGCAGACTTAGCAATATTTCCAGATTTAATATGATGCGCAATACCACGAACGCCCGCCGTGCCAATATCCAGACACAAAAAACAAGAATCCATCATATTCATTGTTCATATCGCCTATTTAACCAATATACGTGCATCGTCACGCATATCAATAACCTGAATTTTTTTGCCCAGAATCCCATGATTTTGATTCAGGGATATAAGTGTACTTATTGCCTGAACCGGGTTGTTTTCTGGCAACATAACGGTAATTCCACCCATCGTAACCAAGTTCCAGCGTCTGTTTTCAATCCATTCTAAATATGCCACGTCTGCCACCATATTGCGCGCGGCCACCGTTATATCTGAAATATCATCTGGCAACGTACCAATAAACACCACCGCGCCCAAATCGCGCACATCGCTTGGACTATTTACAACCGTACCATCAGCCGATAGTGGAAAATAACTTGCCCCATCGGACCACTGGGCCACCGCACGATACATATCTGCACGTACCGCCAAATTTCCATTTGGCAAACGCCGCACCGCCGATTTTTTAACCCCCGGCACCGCCCCAATTCGCGCATTCAGCGCATCCAAGTCCACATTATAAGAATTTCGCACCAATCCACCCGCGGCCGCACGCATTGCATCCATATCCGCATCACGAGAATCCGTAACAATAGAAATACTATGTATCTGGGCCAGTTTTCCACGTCCCATTCCAACCATAATAATTCGTGTCGCAAAATATATCGCCATAAATATGGCAACCACAAAACATACCCAAAACCAGATTGAACGTTTCATAACTGACATTATATCATAAAAAACAAGAGACATAAAATTTAATTTCATGTCCCTTGCCTCATCTCTTACTACATTGCGCGCAACAAATATCCACGCCGGAACATACACCGCCTGTACGCCCCAACCGTCTTAGACGATTGATTTCTTGGCACAGACAACAATGCACGCTGACCAACGTCTTTGTATTCATTTGATTGAAATGTTACCCATAACCCATCCCAATCTGGCATCAACGAGCTTTGATTTGGTGATAATAACTTTGCAATACGTGACCGCGGCAGATAAGACGGTTCATTTATCCCCAGGCACGACCGATGATCGCGTACAAACTGTTCCATTGTTACCGCTTCATTTTCCCAGTTAAGAATTGTTGCATCATCAATACTGCCCCGGTTTGGTGATGCACACCCCCCCAGCGCAAAAACAGTCAACAAAACCCCCAGGAATTTTATTCTCATATTTGTATTATAATTTATTTGCGTTTATGGGGCAATAGTTTTTATAATACCATAAAAGGACAAAGGAATTTATATATGGCATTGACCGTTCAGAACTTTATTAAGTTTGCAAACTATTATAACCAGACCGCAATGCTTATGTCGGCTATCTGCGTGCAAAAAGGTGGCATCGCAATAGAAAACTATGTTGGTCGCTTTTACGCGGCAGACGTACTGGAATTTATAGTTGAATATGGTCGCCGCCTCATTAAAAGTAATCCAAACATATCGCCTGAAATCGTATCATTGGTTGAACGTTTCAGTGCCCAATTTGAACAGGTTCGCGATTTAGCAACGCCAACCCAGAAACCAATTCACGAAATGACATTGGCAGAGTTTGAAAAACTTATGAACATCTAATGTGGGAAAAGGGGACATTATGAAAATCATTAACAAATATTTAACATATTTTTCAATTGCAATATCTGGGCTGATATTGATATCTGGGTGCACTAAACAGAATCAACACGCCCTTCAACACCCACAATATGATAATATAACTGTTGTTGATACGTTGGTTATTGATGAAAACTCGGTTCCAATTTTCCCGAAAAAAGCGGCACTGACCACCGACACTGCGCGACGTTTTTCAATTGATTTACCAAAACGGTGCAATGTCGACTGGAACAATCAAAATATCGTTTCCATTGTCCCAGAAGAAAAGATTGAAATCGTACGCCTGGAAACGGGTGATCCCCTGCCCGATTTACAGGTATCTGATTATGAATTTAAAAAACTAACCGTAAAACAAGCCTTGGACAAATTGCTGGACGGCACAGACATTTCTGTTGTCGAAGATGGTGAAATGATTGAACATATCACCGGCACAATTTCATCGGGCGCATTATCAGATGCGGTTGAATTAATGGCAAAAATGGGTCACGCATATTATTCGTACGATGAAACCGTTGGTGAAATTCACCTGACTCATCGTGGAAAATGGCTGGTCAAAATGCCAAAAAACGAAAGCATAATTATGGCATTACTAGATGCGATGCACGGTGCAGATATGCGTAACCTACTGGTCAACTGGGACGATAAAACTGTAACATTTGAAGGCAATTATCAGACCGAGCGCGAAGTTGCAAAGATTATATCCGACATAGCGTCTAAAAAATATATGATTGGTTGGGATATTGATGTGTATCGTGTTTATCCCCGCACAGACAACCCAATAATCTGGATGAATATGTTACCGGCATTTGGCGACAAGAATATCAAAATGTCCATTCCGGGCGTTGTTGGACGTACGCTTGTCACCAGTTCCGAAATTAACACAAAAACTCTGCAAGAATTCTTGTCGCAACAGGCAAACGTTGTTTTGATATCCCAGGGTCAATTTGTAATCCCGAACGGTTGGCAATCACGCTTTGATATTGGTCAGTGCAGCAAAGAAGAACGCCTTGAAACAGACCTGATAATTGGCGCAACGGCAACATATGGTGATTATGCGGGACGTGACAAAATCGATGCTAAAATTGTTCTGCGTACCAGCAATGGTGAATTATCATCGTTCTCCATTCCATCCAGTGTTGGTGATAACTATGTAATTGTCGGTATTCCAACGCACTCATTTGTTACAACACCAGAAACTTTAATAAGTCCTTTTGCAGAATTGGTTGTATTTATGTCGCCACGCCTGATTTCAATCGTAGATCCGGCGACAATCCCAGACAATGCATTAACCCCATTGGCGGGTGATGCATTGCGTGCATTTCTAAGTGAATAAAGGAATTAAACAAAAATGTTTTCAAAACTGGAACGAAAAATAGCATTCAGATATCTTGGCGCAAAACGTCGTGGTTTTGGTTCAGTGATTTCATGGGTGTCGCTTATCGGAATTATGTTAGGTGTCGCAACATTGATTGTTGTGATGTCTGTTATGGGGGGATTTCACGACACGCTGCTGGGGCGCATTATCGGAATGAATGGTCATGTTGTTGTTTATCACCAAGATGGCGCAATATCAGATTTTGATTTCCTGATTGATAAAATGAACCAGAACAAGGTTGTTTCAACCCATGCCACCGCTATCGTCCCCATTGCCGAGGGTCAGGTTATGGCAACCGCCAACGGCAACAATACCGGTGCAATGATACGTGGCATCCGTATGTCGGATTTACAGAAAAAAACGAATTCCGGAACACGAATTTACGGCAAACCATTGGATGGAATCAAAGATGGTGAATTGGTGGCGGGTGCATCACTGACACGGGCCCTGCATGTGACAATGGGCGACAACATCTCATTGGTATCGGCGAACGCTGCAACCCCAACACCATTTGGTTCTATGCCACGCATTATGTCATATCCGGTAATGTCATCTTTCTTTATGGGAATGTATGAATATGATTCCGGATATATTTTTATGCCATTGGAAACGGCGCAAAAATATTTAAACATTGGTAACGCGGTCACACATATTGACCTATTCCTTGAAAATCCCGAAGACACCACCGCCGTTCAAAAATCATTATTGGAATTATTACCCGACGGCTTTGTTGTACGTGATTGGCGTGAATTAAACCGCGGGTTTGTTGGCGCATTACAAGTTGAATCGAATGTAATGTTCTTGATATTAATGCTGATTGTAATTGTGGCGGCGTTTAACATAATCTCGTCCCTGGTTATGTTGGTCAAAGACAAAAACAAAGATATTGCGGTCTTGCGTACATTTGGTGTTTCACGCAAATCAATGATGCGTATATTTATCTTGTGCGGTTCGTCGATTGGCGTAATTGGAACATTCTTTGGTACAATATTTGGCACATTGATTGCGATTTATATTGAACCAATCAGACAATTTGTTCAGATGTTAACCGGACGTGATTTATTTCCGGCGGAATTATATTACCTGTCTGAATTACCATCCAAACTAGAATTATCAAGTGTTGTTGGCATTGCAGTATTGGCGATTGCATTGTCTTTCTTGGCGACATTGTATCCGGCTTGGAAAGCCGCCAACACCGACCCCGTAGAGGTATTAAGAAATGAATAAAAAAGAAACAGAATTATTGTTTAAAAAAATTATACTTGAACTTTTCAACCTAACTTGGGGCAACGATACTTTATCGGCAAAAAAAGCCGAAGAACGTTATAAATCCTATGGTGTCACACCACCACATAAAATATATTACGAATATAAATTTCCAGACGGTCTATCTAATTATACATTGTTAATGAATTATAGCTATATGTATGACTACCAAGATTTTGAACGTGGTGATATTGTATCACGACTCAAACATATAGATAAAATACATCCAGATCAACGCAAAAAACTGACACAATATACCCCCGAACAATTACAAGACATAGAAGATTATATCTTGGAACACAAACAAGAGTGGGCAAAAAAAATACAGTACTATTCTGATGAAATACGAAAATTAAACCCAGAACTGGCACACATCAATGTCACCCAAGAAAAATTGGACGATATTTCAAAAAACAACAAATGGCTATCCCCAACAAAATATAAAAAAATGGCCGAAAAAAATTTCATACACGGTGTTGTTTTTGGTTTTTCGCCCGCCGACATTAATTATTTTATGAACAGAACCGAAGCGCAATGCATACTAGACCAAGACGATGAACGATTAAACTTTATCCGCATTGGCCATATTATTGCACCACAACACCGCGATGACTTTGTACGCACGGAACAACAAATTCAACAAATTGAAAACGCACGCAAAAACAACGGACACGAATAAATGACCAGTATATTAAATTCTTTATCAAAAATTCAAACAGGCGACATTGTTATGTCGGTGCGAGATATAAAAAAAACATTCATAGAGGGTGGACAACCCCTGCACATTTTACGTGGCGGCGGGTTTGACCTGCATCGCGGTGAAATCATCGCATTGGTTGGTACATCTGGTTCTGGCAAATCTACATTACTGCAATGCGTGGGTCTGTTGGACAAACCTACATCCGGCAGTATTATGATAAATGGCGCATCGGTCCAGAAAATGGACGAAGATATGCGCACACAAATCCGTCGTAAAAAAATCGGCTTTGTATACCAGAAACACAATCTGTTATCTGATTTTACAGCACTTGAAAATGTGATGTTACCAATGCTGGCAAACGACATGTCCGAAATTGACGCACGTGCGCGCGCGTTGAAATTATTACGTGCGGCAAATGTTGCACATCGTGCAAATCACCTGCCTGGGCAAATGTCTGGCGGCGAACAACAACGCACCGCCGTTGCACGCGCATTGGCAAATAATCCTGATATCTTGCTTGCAGACGAACCCACCGGAAATCTAGACCCAAATCATGCAATGACTGTATTTGATTTATTACTAGATTTGGTTCGCAAAAACAAAATGGCTATGTTATTTGTGACCCACGACATGACACTGGCCCAGCGCGCAGATAAAATTATTACAATTCGTGATGGAATTGTGGCATAATACATACAACAAATAAAAAACGGAGAGAGTAATGAAAAAACAACCAAAAGCAACAACGAAAACACAATATTGTATAACCCACACCCCTGCCCAGCGTTTTTGGGGCATTATGGCGTTTGCGGCATTATTTATCTGTGGCGTTATGGTCGGAATGGGCATGAATAGCAATCAAAATTATGGTACAAACGTTGCTCACGCTTCTGAAAATCCGGCAACAACAGAAAATGTCACCACAAACACAGACAAACAAACCTGCACATTAATCGAAGAATCCTTACTGGTACGTTTACCAGATGGTGATGAATTTGCATCATCATACGATCGTATCAACCGTGCAAAAATCTATGCAAATTTATCTGAACGAGGTTGTGCCGAAAACGCACAAAAATACCATGACATGGCAAAACAAGAATTAGCAATCGCACGCGCCTTGCAAGACGATGAATTTTCAGAACCAGATACAATCGAAGTCGTTGAAACATACAAACGTTTAAATATGCAAGCCGCCGCCGAAGAAATCTTTGAAACGGCAAAAAAATTAACCAACCCAACTATTGACTTTATCTTGGCGGTTGAACAAATTATTAACGAGCAGTAAATGAAAATCTATAAACTGGCCATTGCATCGATGGTTGCGGGCTTTGCGACCGCGGCATTTGCGGCGGAAATCGCCACAACATCAAACGTTACCGAACGCAAGTCTTGTGATCAAATCGCATCTGAAATTGCGGAACTGTCCGCAATAATCGAACCTGACACCGAAACAATTGACGCATTAACAAAACTAAAACAGCAACAGCGCAGTTTATGTCAGAAACGTGCCGGTTCTCGCGGTGTGGTGGCAAAGAATGCTCGACGCACACCGATTGCAACAACAAATTCTGAAACAAAAGAACCAGATACAGTGTTAATTACAAAAACCTGTGACACACCAGATGAAAATGGTTGTTGCCCGGATGAAATATATACAGATATGGGGGACCTGGGATTTAATTGCTGTCCGGAAATCGGCGGTGATTGTTTTCCGCCAATTGTTATCTCTGTGTCTGATACAACATCACTGGAAACTGCCCCAACCCCATCACCAGAATTATCAGACGAACAAATCAAAGACAACATTGAAGCGGGCCTGTGTGCCGACGGCAGCGCCCCGAACAAATTCGGATGCTGTGGAGACGAGATATTCAAAGATATGGGCAACACAGTGTTTGCATGTTGTCCGAAATCCGGTGGCGATTGCTTTCCACCGATTAAATAAAAAAATCCCCGTTTGGGGATTTTTTTAGGGATGTGGGTTCGGGACATCAGAAAATCATACATCTGTATCCGCATCAAATATTGTATCAAATAACAAATATTATACCACAGGCACCTATTCTCAGGTATTTATTCTACGACAATTTTTCGACCATCACCATTTTGTGTTATATGAACATTGATTGTATTTTCCGGCAACATATGCTTTGCAATTTGTGGCCATTCTATCAGCGTAATATCATTTTCAATTGCATGCACTAATCCGATTTCAACCAACTCGGACTCGTCCTCGACACGATATAAATCAAAATGTGAAATTCCATCATAATTTTGTACAATCGTAAATGTCGGACTGGGGACAACGGTGTCCGCCCCACGCAGGGTTTGAATTATTGCACGTGCAATTTCAGATTTTCCCATTCCCAAGTCACCGTACAACGCAACCACACACGGTGCAGATAATGTTCTTGCAAAATCACGTGCCCAACAACGCATTTCATCAACATTGTTTAAAATATATTCTTTCATACCTTACTCCACCAATAACAAATCATCTTCAAGTTTATGAATTTCATCACGGATTTTCGCTGCCAATTCAAATTCCAGGTCCTCTGCCGCGCTACGCATTTTCTTGGTCAGTTTTGCGATTTCTTTACGCAGTGTTTCCGCATCCATAACCCCACCAGATTTATCATATACAAATCGATGCGTTTTGTCAGTTTTTTCTTGTTGTTCCCCAACCTGTGCAAATACCGCCTTGGTCACTGTCTGTGGTACGATTCCATGTTCCGCATTATACGTCATTTGTTTTTCACGGCGACGTGCTGTTTCATCCAATGCCGCACGCATAGAATCCGTAATTTTATCAGCATACAAAACAACCAAACCATTTGCATTACGCGCCGCACGCCCGATTGTCTGAATCAACGAACGTGTTGAACGCAAGAAACCCTCTTTATCTGCATCCATAATCGCAACCAATTCACATTCGGGAACATCTAACCCCTCGCGCAACAGGTTAATTCCAACCAATACATCAAATTTTCCCAAGCGTAAATCACGCAACAATTCAATACGTTCCAGTGTTTCAATATCACTGTGCAGATATTTAGCCCGCACCCCATTTTCATTCAGATAATCTGTTAACTGTTCTGCCATTTTTTTGGTAAGCGTTGTCACCAACACACGCCCAGATGTATTTTTTATCTGGTCCAGCAAATCATCCACCTGATGCGTTGTTGGTCGCACATCACATACCGGATCCAGTAATCCCGTTGGTCTTATAACCTGTTCGGAAACAATACCACCCGATTGTTCCAATTCCCATGTGCCCGGCGTTGCCGAAACAAAAATTGTTTGTGGTCGCAACACGTCCCACTCATCAAACGTTAATGGACGGTTATCAATACAGGCCGGCAATCTGAACCCATATTGCGACAATGTTTCTTTGCGCGCACGATCGCCACGACTCATTGCACCAATTTGTGGAACGGTTACGTGGCTTTCATCAATAAACAGAACCGCATCTTTTGGCAAATATTCAAACAATGTCGGCGGCGGCATTCCCGGGGCACGCCCTGATAAATATCGTGAATAATTTTCAACCCCACGACACGTACCTGTATTTTCCATCATTTCTATATCGAAATTCACACGTTCTCGCAGACGTTGTTCTTCTATATACTTCATGTTTTCATGAAAGTATTCCAAGCGTTCTTTTAAATCTTTTTTAATTTCGCCAATTGCTTGCAAGACACTGGGCATTGGGGTTGCATAATGTGTATTTGGATAAATCGCAACCCGATCCAACCTTTGTAATTTTGCCCCGGTCAATGTATCAAATTCCCATATTTCTTCAATTTCATCACCAAAGAAAGATATTTTCCAGGCCCTGTCTTGGGCATGGGATGGGAACAAATCCAGCGTATCACCACGCACACGAAATTCACCACGCTCAAACGACATATCGTTACGTTTATATTGAATATCAACCAATGCACGCATAGTATCTCGCATCGAAATATTATCCCCCACGCGCAAGACCAATCGCATTCCCGCATACTGTTCGGGCGACCCCATACCATAGATAGATGATACGCTGGATACAACGATAACATCGCGTTCTTCCAGCATTGCGCGGGTTGCACTGTGTCGCATACGATCCAACTGTTCATTTATCGATGCATCCTTATCAATATAGGTATCGGTTGTGGGCATATATGCCTCTGGCTGATAATAATCATAATAAGACACAAAATATTCCACATGATTATTTGGAAAGAACGACCGCATTTCCGTGTACAATTGCGCCGCCAGAATCTTGTTCGGTGCCATAATCAATGCCGGCCGCCCAAGTTCCGCAATAACATTTGCCATGGTAAATGTCTTGCCTGAACCGGTTACACCCAACAATACCTGGGACCGGCGACCATCATTTACACCGGACACTAATTCAGATATGGCGGTCGGTTGATCGCCCATTGGTTTGTAATTACTTTCAAGATTAAATATTTTTTTGTTCACAACACTTAGTATAATTCATTATAATCAAAATACAAGGGACGAGAGAATGGCTTTAAAACCCAGACACAAACGCAGAATTATTTGGTCGATTATATCAATAATCGCCGCTGTTGTGTTGGCCTTTATCATTGTACCATCAATGATAACATTAAATAAATTCAAACCTATGATAGAACGGGCAATTGCAAATCAAACAAATGTTGAGGCAATTCTGGATGGTGATATACATTTTAGTTTATTGTCCGGTGCAAAGATTGTTGCACACGACGTACACGTACCCACGGCCAAAATTGGTTCTGTTATGATATCGATCCCGTTCAGCACTCTGTTTAACCTGAACAATCCTGAAATTCAACCATCCGTTACCGTATATGATGCGGATATAAATATTCCAAAATTAGCCCCGGCAAACTTCAATCATACTGTAAACATTTTTGATTCAGACATACACTTTATGGGACGTGATTTTCACATAATAAGCGCAAAAATGCAGGACAATAAATTCAACGGAATTATTCGAACAAAAAACCATAAATATGATGTTGAATTTTCCGGCAATACATTTCATATAACTAATAAAAATAATGACTTGGATATTGTTGGACAGTTCTTTGATAACGGTACAATGCGTGGTCACATGTCTTTTAAAACAGATAATTTAAACAGTTGGCTGGATATCGAACAACCAAAATTATCAATTGATTCTGATGTCACATTAAACTTTGAATGGGATGGTGGCAACGGATTTAAATATACAAATATTCGTGCAGGCACCATAACAGGAAACATAGAAACAAAACCAAATGGAATAAAATTCATTCAATTAAAATCAGATAACATCAATTATGATTTTTCAAACATTTTGGATTTCGGAAACGCATTGACAAACACACAATACGACTTGGATTTTTATGGTAACTTAAAATTTATGAACCATACGTTCAAGCATGTTCGTATAAATATAATTGCTGTAAATAATTCAATCCAAATAACAAACATTGTCGCGGACGATATTGCAATAACTGGTGGTCATATTGATTCATCTGGGGCACACGACATCTTGGTTACAATGCCATTTGACGGGATAGATTCAACATGCCTATTTTCGGGCACCCCATCCAATTGGAAATGCGCACCATATTCGTATGGCGACATAACAGGGGATGTTTCTGTGAATAACAATTCATTTGATATGACAATTAAATCTGATAAAAAAATGCCAAAATCCGGAATATTCAACGAACGCATAAAAAGACTTGGCGCCCATGGAAAAATTAGTTTCGATTTCTCAGATGTCGCCGGCACATATCATATTACACCTGAAAATATAGAGCCAGAATTCAAGTTTGCAAGAAACAAAACTTTACAATGGGCAAACGTAACCCTGCCCTTTTTACCAGATTTTATGAACCGTGATATTGGTGATTTCACTTGGTTCGGAAAAGTTATGAAATTTATCCCCCATAACAAAAAATGGCAAATTCAGATTGATGGTAAAAAATTTACACTAAGTGGCACATCGTCACATACTTGGGTACCAAATCTGGACTTGCGTGCAATTAACGATATGCCGTACACAATATCAGGTATATATGACAATGGAAAAATTTCAGATTTTACCCTGGATTTATCAGGAACAATATTTTCTGGATCTATCAATGGAAACAATATAACCATTCACACAGATTTATTAAATCTGGACAAATTTATATCTGATGAATTTATTGCACGCTATGATGAATTAGAATTTTTAACAAACGCGCCGATTTTAATTCCATTTGATATTAACGCAAATATATCCTTGTCTGCGGATAAAATTATTTACAACAATATAGAATATGCAAACTTTGCTTATTCGTTAAAGAATAACGCAATAGTATTTTCGATCACAGATAATGCACGCGGAAACGTACTTGTAACCATTGAAAAAGATAAAAACAATTACGACATATTTGCGCAAATGAATAAATTTGTAATCAATGGCGAATTGCTTAGTAAAAATATGCCATTAAACCTGCGCGATACAATGATAACGGCTGAAATTCATATGAAAACATCTGGCCAAATTGCACACGACATCTGGTACAATATGGCGGGCGAAATGGACTTGTCATTCGATGGTGGAACTATTATAGGGTTGGGACTGGATGGTTTTTACGCATCTGCCAAAGATCTAGGTAAATTAAATATGGAATTCGCCTTATCACGTGCTTTAAACGGTGGCGAAACCAAATTAAAAAATTTACATATTGTCGGCCAATATGAAAATGGTAACTTTATCACCACTGAACCGATGTCTATATCTATGCGACATGTTAATGGTATTGGAACGATAGAATTAGAAAACGGCGAAATGTATACAACATTAGATTTGACAATGCGTGGCACATCCCCATCAGCAACCACAATACAATTAGATATAATGCCAGATGGCACACGCCGTTATTCACTGTCTGAAATTTTGATAAATTTTGACGGAGACTATCTGCGTGAATTTATCAAGACACATGATAAATTCTAGTCTGCGATTCCACGCAAAAACGCATTACGTGAAATACCGCGTCCCATCGCATCTGCATAATATACAAAACGTCCAAGTTTAATTCGATAAAATCCGTTTTTATAAAATTTAATATTACGCTTGTTTTTTACCAGTATTTTGTTTTGTCCAATTAAATCTGCACGCACGCCGTAAAATAATTTAATAACCCAGTCGATAAATCCGCGGGACATATATGGCACATAAATTACGCCACCCCTTTTTATTACGCGTCCCATATTATATTCGTTACTGTTTTTATTCAACATTTCTGATTGATATTGTGTCAATCGTAACGAATAAGACAAGTTATCAATATAATTGTGCATGTAAAACTCTCCTGTGATGAATTATATTTATTTTTGCCAACATTCCCACAGGTATGAATTCCTTATCATAAAAAATCCCCCAACTGGGGGATTTTTATTCTATACAACAATTAACCGCATTTTTAACCCAGGCTTTTAATTTGCCCATTCCACCGGATTTTGGTGTGGGTTCGACGGATTGTTTTGCAACTTCTTGTTTTGTTTCATTGACCACCTTTGTGGATGGTTTTGATTTTTGTGCCTCACCACCAAGCATTCCCATATTCAACCCCCAGAACATACAATACAATCCATATGATTGATCGAATAAATCATATGCGGTGTCTTTGTCACCCGCGGCCAGTGCCTTGGTACCAACTTCGAATACTCGCATTGATGCCGCCAACAGATGTTTGGATATACACCACACTTCACCTTCATAAGATGGGATGATTTTAAGCATTGCGTTTTTGCGCATTTCACGTACCTGGTTAATCAAATCATAGTATTCGTGTTTACCTGTTTTTGCGCCCGAAAACATCAAATGTTCTTCAATTGAAATCAGGTTCATGATGGCAATTGTCAAATCCTGATCGGACGATAAATCCTTTGGGTTAACCTTTTTTGCGGCATCCAGTTTTTCAACAAATTCTTGAACGGATTCTATTTTTTTCATCGATTTCCCCTTAATTTAAAAACAAATCATCATCAACCAACTGGCCAGTAACAAAGCAACCAATGGCAATACCACCTTTTCAAATGGAAAGTGTGCATGTCCACCATTTCGTGTTTTCATCCATTGATACAGTTTTCCAGTACCGATAAATATTAACGCACCACATATTGTACCAAACAAAACCGGATCCATTGTGAACATTCCACAAATTGATGTTGGTGCATATTCTACCGCACCCATATAAACAAACCCAATCATTGCAACAGATGCCAGAATAACAATTGTGTCACGACCGCGGAAATGCCAATTTTTTTTATCCATAAATTTCAGTGTCCAATAACCAACCAATGTCAATAACGCACCCGCCCACAGGCCAACAATGCTGTCCGGCACCCCCATACGACGTGCAATATCCAACCCCGCACCAACCGCAATTGTGCATACGGGACACGCCGGATTCGCCAGTGCACCAAACGGTAAAAATGCAAACAAAGTTGCAATTAATTTACGCATAAAAATCCCCTTTCGCATATATCGTGTACATATTAGAGAATATCTAAAAAAAAGTCAACTGTACAAGAATGGGGTACAGCGGAGGGATTGATTCCGCTGTGCTTCATTCCCCTGGGCAAATCCCCCTTCGTTAAAACTTCGGGGGACCAGCATCCGCCCGTCTGCCTTTTGCCTGCGGGTCGGACCCCCAACTGGGTGTCCATCACCACCCCGACGCACAGAATAAAAAAAAAAAACGACCCATCGGGTCGTGTGTTTATTCTGGTAGCAGCGGAGGGATTCGGACCCCCGACCAAAGGATTATGATTCCTCTGCTCTACCACTGAGCTACGCTGCCAAGCGAAGTGCATTATAACAGACTTTTTTCGGATTGCAAGTGACAATTTTTACTGGGATTTTGTTCGTGTTTACAATATTTGGTCTTTTTTATAAATTGTATATGTGTCATGAAATATCTCATCTGTATTTTTGTTGGTATTTTTATCACGACAAATGTCGCACGGGCCGAATGCATAAATCCGTTCTTGAACGGATATCAAAATCAAGTCGCTTTGAATGTTGGAACTGGGGTAAATGATGGCTTCTTAATCCCGTCCCCGTCCGAGTTTGTACCGTTTAATATCTTGCATTTGCAATATTCACAAAATATGACTTTTTTTGGTATCCAGGCACGTAAATCACTAAATGTTATTCAAACAATAGGTTGGGGTAAAAAGTATGGGTGGAATTGGGAAAAATATACAATTCCAATCGCAATGCTTAGTATAGATGTGTCGCCATTTTATGGGGATGATTGGTATACATTTATTGGTGTTGGTTCTGGATTCCAGGCACAGCAAAATAAACGTATTGGCTCAAAATTGATTTTTAGTTTTAAACTGGGGCTGGGGTACAGATTATCTGAATGCACATCGATTGAGGTTTTTGCACATCATTTTTCAAATGGAAATACTGCGCCTGAAAATAATTCTTATGCATTCTATGGTGCAGGGTTAACATACAGTTTTTAAAAGAATTTTATTGCAAAAAATATTTATCAAATTATAATCTGTGTCAGAATTTTGTGTGTGAATGCGATGACGTGACTGACAACCATTGAGCATTCATAGACATTAGTAAAGTTATAAGCCAGGGTGGCACCGCGCTGAAAAATCTTAGCGCCCCTGATGATTTAACAAGAAATGGGTGCCGAAATTCCAATTAAATTTTTGCGCCCGAAACAAAAAAAAGGGACCAAAAAATGTTATCTTTGAAATCAAAGTTCAGAACACATACGTGTGGTGAATTAAATGCAAAAAATGTCGGCGAGGTGGTAACACTGTCCGGATGGGTTCATCGTAAACGTGACCATGGGGCATTGTTGTTTATTGACCTGCGTGATAATTACGGTATTACACAGATTGTTTTTGATGGCGGTAATGAGGCACTTGAACGCATTCGTCCAGAATCTGTGATTAAAGTTGTTGGAAACGTTGTTGCACGTGATGCGTCGGCGGTTAATGATAAAATCCCAACGGGTGAAATTGAAATTCAAGCAACCTCATTCGAAGTTCTGACCAATTCAGAGGTTTTGCCATTCCAGGTATTCGGTGAAGACGAAGTTGGCGAAGAATTGCGTTATAAATATCGCTTCTTGGACTTGCGTCGTGAAAAATTACACAACACTATTTTGACGCGCAATAAAATGATGAAATGGTTGCGTGATAAAATGTGGGATTTAGGTTTCTCGGAATTCCAGACACCGGTTTTAACCGCATCCAGCCCAGAGGGTGCACGTGACTTTATCGTACCATCTCGCTTACATCACGGTAAATTCTATGCCCTGCCCCAGGCACCACAGATGTTCAAGCAATTACTGCAAGTGTCGGGTTTTGACCGCTATTTCCAGATTGCACCATGTTTTCGTGATGAAGATTTGCGTTCAGACAGATTACTGGAATTTTATCAGTTGGATATGGAAATGTCGTTTGTTGACCTGGCTGATATTCAGGCCGTCGGTGATGAAATTATGCCAAATCTGGTTCGTGAATTTGCACCGGATGCAAATGTATACGCCGAAATTCCACATATCACATTTGATGATGCAATGTTGAAATATGGTTCAGATAAACCAGATTTACGTAACCCAATTATTATCCATGACGTGACAGATGTTTTCCGTGGATCTGATTTTGGAATCTTTGCAAACGCAATTGAAAATGGCAGTGTTGTTCGTGCTATCCCGGCACCAAACAGTGCAGACAAACCACGTTCTTGGTTTGATAAATTGGGTGAATATGCGGTCAAAGAATTGGGCCTGGGCGGTCTGGGGTACATCGTATTCGCAGACGAGGCCAAAGGACCCGTTGCCAAGAAACTAGATGCGGCACGCATTGAAAAACTGCATGAAATTGCAGGTGATAATTCATCCCTGTTCTTTGTTTGCGACAATGTTGAACCTGCATCCAAGGCGGCTGGAAAATTGCGTAATAAATTAGGTGCAGATTTAGGTTTGGTAAATCCACGCGACTTTGCATTCTGTTGGGTGGAATCATTCCCGTTCTTTGAACCAGACGAAGAACGCGATGGCGCACCAAAGTTTACACACAACCCATTCTCGTTTCCAATGGCGACATTAGAGGAACTGGACACAAAAAATCCATTTGATATCAAAGCAGCTCAGTTCGATATGGTATTAAATGGTTTGGAAATTTGCAGCGGTGGTTTACGTAACTATAACCCAGACATTATGAAGAAGTGTTTTGAAATCGCCGGTTATCCGATTGAGGCGGTTGAAAAGAATTTCAGTGGTCTGTACACTGCGTTCCAATATGGCGCACCACCGCACGGCGGATGTGCGTTCGGTATTGACCGATTAGTATCAGAAATTACCGGATTCGGTGACAGTGTACGCGAAGTGGTTGCATTCCCAGCCAACCAACGCGGACAAGACTTGTTAATGGGCAGTCCGAACGAGGTCACTGAACAACAATTACGTGATGTTCATATCACAATTCGCAAAAAGAACTAAAAAATCCGCCGATTGGCGGATTTTTTTTACCATTCAATTGGCGTTCGTCCATGTTGTTGTAAATATTCGTTTGCCTGGCTAAAATGTTTACAACCAAAAAAACCACGATACGCAGACAGCGGTGACGGATGCACGCTTTTTAACACCAGGTTCTTGTCCTGGTTCACAAAAGCCGCTTTTTTCTGTGCATAAGACCCCCACAACATATAAACAATATTTTCACGCGTTGCAACCGCACGAATAACACTGTCTGTAAATTCTTCCCAACCATGCCCCGCATGCGATGCCGCCGCATGTGCACGCACAGTTAATGTTGAATTCAGTAATAACACACCCTGGTTTGCCCAATATGTCAAATCACCGTTTGTGACCGATTTTCGTCCTAAATCAGATTCTATTTCTTTGTAAATATTAACTAACGATGGTGGCACTGGTGTTGGTGGCAGCACAGAAAAACAAAGCCCGTGAGCCTGACCAGGTTCATGATATGGATCTTGGCCAATTATCACAACCTTGACATCATCAATCGGACACAAATTAAAGGCATTAAAGATATTTTTAGGTTCTGGATAAATTGCCCGCCCAGACAAATATTCACCGCGCACAAAATCCGTCAGTTTAACAAAATAATCTTTATCAAATTCCGCACTTAATGCATCTTTCCAAGATTGTTCAATTTTCACATTCATAACCTTATCAGTCCTTGCTGTAAAGCTTTCCACAACACCACATCAATATACCCTCGTGGCAACCCAGTTTCCTGTACTAAATATTCAAACATATCATCACAGGCACATTTTATTTCCTGTGCCAATTTTCCATTATTTATCTTTTCTTCTAAATCTATACCCTGTGTTTGCCGCGCAAATACAACCCCTAAACGTTGAATCCAGACATCATATTTAACCAAATCTTCACCCAGATTTCGTGCCAAATGATGCGCGGTTATTTTCCCAATATGTGGCAAGTTTTCTAAAAAACTTACACGCGTATCAACATTATCACACTTGTAATATTGATTGCAAAACAGATCACGATTTTCCCATATTTTACAAATCGCATTTATTTTATTTTTGTTGTTGAATATTTTTATAAGGCTATCAAAATCCGCCCCAACCTGAGACAACAAATCCATAATATTTTTATGAATTTTTTTAGCCGTTTTTTGTGAAAAACCACCGGCCAGAATTACATAAGTACAATGCCACGCAAATTCATCCGCCGAACAAATTTTACGCATACGCAGGTTATCTAATATTTCATCAAAACTTTGTGCATCACTGTCCAGGCCACTTATGCGCAATTGTGAATCAATTTCAAAAAACCATTGACGCGAAAAATCCATTTATTGCCTATCATCTGAAAATTGTGCCATCTGCATATCATACATCGCAGCTTTATCTTTGACGTTTTGTTGTCCACGCGCAAATCCGCCTGTTAAGTCTTTTTTCTGCTTGCGCTTTGCAATTGCATCTTGCAGTTGTTTTTTTCGAGATTTCTTAAATTCAATTTCAGATGCCGAATAACGTTCTGGATTTTTTAACTGTTCATCCAATTGGTTGATTTCGCGTTGCCATACGGCTTCTTGCGAATTATCAAAAACCTTTTCATTATCCGACATCTGATTTTCCTTTTATTAGATATCCAGATTTGCATCCAGCGCATTTTCAACAATAAAGTCACGACGCGGTTCAACAACATCACCCATTAACATGGATACAACCTCGTCTGCTTTGGCGGCATCATCAATTCTAACCTGGAACAGCGAGCGATGATTTGGATCCATTGTTGTTTCCCACAATTGTTCGGCGTTCATTTCCCCCAAACCCTTGTATCGCTGAATCTTTAATCCGGTTTTTGCGTATTCAAATGCCGTTTCCAACAACGTCAACGCGCCCCAGATTTTTTGTGACTTTGATTTCACACGCAGTGTTGTCGGTTTACCAAACGTTTCAATCAATTCTGCACGCCCATCCATACGCATCCATGCGCGCACTTCTGGTCCATTAACTTTATCACGTGGCAGGGTATGTGTTTCCGTCACGCTACGCAGTGTACGTGTTATATGAATACCGAACGCATCTGATGTAATTTTCCAACCACGTTCAAATTCCAATTCCTGGGAATCCAACATTCTTTCAGCACGCGCAAAAGATTCCGTACTTTCATCCTCAAACACATTATTCAGTGCTAACGCTTCTACAAAACGCAACGGCATAATGTGATTTAACCCCTGTAAAGTATTGCGCATATTTAACACCAGCCCCAACAGACGTTTCAAATCAGCCCCCGAAATCTGCATACCATTTGATGTTTCAACAACACCGTCGGTTGCCAGCTGTTCCATCAGATAATCATCCATTTCACGTTGGTTTTGCAGATAAATTTGTGTCTTTCCACGTGTAACACCATAAAGTGGTGGCTTTGCCACATAGATATAACCACGTTCAATTGCCTGCGGCATATGACGATAGAAGAACGTCATCAGCAACGTCTGAATATGTTGACCATCAACGTCCGCGTCGGTCATGATAATAACCTTGTGATAACGCATCTTTTCGATATCAAATTCATCTTTTCCAATACCGGTACCCATTGTTGTAATCAGCGCACCAATCGTATCCGATCACAACATTTTATCAAAACGCACACGTTCCACATTTAAAATCTTACCACGCAATGGCAAAATTGCCTGGGTCTTGCGGTCACGCCCTTGCTTTGCGGTACCACCAGCTGAGTCCCCCTCAACAATAAATAATTCACACTTTGCCGGGTCACGTTCCGAACACCCCGCCAATTTACCAGGCAATCCCCCCAATTCTGGTCCTGTCTTCTTGCGTGATAATTCACGTGCCTTGCGCGCTGCCTCGCGTGCGGTTGCGGCCTCTATAATTTTATCAACGATTGTTTTTGCAATCGCTGGATTTTCATCCAAGAATTCATATAACATCTCGGACACAGTACTTTCAACAATTGGGCGAACCTCAGATGACACCAATTTGTCTTTTGTCTGGGAACCAAACTTTGGATCCGGGATTTTAACACTGATGATACTGGTTAACCCTTCACGGAAATCTTCCCCCGACAAATTAATATCTTTCTTTGTACCTTTTTCGCCAATATATTTATTAATCGCACGTGTCAACCCAGCACGGAAACCGGCCAAATGTGTACCACCATCACGGTTTGGAATATTGTTTGTAAAGCACAAAGATGTTTCGGTATATGCTGTCGTCCATTGCAAAACAATTTCAATATAACTATCATCAAATTGCTTAATCATCTGGATTGGTTCTTTGTTCAGCAATTCTTTGGACTTATCCAAATACGTTGCAAACCCCTTTAATCCATCCACAGAATGAAATTCACGTTCTTTCTTGTCGCCCCCACGCAAATCTTCCAGAACAATACGAACATTTGCATTAAGGAAAGATTGTTCACGCAACCATGTTTCAAGCGTATCAAAACTAAACTCGGTCCCTGTAAACGTTTCTGGCGACGGCAGGAATGTAACTTCTGTTCCATGTTCATTTCCAGATTTATTTTCAACTATTTTCAAATCACATGTTGGCACACCGTCGGCAAACGACATAAAGGCTTCTTTGTCACCACGCCATACACGCACCTCAAGCCAGGTGGACAATGCATTAACAACCGACACACCAACACCGTGCAAACCACCAGATACCTTGTATGCGCCATTGCTTTCGTTATCAAATTTACCACCCGCGTGCAGTTCACACATAATCAATTCCAATGCACTGCGCCCTGTTTCATGATTGATATCAAATGGCATACCACGACCATTATCACGGATTGTTGCACTGCCGTCTGGGTTTAAAGAAACATACACTGTATCAGCATAACCTGCCATAGCCTCGTCAATAGAGTTATTAACAACCTCATAAATCATATGATGCAGACCAGAACCACCCTCACCCACGTCACCGATATACATCCCCGGGCGTTTTTTTACCGCCTCTAATCCCTTTAAAACCTTAATTGAATCACCAGTATATTCATTATTAACAGACATAAACAATCCTTTCGTTTTTTTCAGTGTAAAACATAGCAATTTCTGGTATAATTATCAAGAAAAAAGGGATAAAAATGGCAAACAATTATACAAAACAAACTTTCAAAAAAGACGATTTTTTGAACGCTATTCAGCTTGTTGACAAACTAAATCGGCCCGCCGAAGAAATCCATAAAGCAATGATACGCGAATACAAAAACAACTCACAAATTCGTGTTGGAAATATTTGCTATCCTGTTGTAATACGAAACAGAGATTGTCACGTACAATTATCTAATCCGAAACGTTTATTATTACACCCACTTGGTTTACCAAAGTTAAAGGAAATATTAGAAAAAGGTAAATAATATGAAATTTAAATTACTTTATTTTGGTGATATTTTAATCAATCCAAAAAAACGGGCCCAGCATATCGCTGATATTCGTATGCAATTTCATCCTCAACTTAAAAAACTGGTCGAACACAGTCCTTGGAACAACTTGACCCAGTATATGGTACCAAACCCAACCAAAAGCCCAATTACCACACGTCACATTGGTGGCATTGATTGGAATCCAATTATTACACCAAACCTAAAATTGATTGCAGAACTAGATATTCAAATGTTACACCCTGAAATTATTGGTGTGCCACGTTCGGATATCGATAACCGTGTAAAAACAATTATGGATGGCCTGCGTTGCCCTCAAAACGAGCACGAAATTGGCGCAAACACACCACGTAACATTGGTCCGATTTACACTTTATTGGATGATGACCATTTAATCACAAAACTGTCGGTTAACACCAGTCACCTGCTGGATGCTGGTATATTTTCAGAAAATATTCAGCGCACCCCAGATTCAATATTTATGATGATTGACGTAAACGTCAGGGTCGCCGAGGGAACACTTGAAAACCTGCCTTTTATGGTATAGAAAACCCGCCGTTTGGCGGGATTTTTCATTCTGGTGCCCTAAGCAAGAATCGGACTTGCGACTCGTCCTTACCAAGGACGTGTTTTACCACTAGACTATTAGGGCAATAAAACGTGTCTTATTATACGGGCATACAGATAAAAATCAAGAATAAAAAATACCCGACTATGACAATGCAGCAGTAATTTGATCTTGCATCTGGAATGTCCCCAAAACAACCCACGCAATAATCAATGACACGAACAAAATCCCTGCACTATTCATTATATTGGATATAGATTCCATTTTTCGAACCGATTCCGCCAAATAATCATTAGCAACCTGACTCAAGTTTTTATCAAACCCATTCATATCAGCATAAACAGTCAAATCACCAACTATATCTGCATCTGGAAATTCTCGCTCTGTTTTATTTAACGCAACCCCTAAATTATCCCCATTTGCAATAAAATGCAGCGCACTTTCCAATATAGACCGCAGATATTTATTCGCATTATCAGCCAACATTCGCATCGCATCTGGTATCGTCACACCCGAACCAACCATCGCAGACAAAGCCATCATCCAACCAACACCCATATGAATTTTATAAACACTCCACGGGGGCAATTTATCAAATATCGCTCGCAAACGTCCCGACCAATTTGCCAAACTTATCCAACCAATCAATACCAATACAAAAAACACACCTATAATCCACGGCCAATAAGCAATTGAAAAATCAGACAACGCAATTAACGAACGCGCCGAACCACGCCAAACAATATTATCACCGGCAACCTCGGCCAACGGCGGCACCAGATAAATTCCCACCATTAAAATAATTCCAAATGTCAATGCTAATAAAAATAACGGATAGATTATAGCACCACGCATTGCGCGCGAAATACGTTGCGTACCATCAACCACACGACCAACATTTTCCAACGCCAACACCAGATTTGAAATATTACCACTTGTTACCAACAGCGTTTCATTTGGCGGTACCCAGCCACGCGTTGCATCTGAAAAACTCATCCCACGTTCCAGATTTTTTTGCCATTGGCGCATAACAATTGCGAACGGTTCATTGGGCTTTTTCCCGTTCTTGGATTCGATCATTTCAAGACGTCCCAACGCATCCATCAACGTAAAATCATTACGCAACAATGATGCCAGTTTTCGACATATCGCCATACGTCGTTCTGTATTTAATCTGAATACCAGTTTTGCATAAAGCATTTCCAGTTTATTCATTTTAATACACCCCCGGCTGGTCCAGTTGTCCGACCCAACGTTCTAATTCATCAACACCAATTATTCCCTGTAACATCAAGGCAGACGCAGCCTCTTTTAATGTACGCCCATCCATTTCTTCCAACCAATAACGCACTGCGCCATCGGTATTCCCAGACAACGCCAGTCGTAAAAATTCACTATTTGTAATAATAACCTCGCCGGCTTTGATACGTCCCAACGTCCCCGTCCCCTTGCAATGTTCACAACCCGTACCACGGATATATACCTGACTTAAACCAATATCACCAAATGCATCACGCACGCGACGATACGCCGAACGATGTGGATTATCAGATAATTTTTGGCGACAATGTGGGCACAGTTTTTTAAACAATCGCATAGACACCAATCCGCGCATCAATGTTTCTTCTTTTAATTTAAAAGGCTCAATTCCCAAATCCAACAAACGCGTCAACGCCGCCAACGCCGAATTTGCGTGCAAGGTTGTCCAAACATTATGCCCAGACAATGCACCACGCACCGTCAATTCTGCCGCCGCCAACGTACGAATTTCCCCAACCATTAATGTATCAGGGTCACTACGCAATGCTGCCGCCAATGCTTCTACATATTTTTCATCACGTTGTTCTTCGCTTGTGGTATTTACCACCGGCATTTGACGTGCACCAAAAATCTTTTGTTCAACCGGATTTTCCACCGTAATCATATTAATTTCATAATTGCGTTCTTTCAACATCATTGACATATTACGAACCAATGTTGTTGATTTACCAGAACTGGTGGGCCCAGCCACAATAACTAATCCTGTTGGAAAAGAACGCATACGTGCCAATAAACGCTGTTCATATGGGCCAAACTCTTGTTCAGTTTTAATCCCTTCGGACGGGTTATCATACAACAATCGCATAACTACATAACGCGACCCAAATGCAATTGGATTAAATTGCATACGAACACCCAATACCCCCGCTGGCAAATACAAATCCTTGGTTCCACGCAGTGGTGTATGTCCATCTTTTTGTGCCGATTGATATTCATTCTGGGCATAGTTTGCATTTGACATATCAGCCGACGCAAACGCAGCACGAACAAACGATTCACCCCACCCTGAATTATATTCCAAGACTGGTTGCATACTGCCATCTATACGGAAATAAATCGTCGTCTGGTCGGCAACCTCTATATGAACGTCCGACACCTTTTGCGCTGCGGCACGCGCAATAATATCAACAAAATCCTTCTGCATCTGGTTATCATAATCCTGACGCGAACGATGCATACCACCCAATGTCGCCTCATACATTTTATAGATACCAGATATCAATCCTAAGTCTGAATAGAACGGTTCACGCACTACACGTCCGCGCTTTTTAAGTAAATCTATAAACGCTAACACACGACCATCATATTGATGCGTGCGCGATACAATAATTTCACCACCGGAAAAATACGCAACCGTCCCCTGAGTATCGCGAGGCAATTCGAATTCCGCCCCCGTCGCAGTCAACAGGCGATTTCCATTTTCAAACAAATAATCAATAATATCCTTTGGGTCAGAATTTTCTAAACCAATTGGCACAGACAATTTCACTGTATTAGTTTGTTCGCCCAAGATATTATTTTCTTTATCCATTTGTGCCCCCAATTATTTAGCGGCCCCAACGTTCAACGTCTGTGTTGCACCATCTTTTATAAAAACAATTCCTTCATCCAATGATATAGATTTTACCGTATATCCATCCAAAGATTTACCAACACCAACACGTTTTGTTTGACCGCTTGCAACATCTGTAATTGTTGCCTGTAACTGAGATCCCGCCCCAATAACATTAACTAATTTGTATTTTTTCGCCAAATCTGTTTCTGGTTTAACTTCTTCTTTTTGCGAATAAGATTCTGAATACGATGCTGGTTTCTCTTCTTCCGCAAGTATTTTTTCCTTCTCGCGTTCCAGGCGTGCCGCCTCCGCTTCTAACTTTGCTTTTTCTGTTTCAATTTGTTGCTGCTGCTGTTCTGCACGCCCCGACAATGTATCAATTTCCATATGCAGCTTAATTTTTTCCGCCGCCAACCTATCTAATTCCAAATCCAATTGCGCACGTTCTTTTTCCAACTGCATCAAAACCTTTTCCTGTTCCAGGTCTGTAATCTGTTGAAACAAAGAACCCTCTACCTGATAATCTGCAATCGCATCGGCCGACACTTGTTCAACATCCGTGACAACAACTTCGTCTAAGACAACATCATCCGCGGCGCACGCCCCAGAAAACACAACACACACCCCAATCAAAGCCACCAATATTTTATTTTGCATAGATTATCACCTCATAGTTCCAAATACGTCTGGCTGCATCCCATGTACAACTTGTCATATAGACACCACCAAAATCTTGAAAAATTTTCATAAACTGCATAGGCACCAGTTTTGATGACGCTGCAATTTCAACCACATTTACCGTCGCCACATCAACACCATTAGTTAATGTATCAACAACAATATTTGCCTCTATATTTGTATCAATCCCCTGAAAAGAACTTGTAATATCACGAACAATTGTTTCCGCATCACGTTCATCTTGGGACGCAATCGTTTCAACCGTTGGTAACTTGGCCTGAACAATCAAATAATCTTCTGACTGTTCCGATACTAATACCCCCGGCATTAAATCAGCCGCAATATTATAAAATTCAGACAATGTTCCAAAACCGCGTTGTAATTCCGCATCAACATGTGTCTCTCCACAAGTTGCCATCACCTGATTCCACCCTACAATCGGTTGCATAACAAAACCAATCGCCTGATAACAGCTTTGTGCCCGCAGAACCGGGTCTGGTAAATTTTCAAATGGCATAACAATCGGTTCCGGTGGCAACGGCTTTTCAATCTCAAACTGTGCGTCCAATTCTTTGTTTTTTTCTTCAATTTGCCGCTTATATTCCGCAATCAACTCTGGATTAACATCCGCAACTTGTGGACGCGGTGACAACATCTGCCCAATCGGTTCACGCAAAAAATAAAGCATCAAAACAACAAACACCGCCAACATCAAAACAGCTGTCATACGCGATCCAAACCGACTTATTGTATGCAAAACTGCATGCGACCCCGACCCTATTATATCATAAAGCGTACGCTCAATTGCACGCGGCATCCCCCAGACACCTGGCGCAATCAAAGCCCCCCAATCAGGGATTTGTGATAATTTAACATATTCTTCACGGGCCTCTGCTTCTGTATCAAAAACCTTATCTTCCAGAATAACACCATTACGTACCGCAATAATAACATAACGTTTATCTGTTGCGAACGCCCCCAGGAACGACGTATATTCCGCCATAGATTCCATAACCTCTGCGGCAATTGACGGCATCCCCGCACGATGTCCAATGCGACGCGCCCCCAAACCAATCATTCCCCGATATTCCGTGAACAGATTTAATTTTTTATCGACTGATTTTGCTAATTTTTTTGCATAATTACGCGCAACAAATCCCGCCCCGATTGGTTGCCAAAACAGACCGGTTGCGTACTTTTTATGATGAACTTGTACAACTTGATTAATCAATTTCTCTCTCTAATATAGGCCCTGTTGTAAAATTATAACATAAAAATCCCCACCCCCGCAACACTAAAACCAAAATGTAAAGTTTAAAAAATCCCCACACGGGGGATTTTTATTTATCTGCTGCGGTTCTTACCCTTTGCGGATTTGGACAGTCATATACATTCGCAACCAGTATAAAAGCACGTTCCGGTCCAAAAATCACCCATTCGTTTGGACGTGTACGCTGACTGGTAATCCAATATGCATTACCCGGACGCGCCTGGTCAACAATACGATTTTCCATATATCTGCGCGCATCATCCGCATCATAAACAGATACTTCTGATTCCAGTTTATATAAATACGTACAACCAATTGGTTCAGCATCCAATTGCACTAAATATTCGCTACCATTTTCATTTTTAATCAATCCACCACAGGCACCTAATAAAAACAATACAAATAACGCAAATATTTTTTTCATCCATCTTTCCTTTTTTTATTTCTTATTCAACTATATCATAATTAGACGGGTCGCTGAACAATTTTTTAAGAACTATATTATTTAATGCATGACTGCCCTTGTATGATTCCAGTTTACCACAAATCATTCCACCCGCTGTAAACATATCACCAATTGCATCAATAATTTTATGACGCACGAATTCATCTGGCCAATTTAGTTCATTTATTGTGCCGTCACCCGCATCATTCAGCGCAATAACATTTGTTTCATCTGCGCCACGCCCCATACCACGCGCCTTTAAATATTCCCATTCAGAATATTTTCCAAAAGTACGTGCACGAGCAATATTTTTTATAAAATCATCTATTGATTTTTTTGTCCCATTAAAAGAATATTCAAAACTTTGTTTACCAATAATTTTTTCCGAATAGACCAAGGTCGCAACAACATCTAATGATTTTCCATCATTTGGATTCAAAGACACAAACCCATCCGCCTTGCGACCTGAAATTTTATTCATAACCCAGATTTGCGCACGCACAAATAAAGGTAATTGTTTTGTTACCTCGCATGCGTTGGCAATAACCGGCTTACGCACAACAATCTTTTTCATCTTTGCTTTTGATTGCACTGCTTCACTAATTAATTTATAAAACTCGGCCGCACTGCCGTCCAGAATTGGTGTCTCTGGTCCATTGATTTCAATAATCGCACTGTCCACACCACACATAAATAACGCCGCCATCAAATGTTCAACTGTCTGAACATGCGCAGAATCCGTTTTTCCAACGGTGGTATTTCGCATTTTTGTTTCACCGACATTATCAAAACGCGCTGGTATCAGCCCTGTCCCCAACATATCAACACGTCGAAAGAAAATCCCAGGCCTATTCGATGGTTTTATAACCATACACACCGGCAACCCAGAATGAATTCCACGCCCATTTATTTCTATACTTTTTGTAACTGTATTCATTTTAATTTTTCCCCCAGCCAATTCCAAAACGCACCATCTATTTCAGTATCCAGTTTTGCAAATTTAATCTTTTCTTGTGCATATTCTGGCAACCGCACCCAATCCTTTTCTGTCGTGACTAATTTAGCCTTATGTTTATCCGCCAACGCAAACAATTTTTTCAAATCATCTTCTGTATATTGCCAATGGTCTGCAAAAGACCGCGTTGCCACCACATTGTTTAAACAGCGAAAAAATTTTTTCGGATATCCAATCCCCGCAAAAGCAACAACCTTAACCTTATCATCATATGGCGATTTTGTTGTGTTTTTTGCAAAAAAAGTTGGTATACCAACCGGTAAACTAAAATTCTTTTTATGTGTTGAATTTTTAATAACAATTATCGCATCTGCACGACTTACAGCACCCTTTGGTTCACGCAGTGGACCGGCCGGTAATAAAAAACCATTACCATATCCCAAAGCCTCATCAAACACCAGAACAGAAACATCTTTTTTTATCGACGGATTTTGAAATCCATCATCCATAACAATTGGTGTATTTTCTGATTGTTTGTCCAGCAAAATAATATTACTTTTTCTGTCACCTACATGTACAACCAATCCATTCTGCGCCAACATTGTTGCCTCGTCCCCGGCATCGGCAAAATCTTTACTTTTTTTATAACCACGCATAACCACCGGTGCATCCAAACGTGTGGCAATTTGACGCACGATTGGTGTTTTACCAACACCCCCCGCTAAAATATTTCCAACACAAATAATCTTGCGACGTGATTTTAACGGTCGAATTGAACGCAACGCAAAAACCACCCGACCAATTAAGTAATACAACCAACCAACCGGCCATAAAACAAAAGACAACGGTGTCTTACGCATAAACCACCATGGCGTTTTCATCTTATTTATCCTTCTTTTTATTTTCGTGCGCATCGCGCATTTTTTTCTTAAACTCGCTCGCGGTCAAATCCTGCTCAACAATTGGTAAATTAAATTCTGCATCTAAATCACGTACCTGTTTTACCATAACATCTTCCAGGTTTTTACGTACACGTTCAAATTCTTCTGCGGTGGCATTTGGCGCAATAAACATCGGCTTTCCGATTACACATTTTATACGCGAAAAATGCAATGCCAACAGGTATCTATCCCATCTTTTCTGAACCCAGGCACGCGAAGACGAATAACATACTGGAATAATTGGTGCACCGGTCATTTTTGCAAAATACAACGCACCATCTTGAACACGCATCGATGGACCACCGGGACCATCAGGCGACAAACATAACGCATAACGCCCATCACGTAATACACGCACCCCCTGACGCAGGACAGAAATTCCACCTTCGCTTGTTGAACCATATATAGCCTTTAATCCAAACAAACGCTGAATTTTTGCCATCATACGACCATCTTTATGGCGACTGGCAATAGCATATCCACGCATCCCCCTCATACGAATTATCGGACTTAACATCATAGAACGTCCGTGCCAAAACACAAAAACAGCTGGCTTATTACGATATTGTTCAAAATATTCCATCCCTTTATATTCTTTACGCGAAGTAAAATACACAGTCCACATTGGAATCGACATAAAAATTGCAATAATCCACTGAATTAATCTGCATCCCAATATAGGATTCCAGAATTTTTTCCATGCTTTTCTGAATTTTTTATTATGTATCACATTAAATCCTTGTCTTGTTATGGCAGTTTAGCAACAAAAAAAACACAATTCAAGAAATGGGTTATGATAAAAATCATTAACCCGTAAAAACAATTGATTATTTTTTTTATTTGACTATTACCTAAAATAGTATATAATACACAGGCTTTTAATCAGTGACGCGGGGTAGAGCAGCCCGGTAGCTCGTCAGGCTCATAACCTGAAGGTCGTTGGTTCAAATCCAACCCCCGCAACCAAGATTCAAAAAAATCGCCCCGTTTGGGGCGATTATTAATTCAAATACCATTCAACTGTTTTAATTATCCCTGTATCAAACGTTTCATCTGCGCGCCAACCAAGTTCTGTTTCCAGTTTTGTCGCATCAATCGCATATCTGAAATCATGCCCAGCCCGGTCGGCAACAAAGGTAATTAATTCTTCGTATTTTTTACCGTCGACACGTGGTTTCTTTTCATCTAGGATTGCGCAAATAGTTTTCACAATTGTGATATTATTGCGTTCATTTCGACCACCAATATTATATGTTTCACCAGATTTTCCATTATGGAAAATTAAATCAATCGCCTTGCAATGATCCAGAACATATAACCAGTCACGAACATTTTCCCCTTTGCCATAAATTGGTAATGGCTGTAATGTCAACGCCTTGGAAATAATATGCGGAATCAGTTTTTCATTATGCTGTTTCGGTCCATAATTATTTGAACAATTTGACGTTGTCACATTCATACCAAATGTGTGATGATATGCACGAACCAAGAAATCAGACGATGCCTTGGATGCAGAATATGGACTGTTTGGTGCATATGGTGTATCTTCACAAAACATTCCGGTTGCCCCCAACGCACCATAAACCTCGTCTGTGGAAATATGATGAAAACGCGCATCTTCATAGCCTGGCTTTACCACACCTGGCCCATCCATCCAATGGCGACGTGCCGCATCCAGCAAATTAAATGTTCCAACAATATTTGTGTTAATAAATGCGCGTGGGCCCTTAATCGAATTATCAACGTGACTTTCCGCCGCAAAGTGAATTACACCACGAATATCATTTTCATCAAACAGTTTATCTATTAATTCTGCGTCGCAAATATCACCCTGAACAAATTTATAGTTCGGCATATTTTCGCATTCATGTAAATTATCCAGATTCCCAGCATACGTCAATTTATCTAAATTAATAATGTTATATTCCGGATATTTTTCACAAAAATAAGGCACAAAATTTGAACCTATAAAACCCGCACCACCGGTAATTAAAATTGTTTTAGACATTTTTCCAATCCTTTTTTCCAATGTTGAATTTTTATATTAAAAACTTTTTGAATTTTAGATTTATCCAAAACGCTATAAAACGGTCGCACCGCACGTGTTGGATATTCGCTTGATTTAATTGGATTTACAGTGCACGTCAAACCCGAAATTTCCATAATTTCGGATGCAAAATCATACCACGAACAAACCCCCATATTTGTAAAGTGATAAACACCACTGTTTTCACGTGTCATTTGCGGAATAATTTGCACAATTGCATCCGCTAAATCACCCGCATATGTTGGGGTTCCGATTTGATCAGAAACAACATTTATTGATTCTTTTTCTGCCCCCAATCGACGCATAGTTTTTACAAAGTTGTTTCCATACGGACTATACAGCCATGCGGTACGAATAACAACCGCGACCGGCGCATTTTCCAACACCGCCAATTCCCCAGACCGCTTGGTTTTACCATACACAGATATCGGATTTGTTTCATCATCCGGCGAATACGGCACATGCCCCATCCCATCAAAAACATAGTCTGTAGAAATATGTATGATTTTAGCACCTGTTTTTGCCAAGTTTAACGGCCCATCAACATTGATTTTTGTGGCCATTTCTATATCATCTTCGGCTTTATCAACGGCGGTATATGCCGCACAGTTAATAATTAAATCAACATTATTTTCGCGTACAAATTTTTGGACGGCTGTTTCATCTGTAATATCCAGCATATCAACATCTGCACAAATTGCATCCGGCAAACGCCTTTTTAATTCGGTCCCTAATTGCCCATTACATCCCGTAATCAGGTACATCTTTTAACCCCTTGGCTATATTATCTTTGGCCGATGTAATAATTTTATCTGCTGGCACCATCCAGTCTATTCCAATATCCGGATCATCGAATCGAATACCAAATTCAGCCTGTGGCGCATACAGATTATCACACTTGTAAGCAAACACTGCTGTTTCACTTAATACCGAAAATCCGTGCAAGAATCCACGTGGAATAAATAATTGCCGTTTATTTTCGTCCGATAATTCAACCGCGACATATTTTCCAAATGTGGGCGAATTTTTTCTTATATCAACCGCCACATCCAGCACACGTCCCTGTAACACCCTTACTAACTTTGCCTGAGCATGCTCACCCAATTGACAATGCAGACCACGCACCACCCCATAAGATGACTTTGATTGATTATCCTGTACGAATTTTGCAGTTATGCCATTTTTTATAAATTCGGCCTCGTTATAAGATTCAAAGAAATATCCGCGCGCATCTTCGAAAACACGTGGTTCAACGATGACAACCCCATCAATTTCAGTTTTAATAAAGTTCATGTTTTTCCTCGTACACTTTTTGTAAATAATCTTTATATGTGCCCGACTTTAATTCATCAATCAACGCACGCATTTGTTCATCACTAATAAAGCCCTGACGATATGCAATTTCTTCAATACATGCTATTTTTAATCCTTGTCGTGCTTCAATAATTTGAACAAATTGTCCCGATTCCATAAGGCTGTCCGGTGTTCCCGCATCCAACCACGCATTACCGCGCCGCATTGGCACAACAGACATACGCCCTTCGCGCAGGTAAATATTATTAAGATCTGTAATTTCCAATTCACCACGTGCAGACGGTGTTAAATTGCGCGCTTTTTCAACAACATCACCTGGATAAAAATACAGTCCGACAGATGCATAATTTGATTTTGGATTTTTTGGTTTTTCTTCGATTGAAACCGCTTTCAGGTTTTCATCAAATTCCACAACACCAAATCTTTCCGGATCAGAAACATGATATGCGAATATGGTTGCACATTTTCCGGTATTCTTTTTAACCTCTGCCTCAAACATTGGGAATTGTCCCCCCATATAGAAGATATTATCCCCAAGAATCAAACATACATCATCGGTCCCAATAAAATCCGCCCCGATTGTAAAGGCTTGTGCAATTCCCTTTGGTTCTGGCTGAACCGCATATTGAATATTCAATCCAATCTTAGAACCATCACCAAATAACTTTTCAATATTAGGTGTATCAACCGGCGTAGATATAATAAGAATATCTTTGATACCAAATTGCATCAATGTTGATAAAGGATAATAAATCATTGGTTTATCATAAACCGGTAATAATTGTTTTGATGTTGTCTTAGTTAATGGATAAAGACGGGTACCACTGCCCCCAGCCAAGATAATTCCCTTCATAACCAATCCTTTTTCGTTTGAAGTCAAAGAACTTATAAGTATCTTAGCCATAAAAAGACCAGAAAATCAACCTATTTTATTAAAAACACTTCTTTAATGTTTCACCCTTATCATTTTTATCAATACGCTTATTTCGTATTTCTTCATCAGCCTTTATTTTTTGCTTAATGATAACCATTTCTGGATGTGATTGAATTTTGTTATTAATCTCTTCAATCGCCAAATCTATATCCGATGAATTATAAACAAAAATTGGCATTACCGAATCCGCCGCACTGTAAAGCGCGTTGTGCAAATCCACCTGAAAATCATCAATAACAGATAAATATTCGCGAATATGTTGATCTTCGTGCGCCAACACCGCATCATAAGAACAAGTATTTGGCACATGCCTGATATCAACCTGGACCAAGAAATTTGAATACCCTATTTCCGCATCAACCTGTTTAATTCCAACACAAAAACCATCTTCTACCGATGTAATATCGGCCACAACATCATAATTATCAACCATTGTTGCAACAACATTTCCATGCCACAAATTCATTGGTTCCAGGGGTTGAACAACCTCTTTGGTCCATGTTGGTACAGATATTGTAATCTTTGGTGTTATTTTATACGATACACATTCATTGGCAAACGCCGGTAAACACAGAAAGCCAAATAAAATACCAAAATATTTTAACACCGGCTTAATCCAACGCCCCTTGTTTTTTAAGGTATTCATTTACAAAATTATTTCCGTACATTTTGTATAATTCTTCGGCCAAAAGAACAGATGAACGTCCCGATTCAAACAGGCGCAACATATTCCCCAGCCCCCCTAATTCTGTATTTAAAATTACAGATTCACCATTAACTGGACGCGATAATAATACCGCACGTTTCAAGTTCGGATACGCCTTGCCTTGGATAAACGCCATTTCCAATGGATTTAAATTCCAGTGTTCATAATCACGTGCATCCGCCGCCGGATTACGGAAGAATAAAACAGTCTGTGCCTGACCACGAACAACGTCACCAATTCCCAACTTATCCAAAACATTTGCACGTTGAAACGCAGCCATATACGCTTGGCGATTTTTACGTCCTTCTTGCAGCCCCGCTATAAAATTATCACGGAACATTTTATTTTCCAACATTGGCGCCGTTTCATCGATCATAATTAGTGACGGATTTCCCCCCGCAACCGTTGTTGTGTTAATACGATGCAGAATATAAGAAATCACCGCAGGGGCCAATACTTCATCCTGCAAGATTTCTGTAAAATCAAACGTTGTCAAACGTGATTGCAAATCCAACGTATCTTCTTTTTCATTAAACATAAAACCATATTGCAACGGATCTATCCACTTTTTCAGTGCCGGACGCATATTTCCCGCAGACGAAAAACAACTTTCCCACAAATTTGTTAATAATCTATCCTTATCAGACAAATAATCAAAATTTACCGAAACCGCACGCGCAATTTCATCCATTGACGCCGCATCGTTTTGCCCCGTAATAATAGAAAACCACCGACGCAAAAATGCACGATTTGCCGCACTATCCGGCATTTTAAGGGGATTTAAGTGTGTCTGGAATGTATTTGCCATTGGGTCTGAATTTTTCTCTTTACCCTGCATTGTTATATATTTACCCCCCACGGCCAGTGTAAATATCTCAGCCCCTTTGTTACGATCAAAGAAGAATGCTTTTAATTTCGGAAAACGTAAACTTTGCGCAATCAGAAACGAAAATAAAGTTGTCTTACCACCACCGGTTGGACCAATTGTCAATGTATGTGCCACTGCGGCTGGCTTATCAGATACATGAAATTGGAATTGATAAGGTGTTCCTTGGGCGGTTGGGAAAATCACCAACGGCCCCGCCCCCCAATCTGAATTTGCAACACCACGTGGTGTGCTGGACATTGGGATACTGATTGCAGCAGTACGGGATAATAACTTGAAACTGCGTGGAAACACATCAAATCCTGGAATTTGTGAGAACCAGGCCACCTTGGCTGCAAAGGTTTCCACAACCGGCGAAATACCAAAAGACGCCGCAATTTTCTTAAATTCTGCAACATATTTTTGTAATTCTTCCATCGTCGCACCAAAAATCAAAAACATCGGATAATAATTTACCAGCGTCTGATTTCCAGAAATATTTTCATCCATTGCGGATTCAACAGCATAAATCTGTTCTTCGGTTGATTTTTGAACCTTCTCATCGGCGGTTGTACGACGTTGAGTAATTGTACGTTCAACGTCTGATGCCCCCATAATACCAAACCCATTCATACAAATCATTTCTGTCTGAATGGTTGATATAGTGTCATAAAACTCTTCATCTAAATAATCTGGTGAAATCTTAAAAGACATTGCCGCGGCAAAAGATTGTGTCCCACCACTTATATATCTTATAACACCATCATGTAAAAATTCAACATCATCAACCGTCACCAAATTTGAAATATTGTTATTACATGTCTTTGGCTGTGGCTTACTGATTGGTGATAAAATACGGCCAAAGAAACGCGCCATATTATCCGGTGTATTATTTTTAAGAACCGTTGGCTTGTACGCAGCCAATATTGATTCAATATAGTTTCCATATTGATTTAACTTTGCGCGTGCGTCACCACCCGCAACCGAAATTACAATATAATAATTATTTAAAAATATACGCAGACCCTGGCTTTTCCATTTATTATAAATCCGCTGTAATGTTGGCTGATCAAATTCATAGTTTGTATTTTCATCCACCGCATCACGCACGGTATAGAACCGCAAAGTTACCCCTGGACTGCGAATTTGATTAAATAATTGTGCCCGCAAATCCAGAAATTTTGCCTTTGTATCGTCATCTTGCATACTGGTCTGAACACCTTGAACCCTATACGCCCGAATAAGTGTCCCATCCGTTAATTCAATAGAATTATCCGAATACACGGTTTTAAAAGGCAAATAATTTGCATACTTTGCATATCCAAATTTTGGAAAAATCTTGCGCGTTAATGCCGGCACATACATCATCAACCCCAAGAACACCAACAGCACCATCATAACCATAATAGTTGTGGTAACTGTAAACTCACCGCCTGCAAAATATTCAAAGAAATTATTCATTTTTCAACCTATGCCGCCAATTTGTTTGGGATTTTTTTCTTCATCAATTGTATTTTTGCCGAAATAATTTGCCCAATCTGTGGATCCCGCTTGGAATAAATAGCCAATATAGAATGCACAATAATAACCGAGATTAAGAAATAAAGTGGACTAACCTCTGAATCTGTACCATAAATCAACAAACTGGCAACAAAAACAACAATAAAAATAATGAATTGAACCGCAAAATTAAGCACAGCCAACGAATACGGCACATAAAATATGCGCGACGGGTTCGCCAAAGCCTTTAAAACTTGCTGTTTCATCTCTCTTATCCCTTATTTAATTGAATTATAACAATTTCAACAATTTTCAACAAGCATAAAAACATCCACAAACAAATTGTTAATTGTGTTAAAAACTGTGTGTTTTTTAACAGTTGAATTAACATGGGGATTTTTCAACAACGACCACAAAACACCTCGGAAATAAAGGAAAAAAATGTTTAAAACTTGTTAATAAAAAGTAAAAAACTGTTTTCAACACTTTCAACAGCCCCTACAAAAACAACAAAATATAATATTAATATTTGATTTTTCACAAAAAGTGTTTATAATAGCCCCGTACCAAAGGATTAAGACATGAAATTTTTAAGTTCATTAAAAGCTTGGAAGAAACGTGGAAATGTAAAACAGATCCGTCGTGGCAAGCAGGTTATCTTAATCGATCCTGAAAATCCAAAGTTCAAAGCGAAACAGGGTTTTAAAAGAAAATAAGATTAAGACCAAATAAAAAATCCCCGATTGGGGTTTTTTTATTGCCCCATCCGCCCGGCGCAGGCGTGAACTTACTCATTTATCATCCCGTGGTCAAGCCACGGGATGACAAACATTGTAAATACAAAAATTTATTAACAATTGAATAAATCTAACATTTACGATATAATTTTTCCTGAATTCACAAGGATGTGGGTTCGGGGCTGTCGTAAGCCTGCTTTATCCGGTGTAATTATACACTGTTCTACCCCGACTTTGGTCGGGGAGCTGTTGATATATAAAATACAGGAAACTGAAAAATCATCAGAATCAATGATAAAGTGATTTACGAACTCCCCGACCGCCATATTCCGTGGCGGTTTAATTTTTTTTAAAAAAAAGGGGATAAAAATGAAAAAAATAATGTTGTGTTTGTTGCTTTGTGGATGCTCTACAATAGAGTTTATTCCATATGATGGTCAAAGAGAGATTATAGGAAAAGGTGGACTTTATAATAAAGTTATTTCAATAGAAGATATAAAAAAATCTAGATGTATTGGTATTTTTAGTACATGTGATATTGAAGACACAGAGTATACAAAAGTAGATATTTATTATAATGGGTTACCAAAGAATAAAAAATGTAAATTTATAGGCAAGATAGAATCAAATAATGTATATGATACAGAATTAGCATTACAAGTTATTAAACTTGGTGGCAATGTAATAACATCAAGTGATATTGAATTTAATGATAGTTTTTTAGATACAGGTGTTTTACGTGGTGGCAGTTCTGCAGGTAATGTTTATACAATATTACAAGGGAATTTATACAAATATAGAACGCATCATAATATATTTGAATGTAAATAAAAAAACACCGGAAAACGCCGGTGTTTGCTAAAATAACTTAATTATTAAACAAGAAATGGCATATGTCGCCGTTTTGCATGACGTAATCACGCCCAACCAGTCGCATTTTACCCGCTTCTTTTACGGCAACCTCGCCCCCGTGGGCAATGTAATCTGCGGGGCTTATAACCTCGGCCCGGATAAAGCCCTTTTCAAAATCGGTGTGGATTTTTCCGGCCGCCTGGGGCGCGGTCATACCAACCGTGATGGTCCAGGCATGTGCTTCCTTTGGCCCGATTGTGTAATATGTTTGCAGGCCCAATGTTTTATACCCGGTCTTAATAACCTGGTCCAGGCCGGATTCAGCCAACCCCAAATCGTCCAGGAACATTTTTCTTTCGTCCACATCAACAATTTGTGAAATTTCCATTTCAATCTTTGATGAAATAACCAAAACGTCGGCGACCGATCCAAATTTTTCACGCACCATATCTGAATATTTGTTGCCTGTGGCCGCCGCCGCTTCCTCTACATTACAAACATAGATAACCGGTTTTGCGGTTAATAAATTAAATGGCGCGGCATCAATATCACCATCACGTGCCGGAATCGATTTTTCCAGATTTGATTTTATTGAATTTGCATCTGCCAATAATTTTGCCGCGTCTTTATCAAGCCCTCTTGCCTTTTTTTCAAGGTTTTTAATCTGTTTTTCCAGGCTTTCCATATCCGCCAGCATAAGTTCCGTTTCAATTGTTTCAATGTCACCAATCGGATCTATACGGCCATTAACATGAACAATATCATCGTTTTCAAAACAGCGAACAACATGAATAATCGCATCTGTTGATAAAATATTACCCAGGAATTTATTACCCAATCCTTCGCCGGCCGATGCCCCCTTGACCAAACCCGCAATATCAACAATTTCCAATTGCGTTGGAATAATTTTTTGAGAACCCGCAACGCGCGCCAATTCGTGTAATGTTGCATCCGGAACAACAACGCGTCCTGTATTTGGTTCGATTGTACAGAATGGATAGTTTTGTGCGTCTGCCGCCGCACTTTGTGTTAACGCATTAAACAGTGTTGATTTACCAACGTTTGGCAATCCAACAATTCCACAATTGAATCCCATATCTAAATCCTTTATAATGTGGATAATATGTCATACATGTGGAATGAATTCAATATAAAAACCTTTCCTGCGGAAACAATTGTTTACCGCGATGGTGAATATTGTCCAGACCTGTCGACACTAAAATCCGGTCAAATTGATAAAAAATACGATTTGCCAGTACATATAATATATGTTGGTGAAATTTCAGAAAACAAAGAATTAAATATTGATATCAATGTTGAAAATCAACCGGTCTTTTTATCTGTTGATATAAAAAATAAAAAGCCGGCCTTTTTGAATATTTTTATCAAAAACACCGGGAAAAATTCTGAACTAAGGGGCCACGTTTTTGTTGAAAACTATGACCGGTTGGAATTAGATGTAAATGCCGGCCATTTGTGTGAAAATACCGGTATTTTGGTGCATACAAAACTGATTGCGCATAAAAATACATATTCCAAGTTAACGGGAAATGCTAAAATTGCCGGCAATTGCCGGGAATGTATATCAGATATTGGCTTTTGCGCTATTGCGGATGAAACGGCAAAAATTGAATTTTTACCGGCACAATTTATAAAATCAGAGCCAAAATTGGCCGAACATTCTGCATCAATTTACCGGCAAACGCCGGCACAAATTCAGTTTTTAAGAATGGCGGGGCTGTCAACCGCTGAAATTCATGATGTCGCTTTTGAATCATTTAAAAAAGATTTTTCACTTTTTTAATTGTTAAAAATTCTCGGCCTTTTTGATAAAAATGTTTAAAAAAGCCGGGAAAATATTCTTACAAAGAAATTAATTTTTCCATTTTTTCACGTGCTTTTGCCAGGTCTTCATCTATTTGATTCAATTCTTCGCGTACGGATGCATTACCGGCCAATAATTGTGCGGTTAATTCTTTCTTTTGAATATTTAATTTGTCTAAATATCTCTGCAGTTTAAGTGACACAATATACTTTTCTGCATCCCCCAGGCTTAAATCCAAATCCGCCGCCGTACCGTCAAAATCAATGTTCAGTGTTGATAAAAATTCACCATAACGTTCAACGATTTCCGGATAGGTGTTCACAATATAAACCAGGGTATTTTGCGTGACATTGTCTATGTCTGGTAATTTGATTTTTACCTCGGTTCGGTCACGCTTCCACCTGCGCCAGGATTCAAATTTACGTTTTTCGTATTCTTTATTAATCTCGCTTTTTAAATCAGGATCTGTGATTTTTTCGGTTTCATTTTTAAGGAATTTTTCCGCCTGAACACGTCCGCCTGGGGTTGATACAATAAAGTTTTTGTTTGCCAATTCCCACAAGAAATCAACAAGTGGCATTGCATCATCAATAATTTTTTTCATCGCATCCACGCCACCGGTTTTCAGGATTTCATCTGGATCCTTGCCACCACTAACGAACGCAAATTTTACATCTGAATTATCACGCAGGAACGGCATTACAATACCGCATGCGCGTGCAGCGGCCTTTTGTCCGGCGTTATCGCCATCAAAACAAAAAATTATATTTCTGTTTGATTTGCAAAGAATTGCAATATGATCTTCGGTCAGGGATGTTCCCAATGGCGCAACGGTTTCCGGGAATCCACCTAACTGCATTTTAATTGCGTCAATTTGCCCCTCGACCACTATGCTGCGGTTGGTGCGATGAATTGCATCACGTGCAAAATTTAAACCGAACACAGTTTTACGCTTGTGGAAAATTTCAGTGTCGGTTGTGTTTATATATTTTGGTTCTGACCCATCCAGCGAGCGTCCAGAAAACGCAACAATTTTTCCATTTGGATTAAAAATAGGAAACATTAATTTATCACGGAAAAAATCGTACATTCCATAATCGCCACGACGACACAGACCAGATTCAATCAAGAACTTTGAATTCGCAAATTTATTTGCAATTATGTTATTTTTTGGCGCATAACCGATGCGATATTTTTTTATATCTTCATCCGAAAAGCCCCGTTTTCTTGCGTATAGCAACGCTTGTTCACCATCGGGGGTAAATAATTTTTCGGTATATGTCTGGGCGGCTTTTTCGCAAATTTCAAACAAAGAATCTTCGCGTTGTACAATTTTTGGATCACGTGGTTTATAATCTGGCATCTTTACGCCGGCAATGTTTGCCAATTCTGTAATTGCCGCCTTGAAATCCATATGATTGTGTTTCATTGTGAATGAAATAATATCACCGTGTTCACCACAACCGAAACAGTGGTAAAACCCCTTGTCTTCATTCACAGAAAAACTGGGGGTTTTTTCATTATGAAATGGGCAACATCCCCACCAATTTTGCCCCTTTTTAGTAAGTGGCACCACACGCCCCACAACATCCACCACCGACAGGCGTTCACGTAATTCATCGGTAAAGTTGCGGTTAAATTCAGCCATTATTTCTTTTTGGTTTTATTGTTAATAAGTTTGATTGCTGTTTCTAAATCAGGCATTTCTTTGACCGATACATTTACCCGATTTGATGAAATATATGGACCATATCGTCCCGTTGGATAAAAGAATATCATCTTTTTGGTTTCTGGATTTTCGCCAATTTTAACAGGTTCGGATTTTTTTCCTGCGTTTGTTAATAATTCACGTGCAATTTCCAACGTGATTGTTTCCGCAGTATATTGTTTAGCGGCAACATTTTTTGCACCGTCGGTCACATATGGACCAAATTTTCCAACACGAAATTCAATGCCATCACCCAATTCAATGACATCTGAAATATTGCGCTGTACACCGGATTCTGTGGTGTCTGTCGGTTTATCATTTTTGTTTAATTGTTTAGTATATTTGCAATTTGGATAATTTTCACAACCAATAAATGGTCCAAATTTAGATAATTTAATACCTAACTTTTTACCACATTCCGGGCATATATCACCCGTTTCTGCAAATAAATGTTTATGCATAAATTCGTTGATTTCATCGATAATATCCGATGTTTTTACGCCACGTGCCCCTTCTATCATTTCATTTGTTGGACGCCAGAAATTTTCCAGCGCGGTGATTTTTTTTACCTTGCCATTTGAAACATCGTCTAATGTATCTTCGGTTTTTGCGGTAAAGTTCACATCAACTAAATCTGTAAAATATTTATTCAGGTATGAAGCAATGACCCAACCGCCACTTGTTGGATGGAAACGACGTTGTTTATCTTGTTCAACATATACACGATCAACAATTGTTGACATAATTGTCGCATATGTAGATGGACGTCCAATCCCCAGTTCTTCTAATTTTTTTACCAGTGATGCTTCTGTATATCTTGGTGGCGCCTGGGTAAAGTGTTGTTCGGGGATGATTTCAGTAATAGAAATATTATCACCAACATTTAATACCGGTAATTTAGATTCTTTCTTTTCATCATCATCATCTTTATCTTCGGTATAAACTTTCATAAAGCCATCAAATGTGCGGGTTGACCCAACTGCATGAAATACCGCAACTTTGTTTTCTGTTTCGATATCTGCGGCAACTGAATCAAATTCTGCATTTTTCATTTGGCACGCGATTGTACGTTTCCAAATTAAATCATACAGTTTTGCCTCATCTCCCGTCAGTCCCTTAGCCGGTGCATCAAAGTGTGTTGGACGAATTGCTTCGTGTGCTTCTTGGGCGTTCTTGGATTTTGTTGCATAAACATTTGGCGAAGACGGTACAAAATCCGCCCCATAAGTATTTGCAATAAAACCGCGAATTTCATTTACTGCATCAGCATTCAGGTTTGTTGCGTCCGTACGCATATATGTAATTAAACCCTGTTCATAAAGGTGCTGGGCGGCACTCATTGTGCGTTTAGATGCAAAGTATAATTTACGTGCAGCTTCCTGTTGCAGGGTTGATGTCGTAAATGGTGCGGCGGGTTTACGCTGTGTCTTTTTCTTTTCAATATCAATAACAGTTGCACGGATTTCAGGATTACCAATTTTTGTCAGGATATTATCAACCTGTCCCTGATTTTCAATGGTCATTTTTTCAATTTTTTGTCCATCGAATTTTGACAGATTTGCTCTGAATTCTGCATTATGCAAATTACAAACAGATTCAACAGACCAATATTCCACCGGTTTAAAATCTTCGATTTCTTTTTCGCGGTCAACGACCAGTTTTACCGCCACAGATTGCACACGACCCGCAGATTTTCCCAGGTTTCGCCGCCACAATAATGGTGAAATACCAAATCCAATTAAATAATCCAATGCCCGACGCACTAAATATGCATCAACCAGGTTTTTATCAATTTCACGTGGATTTTCAATTGCAGTCTGTACCGCTTTTTTCGTAATTTCATGGAACGCAACACGATACACAGGTTTATCTGTTAATAATTTTTTTGCCTTTAATATATCCAATAGGTGCCATGCAATAGCTTCCCCTTCGCGGTCCGGGTCGCTTGCCAGATATACTGCCTCAGCCTTTTTTAGTTCATCAGTAATAAGCTTAATTTGTTTTTCTTTGCCTGGCATAATTTGCCAGCGCATTTTAAAGTTATTTTCTGTATCAACACTGCCGTTTTCTGGAACCAAATCACGTACGTGTCCAACAGACGCAATAACACGCCACCCCGCCCCCAGATACTTTTCAATAGTTTTGGCTTTTGATGGTGATTCCACAATAAGCAGTTTCATATCTCTAACTCCCCTTGGCCGATAATTGTTGGTCTTTGTGAATATGTGCGTTCTGGGCCAAACCGAATCCAAACATCAGGGAAAGTAAACTGCTGCCACCAAAAGACATTAACGGCAATGGTACCCCAACGGTTGGCATTAACCCTAAAACCATTGCGATATTTATAAAATAATAAATGAAAAAGTTCAACATAAAACCAAAACATATTAATTGACCAAATCGATTTCGACACGTTTTTGCGGCCCAAAACAATACGATAATAATCCAAGAGTATATAAATAATAATCCAAATGCCCCGGCAAAACCAAATTCTTCGCCCAGCATTGTGAATATAAAATCTGTGTGTTTTTCCGGCAAAAAAGATTGTTGTGATTGTGTACCAGACATATACCCCTTGCCCAGCATTCCACCCGAACCAAATGCAATTTTAGCCTGGTTAATTTGGTAACCTGCCCCTTGGACATCGCTGTCGGGATTAAGAAAGGTTATAATTCGTCCACGTTGATAATCATGCAATCCACCATACCAAACAACTGGTGCCGCCATTATCCCCAATATCGCCGCAATAACGAACCATTTTTTATTTGCGCCGACAATATAAAACACCCCAACTGTAATCATCCCCAGGGATAATGCGGTACCTAAATCCGGCTGCGCAACAATCAAACCAAATGGCACCAATAACATCAAGGCGGGGATTAAATAGTTTTTAAACTGCCCTAATTCAACCGAATTCATCCATGCAAAATACCGGGCCAGTGCCAACACTAACGCAATCTTTATTAACTCTGATGGTTGAATATGAAAGAACCCCAGGTTTAACCAACGCTGTGCCCCCATTCCGGTATGCCCAACAAACGTCACCAACACAATCATAACCAACGCAATTGCATAGATTACATACGCAGACTTAATCCAGGTTTTTATATTTGTAAATGCAACAAAAAAGAAAACACAAAATCCCGCAATAATTTTTAATAACTGAGACAAAGCAAATGGTCGCCACGCCCCACCCCCAGCCGAATACAGAACAACAATAGATATTGCCAATACGATACACATTGGTACAAACATACCCCATGTAAACCGGGACAGTTTTTCATTAAAACTCATCATAGATGCATTTGAAACACGTGTCTGTTTGGCCATTTTTTTATATTCCTCTTTTTAACAGTTCACGCATAACGGTGGCTGCGGTTCGTGCGGCGGGCGAACTGGAACCTGAATGCTCGGTAACAACACATATGGCATATTTTGGATTTTCCAGTGGTGCATATCCAACAAAAAGACCATGATTACGCATAGACCATTTTAATTGTTCATTGGTCAATACCCCGCTTTCGCGTTCTTTCTTAGAAATACTGCGCACTTGGGATGTACCGGTTTTTCCACCCATTTTCATCCCTTTTACATCAACGGCACTGCCACTGGCGGTACCGCCACGTTGTAACACTTGTTCCAGACCTTTTAATACATATTTTATATTTTTATCTTTTAATCGCAGTGGTGAAAACTTTGGGCCATGTCCATTGTTGATGATTTTTGGCACCACCACACGATTAGATGCCACACGTGCCATCATTGTCGCCAATTGTAAACAGTTCGACAATATAAATCCCTGGCCAATACCGGAAATAATTGTATCCCCGTGTACCCATTTGACACCAACTTGTTTTTCTTTCCATTTTCTGTCTGGAATGACGCCGGGCATTTCGCGCGCCAGAATATCATCCATAAACTTTTCAGTAAACCCCAGGCGTAACGCCATAGATTTTATTGCATCGATACCGATACGCAACGCCATCTGATAAAAATAAATGTCACACGAATGTTTTAATGCACCACACAAGTCAACTTTGCCGTGCCCCTTTTCTTCCCAACAGTGATAACGTCGGTCACCATAATCCCAATGTCCCGGGCAAAATATTTTTTCCTTTGGGTTAATTGCACCTGATTCTAAACCCGCCAATGCAACAACGATTTTAAAGGTAGAACCTGGTGGATATAGCCCCTCAATCGCTTTGTTCATAAATGGTTTTGCAAAATCTTCGCGCAGAGTGTTTATATATTCGTCACCGTCTGCGGTGCGGAAAATATTTGGGTCAAAACTGGGGGTTGAAACCATCGCTAAAATATTACCAGTGTTAATATCCATTGCGACGCCGCAACCGGCACGATGTTGGGTTAATGCGTCATACAGTTTTCGTTGAATGTTATCATCAATGGTTGTCTTTATATCCCCGCCCGGAATAGATGGAATAAATTGTGTTTTGTCTTCGCCAGTGACGCGTCCCACCGCATTTGTAATCATAACAGTCTGACCCGGTGTTCCCGCCAAATCATCATCGTATTTTTTTTCAAGTCCCGTAATACCTGTTGTAAAAAACGGTGCATTGGGTACTGATTTATTTGGTGCACCAACGTATCCAAAAATCTGTGCCCCCGCCGGCCCCAGTTCATATACACGCCCATAACCACTTTCTACGTGCAACCCTGGCAGGTTTTTTGCCTGTAACCGGGCCAATGTTTCCCATTTCGCATTTTCGCTGACCAGAACGGGTTGAAACTTTGGTTGTTTCTGTATTTTCTTATATATATTTTTAACAGATTTTTCACGCAATCCCAAATCGGTGGCAACTGTTTTTACAAGTGTTTCAATATCATCTGATTCTTCGGGAACTATATAAATTCGATAAATCGGTGCATCACGTGAAATTGGATTTCCATTTGCAGATAAAATCTGGCCACGTATCGCCATATCTAATTGCATACGATAAGAATTATTCTGACTTTTCTTGGTATATTCACGATAGTTAAACAGTTGCATTTGCAGCATACGCATAACCAACACAGACGTCAACACCACCCCGCCTGTTAAAAACAGTGCGCTGCGTCTGTCAAATGTTCGTGCAACCTCTTTATCTATCATTTTGTGCCCATTTTATAATTCGTGTTATCGGGATATAAAGCAACCCCGCCCACAATATAATCCACAATGTTTCAAGCATAACAATAAAACTAAAATTAGCAAACAACAATACCAGCATTCCAACACTAAAAAACGCAATAAAAATATGAATTGCCGCGCGGTCAATTTTTGTTAAATCAAAGAATGTCTGAAACCCGTTAATCGCATAAAACAGGCAATACCACGCCGTCCAAAACGCCAGTGTTTCAAACTTGTAATCAATTAAAAAACAAAACAATATGGCATATACTGTAAAATATGGCGTTGGTTGTACAAAAGAACAATAAAATATCGGAATCAGTGCCAATATTCCTGCTGGATTCCAAAAGGTATTTGATAACCGCCACAGTACTATCACCGCCAGCCAAGGCGTTGAATCACGCAAAAATTTAATAATATTGTCTTTCATTTATCTATATTCGCCCAGATTATCAAATTGTAAAACCATAACACGTGATAATTCATGCGGTGTGATTGTTTTTACATCTGTATCATTTATTATTTCACCAACAAATATACCATTTGGTAAAACGCCACTGATGTTACTGGTAATCAGGCGCAAACCCGCAGATGGTTGAAATTGTGGGTCACTAAAAAAACCAATAGTTGTTGTGCCACTGCCGTTGCCAGCCAAAAATCCATATACCGGTGTTCCCGCCACACGCACTGCAATATTTGAATCTGTATCCGTCAGTGCGCGCACACGTGCAAAATTACCACCAGTATCAATAACAATTCCGGCTAACTTATTATCCATAGATACAACCACATTACCGCGTACAACGCCATTGTCGGTACCGCGATTTATTACAAACGTTGCATTGTGAAATGCGCTATTGTCATAAAGGACATCAGCGATTATCGTTTTATGTGGTTGGGCTGATACCATATTTAATTCGTGGTTAAGTTTTTTGTTTTCTGCCAACGCAATATCACACGCATATTTATTTGCCAGTGCCGCATCCAGACGTGCCTTTAATTCTTCGTTTTCATCGCGTAAATTTGATAATTCGCGAATCCCATCCACAGAATTTCCAACCGCGCGAATGGGCCATGTAACAATATCACCAATGGTATTTGCGACCGGTAACACAATATGCGCTAAACCATTCAAAATTGTATAATCTGGCTTTGCGACCATAATGTATATAAATAAAATCGGCAGTACCGCCGCGGTGGCCGCTGATTTTATAATCGTATATACCCTGGAAGATAGTTTATTCTGGTTCATCACGGATACTTTATACGTAAAAAATCCGATATTCAATAAAAACTTGATTTTTCCATAAAATATGCCACAATACCCCTAGCCAAAGTGGCAGGCATTGCCACCAGGCATCAAAAACCTAGAAAAAATAAAAGGATATAAAATGCCAAAATTAAAGACAAAGTCATACTTGAAAAAGCGTGCGTCTATGACTGCAACCGGTAAAATCCGTGTTGCCCGTAACGCCCATAAAAAACTGTTGCGCAAGAAATCTGCTCGTGCAAACAACGCGGGTTCTAAACCACAGTATTTGAATGATAACATGGTGGGTCAGGCAAAAATCCTGGCGCCATATGGTTTGAAATAATAGGGGGCGATTATGGCAAGAGTTAAACGCGGAACAACCGTAAAACAAAAACATAACAAGATTTTGGCGCGTGCCAAGGGTTACTTGGGCCGTCATCATTCAACATATCGTGCCGCTCGTGAAAAAACGGAAAAGGCGGGTCAGTATGCATATCGCGATCGTCGTGTAAAAAAACGCGAATTTCGTGGTTTGTGGATTGTCCGTATCAATGCTGCGGTACGTCAAAACGGTATGACATACAGCCAATTTATGAACGGCTTGAAAAAGGCGGGTATTGCATTGGATCGTAAAGTATTGGCCGAAATGGCATATGCAGGCGATGCAAACTTTGTTAAATTGGTTGATACAGCAAAACGATTTAGCGCCGGGGAATCTAAATAATCCCTTGTCGGCGGGGTATTTGTTTTGTAATATAAAGGTCGTCAATTGACGACCTTTATTCGTATTAAATAGAAGTCTTAAGGTAACAGTTATGCAGGAACAAATTAAAAACATAAATACACTTGAAGAATTACAGGCACTGTATACCGCAACGTTCGGTAAAAATGGTACAATGACCGCACGGTTAAAGGAAATGAAAAGTCTGGATAACGATGCACGTGCGGCATTAAATCTGGAAAACCAAACATTGCGCGAATTATTTAAAACACGTCAGACGGAAATTGAAAACGCGGTATTGATGGCGGGTCTGCAAAAACAGAAGTTGGATGTATCGTTAAATCCAATGCCTGAAAATCGTGGCACACTGCATCCAATGACGCAAAGTTTAATTGAAATCTCAGAAATTTTACAATCTTTTGGTTATACGCCCCACACCGGTCCGGAAATCGAAGATGATTGGCATAACTTTACCGCGTTAAACACACCGGACTATCATCCGGCACGTGATATGCAAGATACGTTCTTTCTGGAAAATGGCAATGTTATGCGTACCCAGACATCTGCGATTCAAATTCGTACAATGGAAAAAACAGGCGCGCCGGTAAAAATGTTTGGTATTGGTGCCGCATACAGAAAAGAAATGGATGCAACACATGCACCGATGTTCGGCCAGATAGAAGGGTTATATGTTAATAAAAATATCACAATGTCGGATTTGATTGGTGATATTCGTGCATTTTTAAAGCGCTTCTTTGAAATGGATGACGTTGAATTACGTATTCGTCCATCTTATTTCCCATTTACAGACCCATCGATAGAGGTTGACTTGAAATGGAAAAACGGACGTTGGTTGGAAATTATGGGTGCTGGTATGGTTCATCCAAATGTTCTGCGTAATTGTGGTATTAACCCAGACGAATACCAGGGATTTGCATTCGGCTTTGGTTGGGACCGCCTAGCGATGTTGAAATATGATTTGCCAGATTTGCGTGATTTTCGTGGCAATGACGTCAGATGGTTAAAAAGTGCTGGATTTTAATGTGAGGGCAAACAAATGAAATGGACATATGATTGGTTACAAGAATATTTAGATACGGATTTATCACCCGAACAAATTTCGGATGAATTGACGCGCATTGGCCTAGAGGTTGAAGAAGTTTTTGCACCCATCGCACCAATTGCGGCGCGTATTGTTGAATGTAAACCGCATGAAAACAGTGATCATTTGCACGTGCTGATGGTTGATGATGGAACGGGTACCCTGCGTCAAGTTGTCTGTGGTGCACCAAATGCACGTGTGGGACTGGTTTCTGCGCTGGCGGTACCAGGTTGTGTGATTGGTGGTCATGAAATAACGTCTGGCAAACTGCGTGGTGTGTTGTCTGATGGTATGATGTGTTCTGGTAAAGAGTTGGGGATAAGCGATGACCACAGTGGTATTATTGAATTAAGTGAAGATACAAAAATTGGTACGCCTGTATTAAATGTAAAAACGGTATTTGATGCCGGCATTACACCAAATCGTCCGGATTATTTATCGGTGCGTGGAATTGCGCGTGATTTATCAGCATCCGGTGCGGGCAAATATATCACGCCAACCGATACAGACTTTAAAACGGTTTCGGGAAATCGTCGTGCGGTTATTAAAACTGATAAATGTGCGACATATAAACTGATTGAAATAAGCGATGTAAAAATCGCCCCCAGTTCGGATAAAATCGCATCGCGTTTGCGTGCGATTGGTATAAATCCGAAAAATGCTGCAATTGATGCAACAAACTATGTCTGCTATGATATGGCCCAGCCTATGCATTGCTTTGATGCGGACCAAATTCATGGTGATATCGTTGTACGTATGGCTGAATCTGGCGAAAAATTCACAGACTTGTTTGGTGCTGAACATGAATTGACGGATATGGATATGGTGATTGCCGATGATATGGGAATCTTAGCATTGGCGGGTGTTGTTGGTGGTGCGCGTGGTTCGACAACCGAAAATACCAAGAATATTATTTTGGAATCTGCGTATTTTGACCCGGTATCTGTTCGTAAATCTGCAAAAAGAATCGGTATGTCAACCGATGCATCATATCGCTATGAACGTGGTATTGATCCAACAATAACTGGCATGGCGGCAATGATGGCGGCAAATATAATAATGGACGCATGTGGCGGTAAAATCACAACTGCATATGTTGCGGGTAGTGACAAAATACAGAATATACAAATTAAATACAATCCAAATATCTTTGCGCAAAAAACAGGCGTAGATATAGATAAAAAAATCCAACACGATATTTTGGAAAAGTTGGGATACACGCTGGAAATTAACGGTGACCAATGGCTGGTTACACCGCCAACACGTCGTGTTGATGTTCAGATTCCGGAAACAATTGTGGCGGATTTGCTGCGTATATACGGGTATGAAAAGTTAGCATTGTCTGCCACACATACTATTGGGGATGCGGATAAAAAATATAATCATGAATTATATTTAAAGCGTCATCTGGCATCACGCGGGTTGAATGAATGTTGTTCATATGCGTTTGGTAACAGTACAACAGAACTATTATTATCAGATAAACCAATTATAAAAATCGCAAATCCAATTACAACTGATATGGATACGGCACGTAATGGTTTGTTGGGTGGTTTATTGGAAACTGTATCTAATAATGAAAAACGCGGCTTCGCGGATTTAAACCTGTTTGAACTGGGGACGGTATTTGATAGCGATATGCCAGGTGGACAGCATACGTCATTGTGTATTGTTCGCAGCGGTCGTAATGGTCCAAAGCATTGGCAATCACGCACGCGCGATGTTGATGTTTATGATGTAAAATCTGACATTGTATCAATGTTAAACGGCCAAAAATATACCGTATCAACCGATGATGCGCCACGTTGGGCACATCCATACAGATATGGTAAAATCGTGCAAGGTAAGCGCACGTTGGCTGAATTTGGTGAGCTGCATCCATCTGTTGCGAAAAAATTACGCATTAAAACAAATGTTGTAATTGCGATTGTTGATGATATTAACAATATGCCACAACAACGTGTTGGAAAAAATATCATACTGTCGGAATTTCAGCCGATAACACGTGACTTTGCTTTTATTGTAGATATGGATATGCCGGCTGAAAAATTGACTGGTGTGGCGTTATCTGCGGACACACGTATAACAGATGTGGTTGTATTTGATGCGTTTGATTTGGGTAATGATAAAAAATCAATTGCATTTACAATTACAATAGAGCCACGGGAAAATATGTCAGATACAGATTTGTTAAAAATCCAAGATGCGGTAATTAAATCTGTTGAAAAGAAATGTAACGCACAAATCCGCGATAAATAACGAAAGGTGAAAAAAAACACCGACAACTGTCGGTGTTTTTTATTATTTACGCAGACCTAATTTTTTAATCAGTTCTTCGTATTCGACAACATCATTTTTCTTGATGTATGCCAACAATTTTTTACGACGGTTAACCATCAACAACAGACCACGTTTTGAATGTTTGTCTTTGTGATTAGCCTTCATATGTTCTGTTAAATTGCGAATACGCAATGTCAAACCCGCAACCTGAGCCGCAGCAGAACCACCATTGTCTTTTTCTGTTGTTTTGAAATTTGCCACCGCTTCGGCAATTTGTTCTTTTGTAACGGACATTGTATTTTTCCTTTGTTTTAAATTGTTCTTTTTGGGTGCAATATTCCGTCCACGACCGTACCAATTCCAATGAATATTCCATCCGAATATACACGACGCAGACCGTTCGCACCCCCCGTCTCGACAAAGCCGCCATTTTTATAAAAAGTGGCCACCGTGCCGTCAAGATTCACAACCGGAATGTCCCCCAGTCCCGAATCAATAGGTTCCAAGTATTTCTTGAAATCGCCCCCATTATTAACCAGATTTTCTAAAAAATCAAGTTTTACCGCATTTTTTATCGTAAAACCATTGGTTTGGGTGCGCCTTATCATATCGACCGTTGCCACGCATCCACACATTTTTGCAATATCACGGGCAAGAGAACGCACATATGTGCCACGACTGCACACCACGCGAAAATGCCAGGAATCATTGCGTATACCCAAAAATTCCAGTTCAAAAATTTCAATTTCACGTGCCGGAATTTCGATTTCCCGGCCGCGACGTGCCGCATCATATGCACGCATTCCATCAACGTGTACCGCAGAAAAAAGCGGTGGCGTCTGCATAATTTTACCAATCAATTTCGGTATCACAGACACAACCATATCAACAGTCGGCACAATATTGTCACGAAAAATTTCACGCCCCGTTATATCAAGTGTGTCTGTTTCAAAACCAAAGACACACGAAAACAAATATTCTTTTTTATTAGAATTTATTTCTTCGATAAAAGGTATCATTTTTGTGGCATTACCAATTGCAATTGGTATTACCCCCGATGCCATTGGGTCCAGTGTACCGATATGCCCAAACTTCTTGGTTTCAAACATGCGTGCAATGCGCCCACCCGCCGTTCTAGAAAACAGGCCAGATTCTTTGTCCAAGATTATAAATCCATCTGCCATATTTATTCCCCAAACAGATTTAATTGTGCGCGTGCTGATGCCTCAATTCGCATCGGATTCAGGTTTACTTTTTTTATAGGTGCGCTTTCTGTAACCTGTTGTGGTGCGGTGGTTACTGTATGCGATTCAAGCGATGCCAAAACACTTTCCGCACGCGCAATAACGGATGTCGGCATTCCTGCCATACGCGCCACATGAATACCATAAGAACGGTTTGCTACACCGGGTACAATTTTATGCATAAACACAATTTCATTGTTATGTTCACGTACATCAATTGTCAAACATAAGACATTATCCATTTTAATAGATGTTAATTCATGATAATGCGTTGCAAACAATGTGCGTGACTGTAATTCATTCAGGTATTCCAGAACCGCCTGGGCGATCGCCATACCATCGTATGTCGCCGTACCACGACCAATTTCATCAAAGATGATAAAAGACTGCTTGGTCGCACGGTTCAGAATGTTGGCAGTCTCACTCATTTCCACCATGAATGTCGATTGACCAGCGGCCAGGTTATCTGATGCACCAACACGACTGAACAACTGGTCACAGATACCAATTGTG
>JAZLDI010000009.1:0-25420 GCA_045614665.1 Candidatus Enterousia sp.
TGCCGACGGAAAAATTGAATTCGACCAGGTATTGATGGTCGGTGACAAGGTTGGTACACCTTTTGTAGAAGGTGCCAAGGTTGTCGCAGAAGTTGTCGAACAGAAACGTGCTGACAAAATTTTGGTGTTCAAGAAAAAACGCCGTCAGAATTATCGTCGCACCGCTGGTCATCGCCAGTTTATTACTGTTCTGAAAATAACAGATATTAAAGCCTAAGGAGCGAAATTATGGCACATAAGAAAGCGGGTTCCGCAACGTCAAACGGACGCGACTCGGCCGGACGCAGATTAGGTATTAAAAAATCTGGTGGCAGTCGTGTTATCCCAGGTAACATCATCATTCGTCAGCGTGGTACATCTGTACATCCTGGTTTGAATGTTGGTATGGGTAAAGACCACACAATCTTCGCGAAATTCGCAGGTATTGTAAAATTTAAAAAGGGCAACGGCGACAGAAGAACAGTATCTGTTGTTCCAGGAACCGATGCAGAATAAAAAATCACGCCAGTTGGCGGGATTTTTTATTATTTACACCAATATTCAAAAATGATATAATTCACCCAAGAGATGAGAAAGTTTGCGACGTGTTTTTTCGCATTTGTTCTTTGTGCGCCGTCTGCGTTTGGCGCAACTGCGTCGCGTGTACTGCCGTCGGACAAGATGGATTCTGAAAGCGTACAATCACAAAAAAATACGGCTCGTTCAACGATTACACGTACCACATCACGCACCGCAACGGTCGGGACGACTGAAACCGATATGCCTGCCCCCAAAACGGTTGCGCGCACAGCATCACGTGGCACCGCCACGCGCAAGGCGGTTTCGCAGTCTGCGGATAAATTAGATGTGGCGGTAAATACCGTAGGGCGCAATGCGCGTGTTTCCGCGGCCAGTATTAACAATAATCCGACCCTGCGTCGTGCGGGTGTTGTCTTGCGCCCTTCCACGGCCGAGGTTGGCGGACGTGCCACTATTGCCGGAACGGATGTTCAGACGGGGTCCAATATTGATGAAAGTTTGCGTGGCGTACAATCACGTGCCGCCACCCGTGAAAGTATTTCAGAGGCAAAAGAACGCCTGGAACAAACGGCCGAATTAAACAAATCGTGCCAGGAACAGTATAACGATTGCATGGATCAATTCTGTGCGGTTATTGATGCAAACCAGGGGCGTTGTTCGTGTTCATCAAACCTTTCCAAATATACCAAGGTTGAACAGGCTGTCAAAGAAGCTAATGCCGAATTAAATAGTGTTGCCCAACGTATTCGTTATGTGGGGCTGTCTGCGGATGAAATCCGCGCCATCCTGACCGAGACCGAGGCCGAAGCCGCACTGTCCGGTCAAAAGGATACGACCGAAACGCGCAATATGTTGGCGGAAATCGAAGATTTAATCAAAGACCCAACAAGTAATTCTGCGTCTTATTCGGAGTCGTCGTTTGGGTTGGATATAGACCTTGATTTTTCATCCAATGCCGCAGATATGTTTAGTTTGGATTTCTTGAACCTGGATTCATCCAGCAGTTTTTCAAACCTGCGTGGGACCGATTTGTATAATGCCGCCCGCAACCGTTGCAGTACTATTTTGAACCAGTGCAAGGGGGCTGGCGGAACGCCAAAACAAATTACGGGGAATTATGACCTGGCCATTGACAAGGATTGTATTGCATATGAAAAGGGCTTGAAAAAAATGAACGAAACATTGGTTTCAAATGTCCGCAGTGCCGAATTAATGTTGCAAAAGGCGCGTTTGGCTGTGCTGCAGAACAAGAACCAATACGATGCCAAGGGGTGTATTGCGGCCCTGGATACCTGTATGCGTGATGATATGGTCTGTGGTGATGATTACTTCAAATGCGTTGACCCGACCAAGCGTTATATCGATGAAAATGGCGAAGTTGTCTTGGGCCAGAACATCACACTTATTACAGAATTTATGGAAGATTACAACAATGCCAAGATTAATGATGATTTTATGACCCTGGCTATGAATACCCAAATCGATCCAGATACATGCAGTGATGATGGCGGTGGGCACAACAACGGCGTTTGTGTCGCCTCGTATCTGTTGGGAAAAATCGGCACAGGGGCCAAGGCGACCGATGGCGGATTATGTCGTGCGGTCTTGGATAAATGTCAATATTATACCTATAAAGATAACCAATATGTTTGGAACAACGATATTGTTATAAATTATATTCAGCGTGCAATGGTGAACGTCCGTGCCGCGCAACAGAATATTATATCTGAATATGCATCAAACTGTATGGTTGATGTTGCACAATGCTATAATAACCAGGTTACCCAGGTCAACACATGGTCATCCAGTGCTAGTATAAACAGTATTTATGACGTGATGCGTGGTGCATGTCGTAATGTTGCGCTGACCTGTGGTTATGCAATTTTTGCGGGCTCTCCTGCATTGGATCCAACAACAGATAAACCGACAGCGGGATGCTCGGCGGCAGCAAACGCGACAAATGACGCAACGCGTAACAACGCATATGTTAATTGCATATCAGAGATATTCTATGAATCTTTGTTGTGTCCGGCAAATTCTGGATATGAAACGATGCGTAAATCGGACTGCACAGGAACAGGATGCAACAAATACGTCAACGAAGTATGTAAATGCTTGGACGGGTATGAACCTGTTGGCAAACAGTGTATGAAGGCTTGTGATACAACTGCGCATTTTTCTGGCAAGCGTGACGCCTATAACAATTGCCTGTGTGCAGATGGTTATAAATTATCAGGTGGCCAGTGCATAAAAGATTCAGCCGAATAAAAAAATCCCGCCGATTGGCGGGATTTTTTTATTCTTCGCCGAAATCCATGGCACGTAATTTTTCTGCACGCGGTGTAATTTTTCCAATAGATGTTTGTAATTGTTCTATATCTGTTTGCGCCATTGCAAAGTGTTGGTTAACCTTTGTTGCGCGGTCATTCAACCGCCCCAGGTCTGTTAATAGTAATTCCAATTCTTTTTTTATTTTTGCCGCCACGCGTTTGATTTTTATATCAGATAACACCGCACGAATTGTATTCAGCGTCGCCCATAATGTCGATGGCGAAACAATAAATACCTTTTTTCGGCCCGCGTATTCAATCGTATCTGGAAATTCACGATGCAGTGTTTCAAATATAGATTCCGATGCAATAAACATCATTGCCGATTCTGCGGTGCGTCCGGGAATAATATACTTGGTACCAATATCATCAATATGTTTACGCACGTCTAATTCAAATTGTTTGCGTGCCATAATGTCGGTGCCGTCTGTCATCATACGGTTATAGCTTTCCAGTGGGAATTTACTGTCGATTATCATATCGCCCGGCGGATACGGCAGGCGGATTATGCAATCTGGTCGCACACCCGTTTCCAGAACGCTTTGAAATGCATATGTTTCCGGTGGCATAATATCTGCGACCAAATCTTCCAGTTGTCTTTCGCCAAAGGTTCCGCGTGCTTGCTTGTTGCCCATTAAAATATTTTTGAAATTTGCGATATCACCACTGATGTTTTTTAATTCAATCGCATTCTGGGACAGTGCCCCCAGGCGTTCTGCCAATCTTTCACGCAGTCTTGCATTATCTTCGCGCAGGGCGGATATATCAACGATCGGTTTTCGCATCAAAACCGCCACCAACAACACAATAATAACCGCCAACATAATGAAAATATAAGTTGTCATTTCCTAATCCTTTGATATCATAACGGTATTATATAAGGATTTAGATATGTTGCAAATGAAACTTTGCGGGGATTTAGTTTTGCGCAGTAAATGCGAACCGGTTGGTGAAATCACACCGGAATTGTTGCATACAATGGACGAAATGGTATCAATGATGGATGCACAAAATGGTGTGGGCCTGGCCGCGCCCCAGGTTGGATTTCTGTCACGCTTTTTGGTTATGATGGATCCTGATACCAAGACGGTGTATCGTATGATAAATCCGCAAATTACATCGTTTTCCGACGAAAAATGCACTATGGAAGAGGGGTGTTTGTCCGTCCTGGGGTCGGATAATCTGCCGGTGTTTTCAAATGTTTCACGTCCGGCATCGGTTACCGTTGAATGGACAAATGAAAATGGCGAACGTGTCGGGGCGCAAATGTCAGGGTTGCCGGCGCGTATTGTTCAGCACGAAACAGACCACCTGGACGGGGTATTATTTATTGATCATCTGTCGCCGGTTCGTCGTGAAATGGTGATGAGAAAAGTGAGACGTCGTAAATGAAGCTGGTTCTGATGGGAACAAACGCATTCGTTGTTCCAATGTTTGAAAAAATTAAAAATGACGGGCATGAAATATTGGCCGTGTTTACACGTGCCCCACAACCGATGGGACGCAAGAAAATCTTAACACCGTCACCGGTGCATAACTGGGCGATTGACAATAATCTGACCGTGCATACGAATATTAACGAATATAATTATACACCTGATATGATAGTGGTCGTATCGTATGGTGTTATATTGCGTGATAATGTTCTGTCGTCTGCGCCATGCGTTAATATTCACCCAAGTCGTCTGCCACAATATCGTGGTCCATCGCCAATCAGAACCGCAATTTATAACGGGGATAAAACATCGGCGGTGTGTTTGATGGATGTGACGGCGGAACTGGATGCGGGTGATGTTCATATGTGCCGTGAATTTGAAATCGGTGAAAATGACACAAATGAAACAATTGAAGAAGTCGTATCCAAAATTGGCGCCGATATGTTGGTTGAATATTTGGAAAATCCATCAAAATATCCCGCGGTGCCACAAACCGGTACACCAACATTTACGCATAAATGGACGGGTGCGGATGAAATAATCGATTGGAATAAGCCTGCGTATCAAATACATAACCTGGTTCGTGCGCTGGGGGCGGGGCGTACAAAAATTAGCGGTTTGGATGTTAAAGTCTTGGAAACAAGAATTGAAGACAACGAATTAAAAATTACACGTATTCAGCCGGCTGGAAAAAATCCAATGGATTGGAAAAGTTTTGTAAATGGCCTGCGTGGTGGCGAAATAAAATATGGTGAATAGTATGCCAGATAATACAAAATTATGTGCTTTGACCGGTGTTCATGTTTGTTTGTCTGAACATAATAACAATGGCGCATGTCCGTGCTTGAATTGTATGGGGACGCATTGTCATTCGTGTTCAGATTTTAAGCGTCTTAAATTGGAAATACTGTTATCGCTTGGTGAAACGCGTTGTCGTCAGTGCCAGGCCCATGAACGATAAAAAATTGTACAGAAAAACAACAGAACGAAAAATAAAATAATGACACGATACAAAGTAATCTTGGAATATGATGGCACGGACCTTATCGGCTGGCAAGAAAACCGCCAGGGGCCATCTGTTCAGTCAATTGTCAAAGATGCGATTTATGGATTCTGTGGTGCGCGTCCCGATGTTGTTGGGGCGGGGCGCACGGACGCGGGTGTACATAGCCTTGCGATGGCGGCGCACTTTGATTTGCCGGGCGAAACGCCGGCTGAAACAGTGATGCGTGCGCTGAACTTTTATCTGGTTGGTAAACCGGTTGTTGTGCGTGACTGTGAAATTGTGTCGGATGAATTTAATGCGCGCTTTGATTGCACGGCACGTCATTATAAATATGTCGTTTTAAATCGTCCAATGGCGCCGGTATTGCAAAAAAATCGCGTGTATTGGGTGCCCAGAAAACTAGACGTTGAAGCAATGCGTGCAGCCGCAAAAAAATTAATTGGTAATCACGATTTTACCAGTTTTCGCGCATCCGAGTGCCAGGCAAAATCCCCAATCAAAACACTGGACAGAATCGAAGTTGTTCAAAACGGCGAAGAGATTATATTTGAATTTTCTGCACGTTCATTCTTGCATCATATGGTGCGAAATATTGTCGGAACATTGATTGAAATTGGTATCGGCAAGCCATACGATATTGATGAAATTTTGGCGGCGAAAAACCGCAGTGCGGCGGGTCCAACGGCACCGGCGTCGGGTCTGTATTTTATCCGCGCCGATTATGCCAATGCCGATTAGTCCGTACATATTCAAGCCGGCCATTGTCATAAATTATAAACCCACCACGTAAAATCTTGTGATTGCATTTTGGTGCATCTATATCTAAAAACGAAACGATATAATCAACATCATTGTTTTCGCACCATGCACTTATGTTTTTCATTAATGGAACAAATTTTTGCGTATACATTAATCTAAAATTATCAGACTTAAATTCACATACGCCTTTGTTGCATTTATGTTTGTGTCGTACGCTGTTGGTTGTGTGGCCTGAAATCTGTAAAAATGTATCAAATGCGAAATAGTGATTTGATGCACTTTTCATATTAAAGGATATTTCCCCATCGTCACGCCGCCATGCAACCAGTTGATTGTCATACGTAGACATGAATACCGGTGTTGGCTGTAATGCAACCGTGCAAATTCCAGCACAGATAAATACCGCACACGCAATAATATTTTCACGTGCACGTCCCGCACGAATAAATATTACACACGCCAGTCCCAGAATAAACAACACCATCGCCGCATTTGAAATATGTGGAACAACAATTGTTGATAATGGTAATTCTGCAATCCATATTGCAATATTTATTGTCCAATCATAAATTACATGTGCCAGATTCGTTGCCGTTCCAACCCCGCATGCACCCAGCATCACCAATGGCATAATTGCAAATGAAAATATCGGCAATAAAATCAGATTGCCAATCAATCCATAAACTGGTAACGCATAGAAATGTGCGGCGACAAATGGTGCGGTAAATATTGTCGCAATAACAGACGTCATAATTGTCACATAAATTGCACGAAAAATTTTTTGACGACGATTTCTTTTTACATATGGCATATCACCCCAAAACCAGACCAGTCCAAACACTGCCGCAAAAGACAACTGAAAGCCCGGCTGCATAACATAGTGTGGGTTAATTAAAAATATCAAACAAAATGTCAGACAAATATTACGCATTGATATTGCATTGCGACTAAAAATAAATGCTATAAACACCAGCGTTGTCATTAAAAAAGCACGCAGTGTCGCCACATCCAATCCCGATATAAACAAATACCCCAGCAATCCCACCCATGCACAGATAATCGCGGGTATTCGTGCCGGGATGCGACGTGTAATATATGGAATTGTACGGAATATCAGAAAGAATATTGCAAATAACCAGCCACCAACCAATGTCATATGAAATCCACTGATTGACCAAACGTGACCGATACCGGTTGCGGTCCAAATTTTACTGTCTGCCTTTGGTACAGAATTTTTATACCCCAGAACCAAACTGTCAACCAAGAAAGAATCAGCGTTTTTGTGTAATGTATCGCGCAACGAATTGATTGTTTGGCTTTTTACGGGTATTTCCACATCGTATTCAGAAATATATCCCGTTGCGCCCAGTCTATTGAAATACGCCCAACGCGCATAATCAAATGTTGCCGGCGCATATGCAGCCGCCGGTCTGAATAGTGTTGCGGTTGCGTTTATTATATCGCCAACGTTTGGGGTTGGAATATTGTCACCGATTGATACACGAATACGCATATCATCATCTGTATTCAGATAGATTCTAGATTTATCATTTGCGAAATCAATCTTGTAAACCGTGCCAATAACATTTGTATCACGCATGGTTGACTTTATTTGTGGTGTATCAATTACATGTGTGTATGCGCATGCGTATATAAAACCAAACATAAATATCGCAACGGTACGCAAGACAAGCGGTACACGTGACCAAATCATAATGGCAAATAATGCGCCAGATAGAATTATTGCGTATGGTATATTGGGCTCGTACGGTAATGAAAAATACAACGCTGCACCAAATGCCATTATTGGTGCCACCCATAAAAATAAGTTTTGATGTTGAAAATCCAATACCTTTTTCATAAGACTCAGTATAGGAATTTATTTAATTGCGCCGCAATGGAAAATTTCCTATGATAGAATTCCATAAGGGGGCATTCTTATGGCAAAGTATATATTTATTACCGGTGGTGTAGTTTCCAGTTTAGGCAAGGGCGTCGCGGCGGCAAGTTGTGGCGCCCTTCTTCAATCGCGTGGGTACACGGTGCACGCGCGCAAATTTGATCCGTATTTAAACGTTGACCCTGGTACCATGTCACCGTTTCAACATGGCGAGGTATATGTCACAAAAGATGGATATGAAACGGATTTGGATTTGGGATATTATGAAAGATTTCTGGGCGCAAAACTGACCCGTAACGATTCTGTGTCTGGTGGTCGTATTTATTGGGATGTGTTAAGTGCGGAACGTCGTGGTGATTATCTGGGGGCGACGGTTCAAATGATTCCGCATGTCACGAACAAAATAAAAGATTATATTTCTACACCCGTTGATACGGATTTTGTTGTCTGTGAAATCGGTGGTACGGTTGGTGATATAGAGGGGCAAATTTTCCTGGAATCCATTCGACAATTTGCAAATCAGGTCGGACGTCGCAATGTTATGTTTGTGCATTTGACGTTGGCGCCATATCTTGAAAAATCGGGCGAATTAAAGACCAAACCGACCCAGATGTCTGTGCGTCGCCTGTTGGAAAACGGGATTCAGGCGGATATGCTGATTGTGCGTACGCCACGTATGCTGACATCAGACGAACGTGCCAAGATTGGTATGTTCTGTAATCTGCCGGCGAAAAATGTAATCAGTGGCATTGATGTTGATAATATTTATAAAATCCCCCTTGCGTACGAGGCCCAGCATGTCTTTGACATCATCGCAGATCACTTTGGTTTGCCAAATGCAATTGGTGATATGACACGTTTTGACAAGATTGAAAAGTATCTGGCGGCGGATATCCCAACGGTAAATATCGGCATTGTTGGAAAATATTTTGATGTACCTGATGCTTATAAGTCTTTAAACGAGGCCTTGTTCCATGCTGGCATTCAAAACAATGTTCATGTGAAACTTAAAAAGATTAATGCCGAAACATTTACCCCCGACGATTGTACGGACGTTGATGGTATCTTGGTGCCGGGCGGATTTGGTGCGCGTGGCGTTGCGGGAAAAATTGCGGCGGCGGGATATGCGCGTGAAAACCGTGTGCCATATATGGGAATATGTCTGGGGATGCAGGTGGCAGTTATTGAATTTGCCCGAAATGTATTGGGAATTGCGGACGCAGATTCAACCGAATTTAACAAATCTGCAACCCCCATTATAAACATAATGGCGGACCACGATGCGGCGGATATGGGTGGGACATTGCGCCTGGGGGCGTATCCGTGTGTGATTGCACCGGATTCTCGTGCGTATGAAATCTATGGCACTGAAAATATCAGTGAACGTCATCGTCACCGGTACGAGATGGACGTTGCCTGGCGTGAAAAATTCGAGGCGGCTGGGATGAAAATATCGGGCCTTAGTCCCGATGGCAAATTGCCCGAGATTGTTGAAATTCCATCGCATCCGTTCTTTGTTGCGGGACAATTCCATCCGGAATTTCAATCCAGTCCCTATACCGGGCACCCAATGTTTAATGCGTTCATTGCGGCGGCCACAAAAAATCATAAGTAAAAAAATCCCGCGTTGTGCGGGATTTTTATTTTCCAAAAATAAAAGAGTTATCGCGACTGATTTCGATAATCGCATCAATGTTATCATCATCTGATGTGCGCTGGCGTTTGATTTTACCACACGATTCACATTTGTGCGTAATGACAAAACGCGCACCGTCGGGTGCGACTGAAATTGGGCGCATCATTCCACCGCATGTTGCCGCGCGATCCCCCGGATTGTCATCAACATGACGTGACCACAGACAATTTGGACAATGGTTCGTATATCCATTGCCACGAACAACTGCGCCACAATGGGCGCAGTTAAAATCTTCGGTTGTTTTGGTAAACGCTTTCATTACAAACCCAATGCATTACGATACATTTGTGTTAATTCGTCCGCTTCGTCAATTTCGTCTGGATCCATCTTGCGCAGGCGTATCATCTGGCGAATGTATTTGGGATCATAGCCGGCGGATTTAGCCTCGCTATAAATTTCTTTAATATCGGCGGCAATTGCGGCCGTATCTTCGTTTAATTTTTCAATTCTTTCGATAATACTGATTAACTGCTGATTATCGATTGCGCCATGATTTGCTTGCTTCATTCTGTTTTCCCCTTGTTTATTTGATGACTTTATGATATACCATAAATCGAAAAAATCAAGAAAAACAGGAAAGGGAAAAACATGAATAAATATACTAAAATCACCGCATCTATTGGCCCAAAATGCGAAGACAGACAAACTTTGACACGTATGATTTCTACGGGCGTGAACGTGTGTCGTCTGAATTTTAGTCACGATACAGGTGATGTCCAAGGACAGAAAATCGACCTTATTCGTTCTATTTCCGAAGAACTGGAAACACCCGTTGCAGTTATGATCGATTTGCAGGGTCCAAAGCATCGAATTGGAAATTTCGCAACTGAAACCCCATATGATTTGCAAATCGGACAACAATTCACATTTGACAATGACCCGACCCCCGGCGACAGCACACGCGTTCAATTGCCAGATAGCGATGTCTTGAAATCGTTAAATATTGGGGACCGCGTATTATTAAACGACGGAAAAATTGAAATGCGCGTTGATGCGGTTACTGATAACGCAGTCAAAACAACCGTCCTGCGCGGGGATAAAATTTGGTCGCGTCGTGGCTTTAATTTACCAGACACCGAAATTGCAACATCCGTTCTGACCGCAAAAGACCGCGCAGATCTGGAATACGCAATTACAAAAAAACCGGATTATGTTGCGATTTCTTTTGTGCAAAAACCTGAGGACATCGCAGAGGTTCGTGACTTTATCACACAACGCACCGCACACCCGATAAAGATTATCGCAAAAATAGAACGTCCAAACGCGGTTGAACGCATTTGCGATATTGCCGCCGCAGCCGATGGAATTATGATTGCACGTGGGGACCTGGCGGTGGAGGTGCCATTCCAAGACGTGCCCGCAATTTCAAGATGCATCATTCGCGAATGTCGCAAAATGAACAAACCTGTAATTGTCGCAACACAAATGTTGGGGTCTATGGTGGCCAGTGAATTCCCAACACGTGCAGAAATCACAGACGTCGCAAACACTGCGTATTTGCGCGCTGATTCAACAATGACGTCCGAAGAAACCACAATCGGAATCAATCCGGTAAACGTTATTGAAACAATGTACAAGATTTTATCGCATGCTGATATGGACGCAATTGCAAATCCGTTTGATTGGTCACGTGTTGAAAACATACCAGAAAACGATTGGTCGCGATCGGTGGCATCAATGGCATACCTGAACAAAGCTTCCGCTATCGTTGTATTTGCGCGCGATACCGATATTGCGGTTCAAATATCATGCCGCAAACCAGATATTCCAATTGTGGCCGTATGCAATGAATCTGTCACCGCAAACCAGTTGTGTTTGGCACGTGGCATATTCCCAATTTATGATGAACAGTTGTTCGGTATGCGCGACGCATTTAATGCTGCGCGTCGCTTCAATATAAATATGGGGAAACTTGTTATCGTGGACGAAGATAAAATTAGCCTGCGAACACTGGATTAAAAAATCCCGGCACTTGCCGGGATTTTAATTATTGACCGTGGATACAAAAATTTACTACACTGCGTTTGATGAGAATGCGGTTTATTTTTTTACCAATTTTATTATTGTGCGCACCGACGTATGCGGCCCAGTATCGTGCGGCGTTGGTTGCTGATATGGATACCGGTCGTGTCCTGTACCAGGAAAACGCCAATGAATTAAATTATCCGGCGTCTCTAACCAAGATTATGACATTGTATCTAACATTTGATGCACTGGAACACGGGCGATTAAATCTGGATGATTATTTGATTGTGTCGCAATCGGCCGCAAATGCGGAACCGGTGAAATTGGGATTGCCGGCGGGGTCTAAAATCCGGGTCGAAGATGCGATAAAGGCGGTTGCTGTACACAGTGCGAACGACGTCGCACGCGTGTTGGCTGAAAATCTTAAAGGTGGCCAAGAAGAATCTTTTGCGGACCTGATGACACGCGTTGCGCGCGAAATTGGTTTAACACGAACAAATTTTGAAAATTCATCAGGTTTACCCAACGATGATCATATGTCAACGGCGCGTGATATTGCATTGTTGTCTATGGCGGTGTACAAGCATTTTCCCCAGTATTGGAAATATTTTGGGATAAAATCTTGGACCTATAATGGCAAGACTTACACAAATGGTAACCGCCTGCTGGGGTCGTTTAATGGCTGTGACGGGATGAAGACGGGGTATACTAAAAAGTCCAAGTATTCATTGGTTGCAACCGCCCATCGTGGTAATGCACACCTGATGTCGGTGGTATTGGGGGCGGAAAATAAGGATGTCCGTGCAAATGTTGCAGCACAAATGCTGAACAAGGGGTTTGGAATGCTGGGCGTTTCCCCGGAAACAATTGCGGCGACGGCGCCGGTTCGTACATATTCTGCACCAAATGATACCAGTGCATCTGCGGCAACATTTAATGCGGCATATACCGCGGCAACCGCCGCCGCGGTGCCGGAATATCGCGCGGCCAAGCAGACCGCGCCGGTGAAATCAGCGGTTGTAACGGGTAATGCGGGTGTTCAATTTGGTGCGTTTTCATCACGCGCGGCGGCCGAAGCTCAGGTCGCAAATGTAAAATCACGCCTGGGGGCGAATGCGGTTATTGAAACGGCGCCCAATGGTATGTATCGTGTGCGTGTAAATGGCCTTACGGATGGGGCGGCACAAAAATTAAAATCAACCGCTGCCACCAATGGTATTGACAGTTATGTTTTTCACTAGTATCGTGTGAATACAATGAATCCAAAAATAGAAAAGTTAATAAAATTATTTGCAAAATTACCGCGTGTTGGCTCGCGCGGGGGACAGCGTATTGTACTGTCGTTATTACAGGATAAAACCGGCCGTGCCGAGGCATTGGCCACGTCCCTGATTGATGCGGCACAAAATATTGCGCCATGTGCGTGCTGTGGGGTGCTGACGGGGCGGGGTGACTTGTGCGAATTTTGTCGTGATAACACGCGTGCGAATGGTCAGCTGTGTATTGTGCGTGATTTGTCGGATGTTTGGACACTCGAAAAATCATCGGTATTTCATGGCCGCTATCATATTATTGGCGGGTTGCTGTCGGGGGCGGGTGGTGTATTGCCGGATGATTTAAATATTAAAAGTTTGCCCGCACGTATTGAAAATGAAAAAATAAGTGAAATTATTTTCGCTCTGCCCAATACAGTAGAAGGGAAAACCACCCAACATTACATTATGTCTGCTATCGGTAATGTAAATGATGTTGCTTTTACAGAATTGGCATCGGGTGTACCACTGGGGGGCGACTTGGATTACATAGACGATGGCACATTAACACTGGCGTTTGGGGGACGTAAATCATTATGACGGACAATGTTGCAAATTTGCCACCGGTATCGGAAATGATGCGTGCGTCTGGTTTGGAACCGAAAAAGCAATTCGGGCAAAATTTCTTGTTTGATTTAAACTTGACCGGTCGCATTGCGCGCAGTGTCCCGGATATAGAACATACCACTGTGATAGAGGTTGGACCCGGTCCGGCGGGCTTAACACGCGCACTGCTGATGGCGGGGGCAAAACGTGTCATCGCGATTGAAAAGGATAAAACCACCGAACCGATTTTGTCCCAGGTTATAGATGCATCTGATGGGCGCTTGGACGTGATTTTTGATGATGCATTGCGTGTGAATTTTACAGACCTGGGGGTACGGGAATATGCAATTTGTTCCAATTTGCCATATAATGTTGGTACAGAATTATTGATTGGCTGGCTACATAAAATGGCGGCGGGCGAACAAATAAAATCATTAACGTTAATGTTCCAGCGCGAGGTTGCACAGCGCATAACCGCCCGCCCTGGCGATGAACACTATGGTCGTCTGGCGGTGTTAACGTCACTGATTGCGGATGCCAAAATTTTATTTGATGTTCCGAATACAGCATTTGTTCCGCGACCTCGGGTGCAAAGTGCGGTTGTGCAAATAATACCGAATGCTGAAAAAATCGCACAACTGCAAGATTTACAAAAAATCGAACAATTAACTGCTAAATTATTCGGCCAGCGTCGCAAAATGATACGCGCAATAATGCCGAATGTTGCGTGGGAAAAATATGGATTGACGGGGACCGAGCGCGCCGAAAAAATAAGTCCAGAAACATTTGCTTTAATGGCGTCAGATTTGTTATAGTGTATTTGTAGTATGTGGGGGGACTGATATTAATGCCTATTTCTGTCTTAATATTTTTAGGTGTTTTATTCGTGTTGGTCTATGCGTTGCGAATGGCCAAGATTGGTGCGTTGGTCGCGTTCCTGTTTGCGGGAATATTGTCTGGCCCATATGTTTTTAATTTATTCGAGATAAATGAAACGTGGCAATTTCTGGGCGATATAGGGATTATGTTTTTGTGGTTTACAATCGGCCTGGAAATAAATATTCGTCGTTTGTGGAATTTGCGTCATACCATCTTTGGCTTTGGCGCGGCCCAGGTTATGATGGTTGTTGTAATGTTGTTTCCGTTACTGTTTGGTGTGACGGTATGGTCTATTATGGGATGTGTGATGGTGTCATTGATGCTTGCAATGTCCAGTACATCATCTGCAATGGATTTATTAACGTCCCGGAATCAGTTAAATACAAACATGGGACGCCAAACATTTTCAATTTTGTTGTTCCAAGATTTATTATCGATTCCACTGCTTGCAATGTTACCGGTTTTCGCGGGAAAAAGTTTTGACCTGGGGGCCAGTGCGATTGATGTTATTGTTATCTCAGAGGCTCTTGTGCTAAGTGTTGTTGTTATTGGGCGCTTTATCTTAAATCCGCTGTTAAAACTGGTTTCAAAATTAAAATCGAACGAAGCTTTTCTTCTTGCGGTAATGTTAAATATTGTGATTTGGGCAGTGTTGTTGGATTTGATGGGCCTGCCGGCGGGGTTGGGGGCATTTTTGGCGGGGATGATGATGTCTGAAACCGTATATCGTCACCAGATAGATGCCCAGATTGGACCGTATGCTACGTTGTTCTTGGCACTGTTTTTTATTGTTCTGGGAATGGGATTTAATTTGCCGATGCTTGGTGAAAATTGGTATATCGTCTTGGGCGGTTTGGTTGGATTGATAACAATCAAGTTTGTTGCAATCTTTATGGTTGCACGTGTTCGTAATGTCGACATTCCGGATGCAACAATGATTGCGCTGTTACTTGCCAATGGTGGGGAATTTGGATTGCTTATGTTGCAGACATTAAAGACATCTGGGATTCAGGCAATTCCCACCGCGCACCAAGAAATTTTATCTGCGATAATTGTGTTGTCCATTATGATGACGCCAGTGTTGTTGGCGATTTATGATTATTTGCGCAGAACAGGTAAATTAATGATTGGGCATACATCGCGTACACTAGGTGATACCGACAATTCGATAAAGCCAGATGTTATAATTTGTGGTTTTGGACGTGTGGGACAGACTGTCGCGCAAATGCTGGATGCGCAAAAGATAACCTATCTTGCGATTGATATGGATGTAAGCACGATTATGGTTGCACGTGCGCGCGGTCAAAATGTTGTTTATGGTGATACAACGAACGAACGTGTGCTGCGGGAATTTGGTATGCATCCGCGTAAAATTCGTGCGGTTGTTGTTGCGCTGGATAATGCGGGTACGGCGCGATCCGCCGTGCGTGCTATACGGGCAATTGCCCCACGTATGAAAATATTTGCACGTGCGCGCAATCTTGCTGATTCCAGGGTGCTGCTAAAAGACGGTGTATTTTCTGCAACGCCTGAAACGATTGAATCGTCTTTCTTTCTGGGGCGCCGGGTTTTAAATCACCTTGGTGCATCTGATACAGACGTCAAGAAAATGCTCTCTGAAATGCGCGCGGATAATTACACGGAATTATCATCGCAAATATCTGATAAACAGTGATAATAATCTTATTAAAAAGTCCCCATTTGGGGACATTTTATTTGCATTTGTATGGTGCGATTGCTATATTCTATGAAAACAGGAAAGTTACATGAAAAAGATTTTATCAATTATATCAATAATGCTGGCGGTGTTGGTCCTGGATATGTTATCTAAGGGGGTGTTGCTGTACCTTATTACGGGCGGTATGCCATTGATGGGCTCGGCGTGGGATTTGGTGCCGCATCCATATTTAATGACACCGGTCACTGGATTTTTTAACATAGTATTTACGTGGAATTTTGGTACTGCATTTTCGCTGTTTAATGGTCTGGGCGAATATGCGCCAATCGCGTTAATAATAATGACTGGATTTATTATTGGTATGATATTGTATTATTTATTTGCCCGCGCAAAAAAATATGAAATTACCCCGTTGGCATTGATTGCAGGTGGCGCGATTGGTAATTTAATTGATCGGGTTCGCTTTGGTGCGGTGGTTGATTTTTTGGACTTTCATATTGGCGGATATCATTGGCCGGCATTTAATGTTGCGGATATTTGTATTGTTGTTGGTGTTGGACTTTATATTTTAAATTGGTATATTGCGCGACGCAAATGTTTGGAAAATTGTAACAAAAGGTGTAAATAATTATGGTTCAGTATATGGATAGAAATTCTGGCTTTGCCCAGTGGAATGCGAACAAAAATGCAAACGCGAAAAAGTCTGCGTTTGGTGGCTTTATGTGGTGGTTTTTGATTTTTATTGGGGTTTGGTGGCTGTTGGGTTCTTGGATGACGCCCAAGACGACGGACATCCCGGTTGAAAACGCGCCCGTCATAGATTTATCAAATATCCCAGCCACGACGATTGAAAATGATGATATTTCTGCCCAGGTTCGTGGGTTGCGTATATCGAATATTGCATTAAAAGATTTCAATGTTTCGGCATCGGATGCAACGCCCGTGACATTATTGGGAACGGATGGTGCATATGCGGAATTTGGTGTGCTTGCCAATGGTACGACGGCACCAACGGCAACAACTGTTTGGAAAAACAAAGATGGTGTGTTTTCGTGGCGCAATTCCGATGGTGTCGAATTCGTGCGTACAGTAACAACCGATAACTATGTTATTATCATAAAAGACACGATACGAAACGGCACGGCGCGTGATATATCGATTGCGCCGTATGGTCGCATTGTACGTGCAAACGATGTGACAAATTCTGCGGGTGTATCGACGGGGGCAATTGCATATGAAAATACGGATATAGAACGTATTGATTGGCGTAAAATGGACCGTCGTTCATATGCCTACACAACAACGGCCGGTTTTATTGGTTTTGCGGACCAGTATTGGGAAACGGTTTTATCGATTGGTGCGCCTGACCAAACAATGACGCTAAAGAAGACTGGCGCAAACTATGGCGCAGATGTTGTTGCGGGTGCGATTGCGATTGCGCCGAACGCAGCTGCAAGCATTTCATATCATATGTACACTGGGCCATTGGAACCAGATGCATTGGATATGGCGAATAAATATATTTCTGGTATTGATGATACGATTGATTATGGTTGGTTTGGTTTCTTGGCCCGTCCAATGTTATGGTTTATCAATACATTAAATGCACTGGTAATGAATTATGGTGTTGCGATTATTTTGATGACATTAATATTGCGTATGTTGATGTGGAAACTCACGCGCAAGTCTTATACATCAATGATTGCGATGCAGAAAATGCAGCCTGAATTACAGCGGATTCAGAAATTGTATGCCAATGATAAAATGCGCCTGCAAATGGAAATGATGAAACTGTACCAGACACACAAGACGTCACCAATGTCTGGGTGTCTGCCGATGTTGATTCAGATTCCGATTTTCTTTGCACTGTACAAGGCGTTATTAGTATCTGTCCAGATGCGCAGTGCTAATTTCTTGTGGATAAATGATTTAGCGGTAATGGATCCGTACTTTATTCTGCCAATATTGATGGGTGCGACAATGTGGCTACAACAATATCTGCAAAGTGCGCAAAAGACAAAATCTGCAGACAAAAATGATATAGCCGCCCAGACACAACGCATGATGCGCTGGATGCCAATATTGTTTACGGTAATGTTTGCATGGATGCCGGCTGGTCTGGTACTTTATTGGACTGTATCTAACATCTTTGGTATAATTCAAATGTACATAATAAAACACCAGAAATAACAAAAACCCGCCGAATGGCGGGATTTTGTTATTTTTGCAAATTTTTATATAGCGCCAACGGGGTCTGTATACACCAATTACGAATACCAATGGCGCGCTTGGTTAAATCAACACAGGTACGCGCCACATATGGATTAAAATCTGTTGGGACTGCTGTACCATCGATATAGATAAATTTCCATCCGCGTGCCTGTAAAATCTGTATATCTCGCAGCTGTAAAACAATTTTTTCGACATGTCCACGTTTTACAAATTGGAACAAAATTAACTTGTCATCACGCGGCACAATTGGTGCCACGTGTTTAAAGTGTCTGCATAATACATTCGGAATAAATTTAGAAGTCTTATTAGAGAAGGCAATGATAATCATAATATTTTTTCCTTTATATTTTATTATTCAATCCATCCACGTTCGGTTGCCGCGGTTTGTATCTCGTCCATTGCGCGCCGCCATTGGTCTGCGGCGCGATTCTCCCGCCAGATATGCTGATGGGGTGCACGACGTTTGTCGCCAAATTCTTTCATAACTTGTAACTGTTCATCGGTTAGTTTCCCCGATAAATATAATTTGGTAATCAGCGTTTCAACATCAACCAGCTCGCACACGCGTCGCGTCCCGCGCATCCCATTATGCACAAATCCATTGCGTACAGATTTTGAATATAAAAACCAGAACCACAATTGCTCAGAATTTTGAAATTTTTCGGTATTAAAAATCGCTTGCTGTTGTTCCATAACTACATCTCCTTTGGTTTGTTTGCGATCTATTAAGATTTATATCCTAAAAAACCGATTGTGATAAATACTACAACCGGCGGTTGATTAGTGAATCGGAATTTCGATTCGAAAGACAAATTTAACAAATTCATTACGAATCGAAAATATATCCACATTCATCGTCATATGGCACCGTTTTTGAAAAAAATAAGCACCCAAAAAAATGGGTGCACAAATATGCATATAAAAATACCGGCCTTTTTCCTTACTAGCTTTATTATAGTACCTTTGGCTAAAAAATAAAGTCCACCACATGGTGGACTGTGTTAATTTATTTTTTCGTCACAGTATTGGAGGAAAACAATCTCCGCCCGTCGTTGGACAGCAATTAAAGCCTTGGTCACCCATATCTGTGTAAACCTCGCCCGCACAGCAACCATTAGCATCCGGCAGGCTTCCATCCTCGCACGTAAGGACGGTTGCGGCGGCCTCTATCACAACCTCATCTTCTTTGCTTTCAAATGGATTTTCGATTGCGCCCGTTTCTTCGTCATATGTCAATCCCAATACTTGTTCATTATATGCCTGTTGGCCCTGGTTGGATATATATGCAATACTGTTTTTGTTGCTAGCATCCTGTTGATTCTGGAATACTTGTTCCTGCTTTGCCATGTTTATCGCCTGATAGTTTTGCGATTGGCAATAGAACAACAAAGTTGCATAGTCATAACCGCCACATTTTTTTGTATCCTTGCACTTTGGATCAACTGTTTTGTTGCCGTTCTTGTCTGTGGTGCAATATTCCGCCACGGCAAAAGAACGTACCTGACCGGTCCAAGAACCATCATCGTAATTTGGTTTTGCATCATGTGCCCAGCGTGCACGTTTTTTATCACCATATTCGGCCACAGCACATTTTTTATCAGATGAACCCGGGGCACCACAGGTTACCATCAAGTCAACCGGCGAATATACATTAATACGCGTTCCGGCAGCAATTGTAAATGGCGGTACCGTGTTATCCATCATATCGACCAATAATTTTTGTGCCACCTGGTTCCAGGCGGTAATAATCTCGTTTTTTGCTAATTCTGATGATCGTACCGTACCACTTTGCACAACGGTGTTATTATCCAAATCAATCTGGTTTACAAATGCATCCGTCACCGGCGCAATCAAATTCACCGCCGCCGGCACAATCGCGGTCAGCATCGGCATAAAGAATTGTTCTATATAGTCCGTGCTGCCGTATCCTGGTACGCCAACTTTACCCTGGGAATCTGCCGAGAATGGATCGTTTTCACCACCGGCAAAATTAAATTCAACACCGTTCGGCAGGATAAATTGATACCATTTAATGTTCATACGTCCAACCGATGTATATGGTCCTGGTAACGTTCCGGTCACATATCCCAGCATCATTGTCCCCGTTGGAATAATAACGTTACGGCCACTGTCGGAATAAACATTGCGGTCAACTGTTGCGCGTACCGGTATCCCATTGGCCAGGGCCTCTGCATCTGCACGAACATCTGATACGATTGTCGCTGGAATAGGTTTATATTGACGCAACAAGAATTGCCGGTCGTGAATTCTACTGGATACAACCATATCACCCGATGATTTATATTCAACATCTGGCACCGGTGCATCATGCAGACCTCCCATTTCTTCTATCCCATCTGCGCCCAAACGCACCATACCGCTGGTTGCGCGATTTTCTGTATCAATCATAGATTCACGTTGTGCACTTGAAACTGGATTTGACAGCTTTGGTAAAACACCATTTGTTATGGCCGTATATCCAATATGATCTGCATCTGTGCCAATTTTCTTAGACTTATTCTTTATATCAACAATTATCCCATTATCTGGATTATAAACACCGGTTGGATTTTCACATTTTGTATCAGAAAACGGATGGAAATAGTACGCACCAGCTTTTGGCTTAATCCAGCCAATTTGTTGCCCCGAATTTCCATATCCCGGGAAAGCAAAATCCGAACAGGATTCCGGTGGTGTTGCATATTCTGATGCAACGCGTTCTGTGACCGCACCAAAAGGTTTTGCCGGTGCGATTAATTCAATTTCAGGTTCGTCTTCAATAATTTCTTCTTCTATATCATCTTCTGGTTCTGAAATAACAATTTTTTCAACCGGTTTCTCAATAACCTTTTCTACAATTTTTTCGATAACAACTGGGGCGGGTGTTTCAACCACAGGGGCTGTTGCGCCCAACACCATCGTATATTTGTAAGATTTTTTCATTTCGTCTGGTTCGTTAATACCGCGCCAGTCAATAAAGATTGGCACCCCACGCGCCGTCATCGCGGTCGTTGGTGTATAGTCGATCGTTATTGTGCATGCGAATCCAGCGTTTATTTCACCCGCATTCATACAGCCCGTATTAACCGACAAGCCGTTAATATTTTGTTCGCGACGAACATCCAAAATCTTTGCCGGCCCGGTTGCAGACACTTTTATAATTTGCGTCTTGGATTGGCCAACTGTAACGTCCGCCCAATCCAAAGTATCCGGTGTTATCACCAGGTTTACTGGTGCGGAATCGACAGACTCGATTTTTTTATTAGACTTATTCCCGGTCAATAACAATGTCATAAGTATAAGAACAACCACAAACGCCACCGCCAGTAATAACCACTGAACACGCTTTGGTGTATTGTTCCGCCAATCTACAAAGGTCTTTTTAAACTTATTCATTTATTATCACACATCCGGTTAAGAGATATTTACTGAATACGCACAACGTTGCAACTGGCACCGCTGAATTTCAACAGTTGATCGCACAGTTTTTGTGCCGTATCAATATCGGCCAATGGCCCAATGCGCAGGCGATACAGACGTGCCGATGTTGATTCCGCCCCCAATTCACCAACGCCTTGTTCATCAACCGCAAAGAAAACCTTGTCTTTGTACGGGGTTAACAAGCCTGCACCATCATCGCCACTGAACTTAGCCAGCAATCCCGTCCAATAATCATTCAATGCCTTGACCGATGGGTCCGACTTTAATTCAACTGCGACCCCGCTTTGATTGCTGGTAATCAGTGGAATATTCGTTTGTGGCAGATATGCGCCCGCTGTATCGCGCACCGTTGGAACCATCGTCATTGCGGTGGATGCGCCGGTTGTGCCATCGGTCGTAAAGCCGGCCGGCATATAATAACCTGCACCTGTTGCCGCTGCAACTGATCCGTTACCAACGAATGTTGGACTTGCGGTATAGTTGCCTACATTCATGTTCATTGCGGCCATATCCATATTGTACGCAATATTATTCAGGGATTGTCCACTCATCATGCTTTGTGCAACATTTGCCTCTGCCAACGCCATAACCGATGCAGTATCCGCAATAAGGAATGGTTTTTCGCGCTTTTTGATGCAAACAATACGTTGCCCACTGCGCAGAACCATATCCCCAACCGCCTCTACGATTAACAGTCGTCCGTCTTCGCCATCGGTGCGGAAACCAACCGGGGATTCGCCACCCTCAACCAATAAAGACACAACCGGTCGCTGGGTCATAGAAATAACCTTGTCGCCGAAATCGATATATGTAAATATGCGGTCGCGCCATACGCGTTCCGGTGCGATTACATAATCATCTGGGTTTGGAACAAAAATATCCAAATCAAAACGGAATTCAGACGGATCAATCTTCATAGATTTAATCCATCCATAATCTTCGCCATCAACACCAACGGTATTTGGTGTCGTTGCCGGTTTGTTAAATATCGATTTCATCCCCGCGCCGGACGTTGTGGACACATTAGCATTGGGTAATATCGCGTTGCCGTCTAAAACAACATCAACCTGGGAATACGTGATTTCAGACGAATTTGTTGGTTCGGCACGTAAATAAAATATATATTTGTTTCCGGATTGTCCATCCACAATCATATTGGTATCACCACCCATCGTGCTGCCCGCTGGTGTTAGGAATATTGTATTCGTACCTTTTTGTGCATCAACCTGGAACAGGTCACTGTCCCCAACGATGATGTCAGAAATTTGTTCACCGTTTGGCAATGTTACCATTGTTACCATTCCGTTACGTAACTTTAATGGCAATGTGCTACCCTTGGACCATGATAGTTGTGCATACCCCGGTTTAATACTGCCCGCGGTCATATTTGCATTTGGATTATCCCACGCCGCCTGATACGCCACCGCCGAATTCACATGTGTCAATCCCAATGTCATTCCAACGCATATCAGAGATACATTTAGTTTTATTGCCTTTGCAAACGTCATATCCGCTTCCTTCCGTCTTTACTATTATTTCTTAAAACCTGTTCAGTGGATCGGTTTTATTGGATTTGTCACCGTCCACAGACTCAATCGTGTATTGCGCCACCCGAATTCCCAACGGGTTATTCAATCGGTCTGTCCACTGTACGGTTTTATCTGTATCAGATTCCAATCTTAATACGATTGTATAATCTTTTGCGTCCACCTGTCCATCACTATTTTCGCAAAACCATCGAAATTTTACGGCATACATATCATTTCCGCGTGGTGTTATTGCGCCCGTTTCAAATTCGACTGGGCATTTAAGTTCGAAACCAGGAATTTCATTCATCAGGGCGGTCCACATCCTGGTCTGGGCGAATTCGCTAAAAACATCGTCTGTTGACCATGCGCGCACAGCCGCCGCCGCATTATTAGTCCATTTTTTGCGCATCACGTTAATGTTTGAAGATATCTCATTTCGAGCCTTGATGTATTCTTTGATAAATGCGCGCTTGTATCGGCTTAAATTTTCGTCCGCTGGCACCATATCACGCAATGTAATTTCAAGTTGATGGCTGGGCTGTGTCATTAAAAAGAATACCTGGGGACGATTCAGTGGAAATAATTTATATAACGTTACACCCATAACAACCAGCACCACCACCGCGGTTGCAAGTACAAACGTCATCAGTCTGGATATTAAAATTGGCGGTTCTATGCGGTTTTGCACCAAAATCTCCCCCTTGATTAAGTGGATTGTAGAAAAAAATACGTCACATATGCAAGAAAAAATTGCAAATACAAAATCATATTATTGAATTTGTGTTTGTTGATATAGAATTTTGTCTTGCGCTAAGGAATAAAAAATAATATAATATTTCCGCTTGATTTTTTGTGGCTGTGTGCTATCCTGTCGCAGACTATGGACGTGTATGCGGTACAAAAAAGACGGTTTTTTGCAGTTTCTAGGGGCATAGTTCAACGGTAGAATATCGGTCTCCAAAACCGCGGATGAGGGTTCGATTCCTTCTGCCCCTGCCACGAATATGGTCGTAAATAATAAAAAGTGGACGTGTTTTATGAAGAAAATACTGGAATATATCAAATCTGTGCGTCGAGAATGGTTTAAGATTGTGTGGCCATCGCGTGATACTGTAACGCGTGCAACGATTATGATTTTGGTGTTTTCGGCCATTGCGGCGCTGTTCTTCTTTGCGGTGGACGGTGTGCTGGGGGCGATTGTTAATTGGATTTTCTAAGAAACGGAATTGACAAAGGGTGCATACGATGGAAGAAAAAATGCAATGGTTTGTTGTGAATGTTCATACAAGTTGCGAGGACAAGGTTGCGCGTGGTTTGCGCGAACAGATTGATAAGCGTCGCCTGAACGCGTATTTTGGTGAAATTTTGGTTCCCACGCGTGAGGTTACAGAAATCAAGGGTGGAAAACGTGTTAAAACGGAACGTAAATTCTTTCCGGGTTATATCGTTGTTCAAATGGTTATGAATAACGAAACCTTTACGCTTGTAAAGCAAATTCCACAGGTTGTTATGTTTTTGGGTGCGAAACAAAAACCAATCGCAGTCAGCGAAGAAGAAGCGCGCCGCCTGATGAAACAGGTCGAAGAGGGTGCGGTCGCAATGGATGATATTGAATACACTGTTGGTCAAGAGGTACACGTTATCGATGGGCCGTTTGCTGGCTTTAATGGTATCGCGTCCGAGGTGGACAATGTAAAACAGAAAATGACTGTAACGGTTCTGGTGTTTGGCCGTGAAACCAGCATGGATCTGGAATTTAGCCAGGTCGAAAAGGTGTAATGAAAGTTTTTTGTGGTTTTCTGAAAAATATTCAGTAAAATCACACGACGCGTGGTAGATACGCCATATCGTACCACGACACTAACCAAAAAAATGGAGTGAACAAATGGCAAAGAAAGATGTTAAGGGATTGGTCAAGTTGGTCGTCCCTGCAAAACAGGCAAATCCTGCGCCTCCAATCGGGCCGGCGTTGGGTGCTGCTGGTGTTAACATTGCAGAATTCTGCAAACAGTTTAACGATAAAACAGCTGATAAAGAACCGGGTATGCCGATTCCATGTATTATCACTGTTTACACAGATCGCAGTTTCGAATTCATTATGAAATTGCCACCTGTATCATACTATATCAAAAAAGCATTGAAATTGAAAATCGGTTCCCATAAACCAGGTCGTGATTTTGTTGGCACAATC
>JAZLDI010000010.1:0-44136 GCA_045614665.1 Candidatus Enterousia sp.
CTAGTTTCAGGTACTAGTGGTAGCAATACCTTGGAAGTTCGAGTCTTCTTATCCGCACCAGTTTTGGGGTTGTAGCTCAGTTGATAGAGCGCTACGTTCGCATCGTAGAGGTCGTGGGTTTGAGTCCCATCAGCTCCACCAGGTTTTTGAGGTCTTCGGGGATATGGCGGAATGGTAGACGCTGAGGACTTAAAATCCTTTGGTCATTGCGACCGTGTGGGTTCAAGTCCCACTATCCCCACCACCGTTTTAGAAATAAAAGTCGCCAATTGGCGACTTTTATTTGTCATAATATGTCATAAGTTCGTTGGGTTTTATTTTTGTTTTAAATCCCTTGCCATTGTTACAGGGTTGTCCTCGCTTAATTGATATCTTTTTGCCGTTTGGTGCAGATAATTGTGATTTTCGCCCAGAATACAAAATTTCGTAATGCAGGTGCGTCAAGTCCTTGCCCATTGATGGATTTTTTTGATCTGCGTTACCACCGGTATAGCCCATATAGCCAATAAGACAGCCGGCCGAAACCCGTTGCCCCATGGTTACCAACATTTCATCCAGGTGCATATATTGCGTGGTCCAACCATCCGCATGCTCGATACTTATGTAATTCCCAGCAGATTTTCCAGGCGCAACCCGTGTTACTAATGTGACAACACCGTCCGCGGGGGTGTATATGGGCATACGATAAAAATCTTCTGTACAACCAATATCAACCCCGGTGTGAGGGCGTGTAACATTCTTATTCCCTATTTTTTCACGACAGCCGTATGGAGAACACATTGCACCATTAAGGGTGTTTCTCATAATATTTGCAGTTCTTTTGTCTTTGAAAGTGGTGTTGACGGGCATGTCTTGCATATTAACTGGTTGTCCAAGGGGGATTTTTTGACCGGTTGGTATTTGCGGGTGTCGCAAAGAGCAATATCCCCCCGCCCCTTGGCGCATATTGTTTGTTTCGTTTTTTGTATGTGTTGGAATTGGTTGTGTCGGGGTTGGTTGTGTTGGGGTTGGTTGTGTTGGAATTTGAATTTCGCCGGTATCTGTGCCGGGGCGCAGATTACCGTTTTCGTCACATTCGGGACATTGATTTATTCCCGCTTTTTTTAATTCTTCTTCGATTGCGTCGTGGGCAACCTCTTCCATTTCCATGAATTTCAAGGCCCGGTATGGGCTGAGGCCTGCGAAAGGCTCGTACCCCTCAGCTTTTATGTCGAGTCTTTCGGAAAAATCTAAGTCGGATGTTGTTTTTGGAAATTTTGCAGCTTGCAAGAAAGAGGCTGCGTTTGCATTTGTTATAAATAGCATCCAAAAAAATATTGCAAGTTTGTGTATCATATGCGAATGATATCATAAAACAAAATTTCTTGCAAGATATGCTGAATGAATATATAATAAGCGTCACCGAATATGGATGAATAGCTCAGTTGGTTAGAGCGCTTCGTTCACATCGAAGAGGTCGCTGGTTCGAGTCCAGTTTCATCCACCATAAATTAAATCCCGGCATTGCCGGGATTTTTTTACCTTAGCCCCTTTTCGCGACAGCACGCAGATGCAGCTGCCTTCCAGTCGGAGTATTGTTTTGATGGATTGCGTAAATCTTTCCATGGTTGCCAACTGGTGCATTTTTTGTTTGTGCCGTTGCCGGTGCATTTGGCATATCTGCGTAATGAACATGTTTGGTTTGAAACCTTGCCCGCGGGGGTTGTGCATTTAACGACAACATTTTGATTTTTTGCATCGCTTTTGCCTAGCTCGCGTGAAGACATAACCTGGTATGCAGAGGCAAGGCCAACAGTTGTGCATAAAATTATAAATGCAGATATTATCTTTTTCATTCATATCCCCCTTGGTATGTTTTTATTATACAAAAGTGTACCAAATAATACAACAGGAATAAAATTATTCACCCGTGGTCCAGGGCTCGTCGTTCATAACCAGATAATATAATGCCTGGTGTTCGGTGCCGGGGTCGCGAATAATTGGTCTAACGACCCAGATATCTATATTGCATGGGTGATTATTGTCGTTTTGATTTTCCATTAAATCTTCGTGGAATTTAGAAGCAAAATCCATCGCTTGCAAAAATGCGGCATCGTCATCTTGGGGTGATGTGGAATCCCCCGCCCACATTAGCCACATTCCATAATTTACAACATTTTTTTGTCCCTGTAAATCATCGGCGGACAATAATAACAATGGTGCAAAATCAATATTATTTGTAAAATCGCCGGTACTGGTTTCGGTCCAATCGTACATATTACCAACAAATTTAAGTGTGCCGTAAAGTATGCCAGCATTGCGCCCTACTTTGCCCAACGCACCGATATTTTTCATTGTTGAATGGAACAGCCAATTATTGATACGGCCGGATTTCATCCCCTTGCGTGCGATTTTTGCTGCTTTATTTAGTTTGTTTGTGCCGGTATTTATTGCTTTTAGTGTTTTGGCAGTGGCTTTTACCCCCTTGAAACCGCGGGCGATAACATTTCCTGTTTGTTTGGTTTTGCGCAAACCCTTCATTGCATTTAAAGCATCCAGATATTTATTCATATCTTTGATGGCATCGGCGGTTTGCCTGTATTGTTTAACGCGGTCGTCTGCTTTTTCTAAATCAGACATACGTTTTGTTAAATCTTTGATTTCATCGGTAAGGCGTTTATATTCTGTGGCGTCTTTGGTTTTGTCCAGCTTTTTTAATGTGTCATTTACGGTATCCAGTCTTTCATACAGAATAGCATAATTGTGTACAGAGGTTGTTGCTTCTAGTTGTTTTTCAAGCTGTGCAATTCTTTGCAGTGTTTCTGCATATTTGTCTGCATCTTTGGTGCGGTCTAATGTTTTTAATATGTTTCTGGCATCGTTTAAATCGTCCATAAGTCCTGCGCCCCGCAAAGTTTTCGCAGATGAGAAAAGGTTTTTTAGATTGCGAGATGCGCGGGCAGCCTTGGCAGCGCCAGTAACTGCTTGGGATCCACCCATTGTTACAACGGTTAACGCAACGTCCAGTGCGATTTCCAGGTATGAAATCCACTGTAAATTTACATCGCCAGCGATATAGTAATCGTTAGAATCGTCTTTGATGTCGACAGTTTTTTCCCGCATAACTGTGTTAACGGCGGTTGTATTGCGGGATACCGCGCTGCGATCGGTACAATTTCCGCCCCGCCCCGATGGGTATAAGCTGTTAATGTTATCCTTGATATAGTCTAATGAAATAGTGTTATTTTTATCGGGACCGACAAAGTTATCCAATGCGCCGTGTTCGGTTATCATAATCGCATACCAGGCGGGATCAACGTTTGTCCAAACGGCATCATCGGCACCGATGCGTGGGTTTGGATCAGATGATGGTGTACCACGTTTGTTTGCGATTGTAATACGTTGCTTTAAAATTTTTGGCTGGGTTTCATAGTTTACAACAATTTCACGACCACCCGGGAACAGGTATTGTATTGGCATAAATTTTATTGTGTCGGTGTCGTCGGCGTTGGCGATTTCCGGACATGCCATAACACGTTCCAGAACAGTTTTGTCGGAAAATGTGTTATAAATCCATTGCTGAATTGTTTGTTCGTCATCATATTCTGATACTGTATTTGCGGTTTGGGCCAGTGCGTTTGCAAATACGCCCGTTGCGCATTCAGTGTTGTCACGCGGTTGATTTTTTATATCTTCGTATGTTACCAGGTCCCCATTTGGAGATGGCACCATATCATCCGCCAACGCAATATGGGGAAATGTAAGCAGAAATAACAAAATCAGTTTTTTCATTTCGCGACTAAATTATATATGGACCGTCCATAACCATAACCTGTTCGATGTGCTGAATTTCTTTTGGTAATGTGGTTATAACTCCTGCTGTTATTCCAGCAACACCTGCGACAATCCATCCAACGACAGGAATTGTCGAAGATGTTAGTACAGCGGCGGTTGCAGTAGATAAAGCAACATTTGATATGATGGCAGTATTGATGCCAAGCAGTGCCAAACTGCCCCCACCTATGCCAGCAGCAATTTGCCAACCGGCATCATTACTGCTAGAGCTTTTAGATATGTTTGTATTAACTACATAAACCGCCAGGTTTTGATTTTGACATCCCGCATTGTTTTTTAAGCCAGTGGTAAAATTTTGCGCAACTGATTTGGCCTTGACCAGGTTTGAGTAGCGTACGATTTCTTCCGTGGTTGAACCACGTTTGTCTAAAATGATTAGCCCAGGAAACGCACGACGATTATCGCCTTCGGGAAAATCAATAAAGAATTCGTTGCGAGAATTTGTCATATAATCGGTAAATGCCTGTTTCCCAGCTTTTACAACGGCGGTATCCATGTCTACACCTTCCCAGATAGAATGGTCGCCACAAGCATCGCTCCAATATCGGCCGGCACTGCCACTGGGGATATCGCTTAGTTGTATAACATCCCCTGGATTCAGATTTGTTTTGTTGTATATCATAATTGCTAATGGCATTTGAATATAGTCAAATAAATCAGCAACTTTGAAATCAAAAGCATATTTTTTATTGTCGCGCGTGTAGTGTATTAACCCCTTGTCGAATCCTGCCAGATAACTTATTTTATCTGTACATAATGTTAACAGGTTTCCTGCAATGGCCGTCAGTATCTTTGGTTTTTTTGCTGTGACGTATTCTTGGGTTAATTCGGATGCGTTTGGGAATATTTCTGTGTCCAAGATGTTTGTCCAGGTTTCGGCATTGTTTGAAATTTTTGACATACAGTCAGACATCATATCTGCATGGGCGTTATAGATATACATAACACCTAAAGCCAAAATACATACATAATTCAGTATATTTTTTTTCATGGGTTTATCCTAGGATTAATACAGCTTGAATACGATTAAATCGCTGTCTTGTTTTTTGTCTTCTGGGTTTTTCTTTTCTTCTGTGGTTGTTGTATCTTTTTTTGGTTTTAATGCATCCATGCGACTTGTATAGGTTTCCATTGATTCCAATTTTATCGAATTGTATACCTTGGCCTCTTTGAATGGTTCATAGCCTTCGGTCTTTATATTCAGGCGTTCTTCAAATTCTAGGTCAGCAACGGTTTTAGGAAAATCATTTTTTTTTAATGTGCCCATATTACCGCCGTTTCGTGCCTGTAATTCTTCTAATTCTTGGGTACGTTCAATTACATCCTGTTGCCATTGTGGTAATGGTTTTTCAAATGGATTATTTATTTCAATCTGACTGTTTGTGTTGGATGGTGTGGTGGCGTCTGGAAATGCAACCGTTCCCGTTGCAACACCCGCGTGACCGTATTTTTTTACATAATTTTCAAATTCAGAATCAATATAGCCCGCACAAGATGTTGCGTAATTATGTCCCGGCAACTGGGATAATTGCAACATTAATGTTGGACGCACATCGGACAATTGTGCACCAACGCAATTGTTCATATTTGCACAAATATTCGCAACCATTGCCGACACCGTTCGTTGGCAATCGCCGGCGTTCATTTCGGGACCGTCGACATATACCGCCTGGGGCATACGCTGATTATATGGGCCGGACGGATTCCAAAATGGATTTGATGAATAGGTTTGAACATTTTGAATCTGGCCATACTGTGAAAAAGGCACAGATGACGGCTGATATGCGATTGCTGTGCCGTATAGCAATGTATAAAATGCGAAAAAAGTCTTGAAATACATTCTCATTTTTGGGTCCCTATGCGGTCATTATAACAAAATTGAGTTTGTGATTAAAGACAAAATTGCGCCAATGATAAAGAAAGGTCCGAACGGGATGTATTTTTGCTTTTTTATGCGTGCCCATAAAATGCCACCAGCACACGCCAATACAAGTGCGATTCCTAATCCGTTTGTGCCCAGCCACAATCCGCCAACGCCAATCAGCTTGATGTCGCCAAGTCCAATTGGGGCAATGGCGTCTGGATCTTTTTTGCGTATATGCCAATCAAATATAAAACCGACAAATGCGGACATAAGATATCCAAATGTTGCACCAATGGCCGCATCGGTCAGACTGGTTGGCCAGCCGTAAAATGCAATCAGTAACAATCCGATTAGTATCAGTGGAAAAAGATATGCGTCTGGGATTATTCGACGACGAAAATCGGCCACAGAAATCAGTGTTGCACATATTGCCGCCCATACCAGCAAACCAATAAAAAAGATATTTAAAAACATATTTTTCCCCCTTGCCTTTCGAATCGGATTAGTGCTATACTTATTTTATAATATAACAAGGGTTTTGTAAAATGAGCAAGGGTTGGGATAATTCAATGCTGAAAAAATTAAAGGCATTGACCGGCAAAGGTTTGTCTACGTCTGAAATTGGTAAGCGTCTGGGGATGAGTAAGAATGCCATCGTTGGCAAGTTGAATCGCCTTGGCTGGAATGCTAAAGCTGGTGGCGCATCGTCAGAGCCAACAGAAAAAGTAAAAGAAACAAAAAAAGTATCCCAAAATAAGGCGGCACCGGCAAAGAAAGCCACATCATCCAAGGTGACGGTTGCAAAAAAAGCAGCGCCGGCGGCAAAAAAAGAAACAACAAAGAAAGATGTTGTGAGGTCTGCACCAAAAAAAGAAGTTGTCAAAAAGACTGCTGATAAAAAGGTTGATGAGAAGCCGGTAACTGTAAATGCAAAGACATTGGCAATGCATCAGCGTATTGTTCAGCATGCCCTTGAAATGGCTAACCTAAAACCGAATCAATGTCGTTGGCCGATTGGTGATCCGGATTCAGAACATTTTCATTTCTGTGGCGAAACGGTATTTGTCGGAAAGCCATATTGTTACGAACACTGTAAACAGGCATATCAGTTTACGCCACCAAAGAAAAAATAAGCGCAATGGGGGAATAACGCAAAATGCCAAACGAGAGAGATTCTTTTTCATCCTTGACGGTTCGCGATTATGATATTGCGGGGAATTTGTTGCGTGCGTACAGTAAACCGGATGGGGATATTGTTTTTGTTCTTGATTTGCATGTAGATGAAAATAAACCAAATGTTTTGTTGGTGATTGATTCTGTTGATAATCGCAAGTGGGATGATATTCTTGAAAATGATTATGGTGTTGAACTTGAAACTGTGCGTCCTAAAAAAGACAATAAATATCAAAAGCTGGATATTGAATACAGTGGCCTGGATATTTATCGTGATTTAATTCGCAAGTATGTTGAAGGTGATGAGGCGACGCAAGCTCTGGCGACATTGAATACTTTTCGTGAAATTGCTGTTCGACGGGCGGCGGCAGAAAGATTGAGTGTGGCGGAAACGTCGGTGGAAAATACCCGTGAAACCATAGACAAGACCAATGAAACGATTTCTGAATTAAATGGACGGTTGCGTCAATTGCGTGCCAAGTTATCAGATGTTCGGAAGAATATTGGTAAAGAGCCGACCAAGCAATCTGCTTCTAAGATTTTGCGCGTTGAATCACAGATTGATGCGACAAATGAAAAGATTAAACGTGCAAAAAAACGTTTGGATAATGCGCAAAAACGTCTGATTTCGTCGATTGATGATGCAGAGGCAGCACGTGAAATTTTGGAACGTGTCGGCAAAATAGAAGATGCGTCGAATGTGCCAGCACCGATTTCTGGCGGACCTGTTGCGAATGTCCCAGATGGTGATTTGATGGTTGTGCGCGATGCGCCTGTGCCGGCGGATTATTCGCCCCAAACAAATTCTTTAACAATAAATAACACAAAGGCAGAAGATATGGCTGACGAAGAAGTAAAACCATTGTTTGATACAGATCCAGAAATCTTGGATGAAGAAATCGCCTTTAAACCGATTGATTTCAATGCGCCTATTGTTGCCCCGGATATGACACTGGCGGTTCAAAGTGAACCGGGTGTGCCAGATACGTATAATGATACGTCGGCGGTAGCACCACTGTCATTTACACCACCGATTGCAAGTGAGCAATTCCAAGAATCTGAAATCGTTGTGCCAAGCCAGGTTAGTGCCCCGGCGCCGGTGTTGGATTCTATTACCGCGGTCGAAACCCCGGTTGGTATGGATGTTGTTGAAGAACAAACCGAATTTATACCACAGCCTGTTACATCGTCTTATGCTGCGCCCGTCTCAGAAGCTGTGCCGATGTCTGATGTTGCGCCCGCACCAACGGATTCTGGATTCCGTCCAGTGTCCCCATTGACAGGGGTTGTGCCGGTTGCGTCGTCGTCGGAGTTGTCTAAGCGCAAGCAAGGCGTTGTTTATTATGTAATGTTGATTGCGCTTATTATTACGTCTATATTTGTGCTGTGGTATTATCAGAAATCAACGGGTGGAAATGCTTTGCCAAATATCGCGGACAAAGTTGCACCGGAATTTGCGCCGGCGGATGAACCAACACCGGTCGTGGCAGAGCCCACAGACATAGCGCCGATTGTTGAAGAAGTGTCTGTATCAGAACCTGAAAAGGTAGAACCTGTTGAGATAGAGGAACCTGTGCCGGTTGAACCAGTCATCGCTCAGCCAGAACCAGAGCCAACCCCAGAGCCTGTTGTTATAGAGGCAGAGCCTGAGCCTGTTGAACCAACAGAAGTTGTTGTTCCTGTAACAATGCCTGTGGTTAACACTGTGCCGGTTGTTGAGCCAGAGATAGAAGTTGTAAAAATAGAAACAGAAGAAGAAATATTGGCAAAGAAACCCGCATATGGTGTTTCCCAAAATGAGGCGATGTTTGTTGCAGATGATGACTTTGAAACGGACAGATTGGGTGCCAATATTGCGGATGATGATGTGGTTGATATGTATGATACACCAATTATTCGTGTTCAAGAACCAGAAGTTGTCACCGAATATATAGAAGAAGGCGCGCCAATGTGTGAAGGTGGTGCATCCCCAGATAGATTTGGGTGTTGCCCGGGCGAAACCTATACACAGATTGACAATGGTGGATTTGTTTGTTGTCCAGATGCCGGTGGCGATTGTTTCCCGCCATTGTTGTAAAAAAAACCGCCAAATGGCGGTTTTTTAATGCTTTAAAACAAGCGTTATTAGTTCATCAACAGAATTAGCATTATACATTTTATAGTCGTTCAGACTTTCTATAAACCCACAACCAATCATATGTTTGATTAAATCGGAAAAAGGTGCCCAGAAATTATCAATGTTTAAAAAGAATAGTGGCTTCTTGGTTTCACCAATTTGTTGCATTGTCATAATGTCGGTTAATTCATTCAGTGTTCCAATTCCGCCTGGCATAATAATAAATGCATCGGACAATTCGAACATACGTTGTTTGCGTTCGTTAACGCCGTCTACGATTTCGACGTCGATTTCATCGTGGGCGGGTTCCTGGCGTGCGATAACGTCGTCTGTTGAAACACCAATAACATGTCCGCCCGCACGTAATGCCGCCGTTGATACCGCCCCCATCAAGCCGACATCGCCACCACCAAATACCATTTGAATATTGTTCGTGGCCAGGGCCGTTCCAACCGCAATTGCTGCACGATTAAATTCAGGGTTGTTACCGAATTGGTGTCCACAATATACCGCAACAGTCTTTAAGAATTTTCCCATTTTCTTTTTTCCTTTATTTTCGAAAATTATAGCATAAAATACAAAAACAATGAACGACAATTTTATAAATTTTGTTCGAAAATATTCCGATACACCAATTGCAGTCGCGGTCAGTGGAGGCGTTGATTCTGTGTGTTTGTTGGTGTGGTTGGTTAAGTGTGGGCTGAATGTAACGGCGTTGCACGTCAATCACGGTTTGCGTGCAGCAGCGGATGTCGAGACGGAATATGTTGAAAAGCTTTGTTATCAATTAAATATTCCATCCAAGATTTTTTATTGGACAGATGACAAACCATTAACTGGGGTCGAGGCCGCCGCCCGCGCCGCGCGGTACAAGTTTATGACAGATTGGTGCCGTGAAAATAGTGTAAAAACATTGATGCTGGCGCACCAGGCAGATGATCAGATTGAAACGTTCCTGATGAATTTGGGGCGTGGTAGTGGGGTGTTTGGTTTAGCGGCAATGGCGCGCGAAAGTTGGCGTGATGGTGTTCAGATTGTGCGACCGCTATTAAATATTTATCGTGATGAATTAAAAAAATATTGTGATGAAAATGGCATAAAATACTTTTGTGATGAAATGAATGAGGACGAACAATATACACGCGTTCGGATTCGTAAAAACCGACATTTATTGGCTTCAAAATTGGGCATAGAAGATAATCGAATTTTGTTGGCAATTGAAAATTTGGGGCGTGCGCGCGACGCCATTGCGTCTGATGTTGATACGATGATAGAATCTGTTGCCTGTCGCGGTGGTGCAATGTTTTCTGATTCTTTTCTATTTGACCAAGCACACGATATTAGATTAAAGTTTATCGGAACACTTATTCAAAAAATTGGGGGGGATGATTATCAGCCACGCTTGAAATCTTTGACAAGCGCACTAGATAAATTATCAAGCGATTGTAAGTTTACTCTGGGACATTGTACATTGCGTCGTCTGGGGGAAAAAATATTGGTCGTACCCGAAGGGGAAAAAACAACATTCAGGAAACGAAATGAGAAAAATAAAAAACACAAAATCACCAAATCAAATCAATAATATCAATGATAAATTCAAACGCCGTGATCGCTCGGGATGGTACTTGGGACTATTCCTGTTTTTATTTATGATGGTAATTGGACGTGCCTTTTTGGTGGGTGGAGCGCCAATGATGGGAATGTCTGGCACAGCGACAATGCCGGTGGCGTCGCGTCCAGTTGTGTTGAATTTTTCAGATGTCTTGCGTCGTGCGGATGATATTCAGACGATGGAAATTCGTGGCAATGACGCGCGTGGTGTGTTAAAAGACGGTACAAAATATACCGCAACAATAACATATGATCCCGAATTATTAACCAAGATTTCAGAATCAGGTGCAAATGTATCGATTGATACAACGCGCGGATTTGTTGACACGCTGGGGACGTGGTTGCCAATAGTGATTGGGTTGTTCTTTATATGGTGGATTTTCCGCGGGCTGCGTGGCGGTCCAGCGGGTGGCATCGGACGCAGTCTGGTTAACCAAAATCCGACCAAAATTACGACAGGCAAGCCAAAAACAACATTCAAAGATGTTGCCGGGATTGATTCTGAAAAACAGGAATTGGCCGAGGTTGTAGATTTCTTGAAGAACAAAGATAAGTATAAAAGCGTCGGTGCACGTGTTCCGCGTGGTGTTTTGTTGTCTGGTGAGCCGGGTACTGGTAAAACATTATTGGCGCGTGCCATCGCTGGCGAAGCGGATGTTCCGTTCTTTGCAACGTCGGGGTCTGATTATTCGGGAATTATTGTGGGGCTTGGGGTTGCCAAAATCAAAGAGATTTTTGATTTGGCAAAACGTAATGCGCCGTGCATATTATTTATTGATGAAATTGATGCAATTGGTCAGCGTCGAAGTGCGCATTCGTTTAACGACCAAGATCGTGAACAAACATTAAATCAATTGCTGATTGAAATGGATGGTTTTGCTAATGATACGGGTATTATTGTGATTGGCGCAACAAATCGTCCGGATATGTTGGATTCTGCATTGTTGCGTCCTGGTCGTTTTGACCGCCAAGTTCATATCGAATTACCCGATATGTCGGGCCGTAACGAGATTTTAAAATTATACGCGGATCGTGTAAAAATGGACAAGGATGTAAATCTATACGATGTTGCGCGTGGAACAACGGGCTTTTCGGGTGCGGATTTAGAAAACCTGTTGAACGAAGCGGCCCTGCATGCGGTGCGTAACGGACGTAAAGAAATTACATCCCTGGATATAGATGAGGCGCGCGATAAAATTATTATGGGACCACGCAAGTTGCGCAAGATGCGTCCAGAAGATATTAAATTAACCGCCTATCACGAAGCGGGACACGCGTTTGTTAGCTTGATGTATGCGGATATTACAGATCCAATTCACAAGGCGACAATTATTCCACGTGGTCGTGCACTGGGGATGGTGCAACACCTGCCGATTGATGACAAGGTTTCTATGACCCTGGCCGAGGTTCGTGCAAATCTGTCCATTGCATTGGCGGGGCGTGGTGCCGAAGAATTGTTCTTTGGTGCGGATAAAATTACCACCGGTGCGGAAAGTGATATTGCAATGGCGACACGTCTGGCGCGCTATTCAATAACTACGGCGGGATTGTCGGATAAATTAGGACTGGCGGCGATTAACCAGGTGTCCGCATTGGGGGCGCGTTCGGCATTGGAAAACGCATCGGATAAAACCGCGGAAATGGTTGATGCAGAAATTCGTTCTTGGTTGGATGTCGCGTACAAGGATGCGACAAAATTATTAACCAAGAATCGCAAGGTGGTTGAAAAATTGGCGAATGAATTGTTGAACCGTGAAACATTGACGGGTGAAGAAATCCGTGAAATTGTTTTTGGTGAAAAAAAATCCACAGTCAAAAAGACAACCAAGAAAACAAATGCAAAAACAAAAAAATAAATTTGAATTGGTTCAAATGTCGCCACAGAATACAAATTCTGTGGTGATTTTTGATGGCGATAATTGTGTTGTTTTTGATCCGTGGGGATGTGTGGATGATTGGGAAAATTACTTTGCTACGCACGATGTCACGCCCGTTGCGATTTATGCAACACATGGGCATCCGGATCATATATCTGCGGCGGCCGCATTAGCTACACGATTTAATATTGATTGGTATATGTCGCACGCTGATTTAGATTTAGTTGAGTGGGGAAATGCCTTGTTGCAATATTTTCAATTGCCACGGTTATCTCTGCATGATAAAAAACCGATAAATCTGTCTGCTGGTGTATGTACTATTTTGCGAGATACAAAAATGCAAATTATTGAATTGCCGGGGCATACCCGTGGTGGTGTTGGATATCTTTTCCCAGATGATGGGGTGCTCGTTGTGGGTGATACATTGTTCCAGGAATCTTATGGTCGTACCGATTTGCCTGGTGGTGATGAACAATCGTTATTTCAATCGATTGCAAAGATTTATAATATGCATCTTGCAGATGAGACTTTGGTTATTCACGGACATGGTGAATGCACAACGATTGGGTTGCTGAAACAAAAAAACGCTTTTTTTAGAAACTAATTTATTTCTTTAACGCGGATATAATTCGTGCAAAGTTTGCGGATTCTTCTTCGCTGGAATCGATATCTGAAAACGTTATGTCCCCTGCCCGCGTGGCCAGCCATTTTATCGCCGGCATTGTTGTTCTATGAAAAGTTGCAATACGGTGACGTACGATATCAATGTTGCCATCATCTTTGCGGGTCGAGCCCTCTGTTCGGCGTTTGCCAATCCGTCGTAACATTATTTCATCAGATACATTTAAATAAATTATTTGAATGTCGTATTTATTCGCATATTTATCGATCAGCCATTGTGCCTGAAACAATGTTCGTGGAAAGCCGTCCAGGATTACATCGCCCGGCGTTTTATCCAATGTGGTTGCGATTAAATTACATACCAGTTCATCGGGGATAAGATTGCCATCGGCAATCGCGATGCGAATTGGCGAACCGTCCGGTTGCGCGCGCAGGATTGCCCCCGTTTCAATATGTGTATATTCGGGATAGCTTTCGTGCAACATACGGGAAAATGTCCCCTTGCCCGTGCCGGGGCCACCCATCATAACAATCATTTTATTTTTGTTCTTCATGCTTCTAATTATACCATAAAAAACACCGCCCGCAAAGCAGACGGTGAAACGATTTGTAAAATCACAAATTATTTTTTGCTGTTTTCGATTGCAGCACCCAAGATGTCGCCTAATACGGAACCGGAATCGGCTTCGTTTGCGAATTCTTTGACTGCTTGCTTTTCCAGTGTCACCTGTAATGCACGGACAGACAATTTAACAGTGTTGTCTTCGATCGAAACAACAGACGCTTCGACGGAATCACCAACATTGTATTTTGATGTATCCTGTTCTGATTTTTCACGTGACAGGTCTGTACCACGGATAACACCACGTACGTCACCCTGTAATGACAAAATCAGTTCATCAGGTGTGATTTCGGAAACAGTACCGCATACAACTGCGCCTTTCTTCAAGGATACAGCATTGTTGTCTGCGCTTTCTGTCAATTGTTTAATACCCAATGTGACACGTTCTTTTTCTGGATTGATATCCAAGATTTTGGCTGTTACTTCCTGGCCGCGAACAAATTTTTTCAATTCTTCTTCGTCCAGTTTGTTCCAAGACAAATCGGAAATATGAACCATACCGTCCAATTCCGGTGTCAGGGCCACGAACAAGCCAAATTCAGTTGTGTTCTTGATTGGACCGGTCACAACGTCGCCAACATTGTGTGTTTCTGCAAACTGTTTCCATGGATTTGGTTGCAGTTGTTTGTAACCCAATGAAATACGACGTTTGTCTTGGTCAATACCCAAAACAACAACGTTGATATCCGCGCCATTTTGCAGAACTTTGCTTGGGTGGATATTTTTGTTTGTCCATGACAATTCAGACATATGAACCAGGCCTTCGATATTGTTGCCCAGATCAATGAATGCACCGTAATCTGTCAAAGAAGAAACTTTGCCCGATACAGTGTCGCCAACGTTGAACGCACGGGATGCTGTTTCCCATGGATCTTCTTCCAATTGTTTCATACCCAATGAAATACGATGTGATTCTGGGTCGAATTGGATAACCTTGACTGTGATTTTTTCACCGACGTGAACCAGTTCGCGTGGATGATTTACACGTTTCCAAGACAGGTCTGTCACGTGCAACAAACCATCGATACCACCCAAATCTACGAACACACCATAGTCTGTGATATTTTTAACGATACCTTCGACAACGGCACCCAGGGAAATGTTTTTCATCGCTTCTTTCTGGGCTGCTGCGATTGTGTCAGACTGAATCGCGCGACGAGATACGATTGCGTTTGTGCGCAAAGCATCCATTTTCAATACGCGGAATTTGTCTTTCAATCCAATCAAAGATTTCGCATCACGGATTGGTTTGTGATCGACCTGGGATGATGGCATAAACGCAAATACGCCGTTGATGTCAACGGTAAAGCCACCACGAACAACGTCGATAATTGTGCCCTCTGGGTCGATGCCTTCGGCAACAGTCTTTTCCAGTTCTTTCCATGCTTTTTCAGCACGAGCTTTGGAATAAGACAGAACTGCTGTACCTTCGCGGGATTCATAGCGTTCAACAAAAACGTCGATGATATCACCGATTGCTGGAACAGATGCGCCGAATTCTTTTAATGGAACGCGCCCTTCGGATTTCAGGCCCACGTCAACCATCGCGAAATCACCGCGAATGTCTTTGACTGTACCTTTGGTTGCATAGCCCTGCAAAGTTTCCTGGGTACCATAGTTCGCATCGAACATCTGGACGAAATCTTCGCCGGACAGTGGATTAAATAAGTCTTTGGATAAATCTTTCATGAAAAATTTAATCAAAGTTTGCCATCGCCAAATGCTTTATAAAAACGGCGAGGACTTGTGGGGTTAATCGGACTGATTCTGCGCCCACCCGCAAAATCGAACGGATTATACAGACTTTTTTGACAAAACGCAAGTTTTTTCAATAAAATATATCCCGCATTTGGGCGGGATATTTATCTTTGTCTTTGAATTTGTTTTTGTATATGTTCATTTAATGCCTGTTTTATGGCGGGGATGTGTGGTGCGGTCCATTTTTCCCAATGACATGATTCTGGGTGTAATGTCGTGTCGAGCGTTATTTTATGTCGCGGCGGTATTTGTAATGTGTCTTCAAGCATTATGTCCAGGAATTCGAAATTTGCTTTGTCGCGCGGGAAATGAATTGGTGCCAATAATGCCCCATGGACCCATTTTGGATGCCCACCAATACGTAATGTTCCGCCGGGTTTCAGGGCAATTGCCGCACGACGATAAAATTTGATAGCGTGCATTAGGTCTGGCGAATAAAGCGGTAATGAATACAGTGCCCAGATTTCATCAAATTCGTTTTCAAAATTTGTCTTGTTAAAGTCGTAATTTATGACCGTTCGTGCAGACCGCGCGTCTTTTATATACGGATCCACATTTGTAACGTCGCAATTGATTTTTGCAAAATCCAGTGCGCGTTGAATCTGGGAATGTCCGCCGCCAACCAACAGTAATTTTTTATTATGTAATAACTTTTTGATTTCACTGTGTGAAATTTGAAAAATTTTCATATATGTGGACAATGGTCGAGAATTACCGACAAGGTGACCGTTGAAAAATTTTTGCTGAGTTTGTTCTTTTTGTGTGTTCATATGCGAATATATGGCATACAAATGTACAAACGTCAATAAAAATCCCCCAAAACGGGGGATTTTTTACTGATAGTCATTAACAACCGAATAAGTTGTGCCGTCATTCTTGACTTTCAATTTACTGCTGTACGATGTGCTTAACGCGCCAAAGAATGTCTGATTGCCAATCTTTACATTCAGTGCCGGTTTTGTACGTGCCACACTGCGCAGATATATCTGTTCGGCACCCGCGTGCAGGATGCGACCACAGTCGGCGGCCTCGTTCGCACATTTGCCCGCACCACACGTCACCAGGCCCGTCGCACACGCCGTGCGGGTTAATTCATCCGCCGCAGACCAATATCCGCTTTCTACGTCGGTACAGGCTTTTTCTTTCGCAGTTGCAAGCGTTTTACCAGAATTCATCTGGGTGGCAGTACTGCTTTCTGCAAAGGTTTTGTTATAATAACCGCCATCACAGGTCAGGTTTTCACGTCTGACATAGCAACCATTTTTTGATGTTCCAGTCATACCATAACTGTTGGCGTCCTCGTCAATATAGCAGTACGAAGCCCCCATTGTACCATCGTCCAAGTCAATGGAATTAAAGTATGCTGAACAACCAGAACGTTCTGTTGGTATGCCACCTGAAATCCAATAACCGTAGCTTTTAACCGTAATCCCCGACGGCAGGTTTTCCGCCGTTGGACAACGGAGGCACTTATCCTGGCCTGTGTCTGGCTGATACGTTGCGCCGGTGCATTTTGTTTGGCTGGTTTGTGCCGGTAATGGTACATAGTATCCAGCAGCTGCCTCATCACAGGTTGTTTGGGCTTTTTTGGACTGGTATGTACCTGCTTCGCATTGGTTTCGTCCCTGGATATAATCTTGGAATGAATAGGAAGTTTCTTTTGCAGGGCAATAGTATCCTGCGTCACAGTCCTCGCATGTTGTTGCCTGGGCCGGCAGGTACTGACCCACACCACATGCGATGCCACTGATACGTGTACATCCCGAGATGCTTGTGTTTGACGAACCAAGTTTACCATCAATCGTGTGTCCCAAATCGCATATACACTTTGACATTGTGTGGTTTGCTTCATTGCCGGAATTCGCGCCACATGTTGTACATGTGTTCTTGTACCCGGTTGCGGTTTTCTCGGTATAATATGTGTCTGCATTACATGCCGATACTGTACACAGGTTTGCAACACTGTTCGCAGACCATGATGGTGTTGACCAACTGTACACGCCCTTTGCGTTCGAACATGTCACAGAACATGCAGTATTCGCCGTCGCATTATATTTTGTCCCCGTGCCAGATGTCGTGCGACCCTTTGGACATGCGGTACATGTGGACGAAGCGCTGCTCTTGGTACTGTATGAACCAGTTGCACAGGCGGTTTGTTCGGTTGCACCCGCTTTGGCATAATATCCATCGCCCGCCGCACTACATGCAGTGGCAGTGGCGCTGGCAAAATATCCGTCTTTGGATTTCAGTGTGCTGACCAATGTTACGTCACCCCATGTGGTCGCGTTGGTCTGGGTGCGGCTGGTTGTACCACTGGTGCAGTTTGCAGGTGTTTGGGTAACCACACAGTCACTGTATGAGTCCCAACCTGTACCACTGGCCTTGATCCAAGATACACCGCTGAGCGCACTTGGTGCGGCTGCACAGTCTGTACAGCTGGATGTTGAACCATAGTTTACAGTATGGCTGCCCTTGTATTTCCAGTTCTCACACGGCGTAGCACTGCTGGCATTCTCAGATGCTATGTATGAACCACTCAGATTGGCTGTGCGACACGCGTTCGTCCCAGAACTGTTTCCGTTGTCACTGTTTGGATAGAATCCAGATGCCAAACCACTGCACAACGAGCACGCGTTGTCATTTTTATAGTATTTTGATGCACATGTGCTGATGATACACAGGTTCGACATTGTGTTGTTAGTATTCCAGCTGGCGGTTGTCCAAGCATAAGCACCTGTCTTGTTCGAACAGTCTGCATTACAGCTGGTTTGGCCCGTGTCGGATGTTGTTTTGCCGTCCTGGCACGCGGTACAGGAACTGGCCCCCGCCGCACTATACGATCCGGTCACACATTTTGTGCCCGCGGATACACCCGCCGCACAGAACGAACCCGCCGGACACGGTGTTGAACCACCGGTTGTGCTGCGTCCGGATACCGTGCCACCCTTGTAGATTACACTGCCACCGGTGCAATATGTACCCGCCGCACATGTTGTCTGGCCCGCACCCGCGGTCTTGACATAGTTCTTGGTCGTGGTGGTCAGGTAACAGTCGTTCGCATCATCGGAACCCTTGGCGGATGTGCTGTATGGTGACGTACAAGAATTCGGACAGGCAACCTTGGACCCCGCCCCGCCCCAACAGTTTGCGTTGACCTGGGTCTGGGAACAAGATGCCGCCCCAGCATAGTATCCCGCACTGGTTGTTTTACATGCACTGGATGCGGATGACCCCGTGCCATTATTGTATGTACCCGCCGTACAATCGGTTTTACCGCCGGTGCCGCCATAGTTTACCGTGACCGAGCCCGGACAATATCCACCACAGGTACAGGTTTCCATCGCCGCATTTGCGGTTTTGACAAACTTGCCCGATGTTGTGGTCAGATAGCACATATTAACGTTTGTTGCCCCCGCTGTGTTGCCAGATCCAGCAATCGAATCAGGATAATTTGCATTTGTGTTATCAGAACAACTGAGCTTGCCAAGTTCTTCTGTGTATTCGGCATCGGTTGTACATTCTGGCATCGAAGCATATCCTGGGCAATAACTGCCGGCGGGGCATGGTTGCGCATCATCATATGCCTTCATGAGAGATTTAGCCACTGACCAGTTGGTACTACATATAGAGTATTTCTTTCCCAGAACATAGAAGCCCGGATTTACACTGGACCAATATTTGTCTTGAGCAATAAGAGCATTAACTCTGTATTCATTAACGTTTATATTCCAAGGAATATTTGGAACTGTAATTGTGCCACGTGGGTTGGTCACAGAATAAGTTACCGTGCAATCTGTGGCTTTTTCTCTTCCTGTCTTTAAAATCAGCGATACAGTGACGGATGTTGGATTGTACCAATCGTCTGGATACGATGTTGTCATGAATGTTGCTGCATCCGGGCAATTGGTACCACTGTTGGTGTTTGGATAACTCAGTGTCCGTGAAGTACAATACTGTGTTTCTGCACATGGTGTCAATGTGGTATCGGTTGCCGCAGCCAGATAATACCCCGCGGTTGTTGCAAAGTTACAGTCTGTTTCTGCGTCAGAACCGGCCGAACTGTTCTTGTACAAGCCACCGCCCAAGGCAGAACAACTTTTCGGACATGCCGTTGTAGAGCCGGTTGTATCCGCATAGCATCCAGCATTTACATCAGAACATGCACTGGCACCCGCCAAACTGTATTTTCCCTTGGCACAAATACCACAGGTTTGGCCGCTGATACAGCCTTTGGAATTAGTTGGTTTTGCGACAGATGCACCACCGGTTGAATAGTAGCCCGCCAAAATATCACCCGTTGGGTCCTTGGTCGCGGTTTGAGAAACGCCACTGCCCATCTCGCAATACTTTCCCGCGGGACATACCACGCATCCAGCGCCAGCCGTTGGGATATAGTATCCTTGAGGACAGATTATTTTACAGTCTGCCACCTCGTCATGAGCGGTTGCCTCTGCAGTGGCGGCGGTGCTATAGCCTGTGTTGCAGTTTTTTACATTGGTTGCAGATGTAGAACCCGCCGATACACTGTGCTGTGCGTCTGTGTACCAATTATTCTCGGTGGGGGTTGTGCATGTTTGGTCGGCAGATGCAACCTGGGTGCCCGGTTCGCAACTGATAGAGCAATCTGTACGTGCGTCGTGCGTCGCAGATGTTGTGCCGGATATGTTGTACCCACTGGGGCAGGAATAAATTGTGTCTGCGCTCCAACCGCTTGTTACGTCGGCCGCGGTTGGTGATTTTGAACCATAATTTACCAATGCGGTACCAGTCTTGTAGCGATTGGCTGTTACGACCGCACATGGGAAGTTCTCGAGTAATACCGCGGTGCCGGGCCCGCATGATATCTGGCATTGTGTGGCGGCGGTTTTTCCCGTTGCGGTATTTGCACGATAACTTGCATTGCACATGCCGCATGTTTTTCCACTGATACAGGTTGCGCCGTTCGTGGTGCTGCCCCCGTTGGAATAGTATTCGGCGGATAATTGGCCACATGTGTTGCCGTCGCCAACGCATCCGTCACCGTTTGCGGTTGGGGTTGCGGATGTGCCACCGCCGGTTGAATAGTATCCCGCCGAAACCGCACCTGAACCCGTACTGGATGTTGCGCCCGCCGCACCATAATATCCCGCCGCGATTGTGCCGCAAGTCGTGTTGGTGCCAACGCATCCGTCACCGTTTGCGGTTGGGGTTGCGGATGTGCCGCCACCGGTTGAATAATATCCCGCCGAAACCGCACCAGAGCCTGTGCTGGATGTTGCACCCGCCTCGCCATATCGACCCGCCGCAATCAGACCACCGCTTTTGCCGGATATGACCGAACCGGTTGCATTTATTCCACCACCGTTGTTCCAATAACCCGCCGGTAATGTGTTGCAGGATGCAAGGGTAGTTAAACTTGACCAGGGGGCATTTTGGTTGCTGGTGCGATATTGACCCGCGTCGCATGGAAGCCAGGCAACTGCTGGAATAATCAGGGTTCTGTATGTTCCATTAGTTGTATCAAATGTGTATTCGGGGGCACCATCGCCGGTTATTGAAACCCACTGGCCGTCGCCGGATATATCAAGTTGAATGTCTATCTCGGTAATATCATCATTATAACCCAATGTCACCTGAACAAATGATAGATTTATTGGGTCGAATCTATATTCAACCCATGATTGGGCCGGCATTCGCGTGCCAGTTGTCAGAGAGGAATCGTTTATTTTGCCTAAATTGGCAGTATCGGTGATGCCATACATGTCGCTTGGGATACTATCGCTGATAATAGTATTTGTGTTGAACGTTCCGCTTGTTATGTTAACGAGGGCTGTGCCAGCTGGAATCACAGTCAGATCGTTCAAAAGCATGTCGGAGTATTCGCCATTGTCGGAACTGTTGCGGACACGAACACCATATGCGGGCATATTCTGAAGTGCTCTATGCCCGGCGGGATTTGCCCCTAAATAAGCACCGCGATATGTGCTGGATGCATTCATTGATACAGCAGAGTTATGCTGGGCAGCTGTGGTGGAGCCGTTACTAGTAAACGGATATGGGGGCATGAATATCGGTGATACATTGCCATAGTATACCTTGTGTACCGCTGTTGCCCAACCACCCGTGGGTGTTGTACATGATGTATCGGTTGTTGATGATTTACGTGTGCCGGCCGCGCATGATGTAAAACAGCTGTTGATATCGCCGGTGCCAGCTAAACTGCTGTTATAGTTGGCCGGACAATCGGAACAGAGGGCCGCTCCACTTTTATATGCACCCGCCGCACAGGTTGTTTTACGGGCATGAATTGTGGTTGGTATATCACTGGCATTTGTTGTTGCGTTAATTGTTGTAATTACGGGCGCGCCCAGTGCGTTTGATTTTGCCCACCCGGTCGCGGCGGTATAATATGTTTGGGTGGCACCACTGATTGTTGGTAATGTACACGCGGTGTTATAATAAACCCTTAAAGCGCCCGTGGCAACCTTGCACCCGGTGCCGGCACCCTCCTCCAAAGCGAAAGAAAAGCCATTCTTGTTCAGTGTAACCTTCTTGAAACAAGATGCGGCGGCGCCAACGGTTGTTCCATTCGCGACAGATATCCAACCATCTGGACATTTAGCACAGGAATTACCGACGCCTGTACCGGTCAAATAATAACCCGCACTACAGGACGTATACTGTTTTACATTATCACATGTATATCCCGCAGCGAACACATTGGTTGAAAAAAACATAGCCGACAAAACGGCGCAAATGCGCAAAAATCTAGACATTTTTCCCACTTTCTTTTTCTCTTACACGTATATCATAGAAAAAATCAATATATATGCACAAGTAAAAAATCCGTAAATGCGAAAAAATATTTTTTCGGTGGCGTGTTGTTACTGTTCCGTGGTGGCATAGATAAATATTTTGCCAGATCGGGGTGTGTCATCCAGTGGCTTGACCATGGGTGGGGCTTGGGTCATGTTCCCTTGTATTTATGTGTCAAAAAAATCCCCCAAACGGGGGATTTTTATATTGGTAAAACGATTCGGACACGCAGGCCACCCAAATCACTGTTTTCAAGGAACATTTGTCCCCCATGATTTTCAAATGCCGTTTGGGCAATAGATAATCCCAACCCTGTTCCACCGGTGTCAACACCGCGGGCATCGTCCAGACGTACAAATGGCCGCAAGGCATCTTTTTTCTTGTCGTCGGGAATGCCGGGGCCGTCGTCTTCGATAATAACTTCTAGGTGATCATCATAATCGTGTTCACTGATTTTTACCGTTGTGCTGGCATAGCGTGCTGCGTTTTCGATAATGTTCGCAAAAGCACGCGCCAGAGCCATTGGACGCGCATAAAATTGCGCCGGGGTATCTGGAAAATCGGTGACGATTTTCTTGTCCGGGGCGGCATCGCGCACGGTACGCGTCAGAATTGGTGGCAATTCGGTGGTTTGTTCAATTTCAGGCATTTCACCACGTGCAAACGCCAGATACCCATTTACCATTTCTGTCATGCGATCTATGTCGCGGATTAAGTCCGCATCGGTTGCCCCACCCGTCTCTATATTTAAGCGCATACGGGCCAATGGGGCCTTTAAATCGTGGCTGACTGCATTAAGCATGTCGGTGCGGGTGCGGTTGTATCTGTTCAGACGTTCTTTCATCGTTATCATTGCGGTGGCTGCTTCGCGGATTTCTTTTGACCCGGTGGGTTCGAAGCCCGGTGCATCCAGGCCACGGCCAAATAATCCGGCGGCACGTGCAATGCGACGAATGCTGCGTGTGTGCATAATGATAAATGGTGTTACCAAGATTGATACAATTAATATAGACCCAATCAGCCAGATGATGAATACCTCTGTACTGGTGGAATAAATGCGGTAAAGCGATGTGCCAAAGGTTGCAATTTGGTTGTCGCGGGTTGGAACGTCAATGAATACCAGACGCTTGCCCTTGTCCATATAAATGTTGGCGGGACGCTTTAACCGTTTGGATAATTCCGATGCCAGTTTTCCGGTCTCGGTTGATTTATTGTCGTTATGGCTGGGACGGTTTAATGATGGATGGACAGATACATTTATGCCAATGTCCCGGGCCATCTGTTGGGCGGCAGTGGCGTTACCCGAATCCATAAAGTTCATCATTGTGGTTACTTCGCCCGCAAGGGTGCGTGCCAATGTGTCGTGTACGCGGGACCAGTGATTGCCAAAAAATGCGTTGGCAACAATTCCCTGGGCGATAAGCAGGGGGACAAGAATCATTAAAATCGTTCTGGCCAGGAAACTGCGAGGCATCAATCTCATCTAAATATCCTATGGTTGGGCGGCGGTGTCTATTAACTTATATCCACGGCCGCGAATTGTTATTATGTCCAAATTTGATAATACTATATTTAATTTTCCGCGCAAGCGTTTTGCAACCATTGGGGATGCCGGTGTAATATTTCCCATCGGATGCGTCAAGGCGTGTAATAACTTCTTTTCTTCGCCGGACAGTGCCAATAAATGCGATATGCCGTCGCAATTTATAAAAAATTCGTCGTTGGCAAAGGTCAAACCATCCGGCATCACAACAGGTGTCATGTTGTGATTGCGCATTATGTTGTTCAGTCGCAGGACAAGTTCTCGCATCTGAAACGGTTTGCCCAGATAGTCATCTGCCCCGCCAGCCAGGCCATCAATAGTGTTTTCGGCCCCCGTCATTGCAGTTAACATCAAAATAGGTGTTGCGTTTCCCGTTTTACGTAATTCCTGTAATAGTGTTAGCCCGTCCATACCTGTCATCATTCGATCCAGGATAATTGCATCAACCGCGACACGCGCCAATATATCTTGTGCGTTTTCGGCGGAATCTGCGGTTAAAACGTTGAATTTTTCGTTGCGCAGACCACGTGCCAGTGCCCCGCGCAGGATATCATCATCATCAATAATTAGAACTGTTTTATTAGTCATTCTGGTCTGTGTAAGTGTTTAAGTGGTATGTATCAAGCCCCCCCTTGCCTACACATACCGGGATTATTTGTCCAATGGTTCAACGGCGTATTCGCCCGGCTGAATCATCATATAAGGACTGTTTGCACCGTTGTTTATATCTTCGCTCAAAAGGGATGCACGGAACTTCATCCCACTGGTTGTGAATTCGGTTTTAAACAGTGCGTATCCCGTGCCACCACCAGTTGTTGGACCCTGCATCCCAAGGGAATAATAGCCACCCAAGATACCATAGTCCAGGTCAATATAATCTAAACTGACAATCAATGAAACACTGCTGATGCCGTCACTGGTCATATTGCAAGCGAATTCGCGATTGGACAGGACCGCTTCGGAATTAACAGGTACCATCAGGTCCATAACCGTTGGTTCGCAAACACGGTCAATGCCGTTTACCAAAAAGTCATATGTCATGCCAACCGTTGCCTTGGACAGGCCGGTTGAAACGCTGACCTGGGAAATTGTAGCCTTTGGAATTTTGACCATTGCGTTGGCGATACCACTGCGGACAGGAAAAGAAATACCTGATTGCAAGCAATCGCGCGAGAACGGATCAGCCTCGCATATATAAAGGCGAGAATGGGCGTTCATCATGAACATATTTGCCAGGCTGTTGAACAAGAATGTGCGTGTAATTCTGTCGTTCAGGCGCGTGCAACCAAAATTACGACAAATTACCATTGGACGGTTTGCAAACATTACGCCGGGATGAGCCATTTCTTCGGCCGCGCGGGCATCCATGATGTTTTTGTCGTAATCCAAACTGTCTGCGCGATCCATAAATTCTGTTTCTGGAATAAAATTTGGGTCGTCTGGGTACGCATAGTAAGACTGAACCGGGGTTTCAGTGTAAATTGTCTGAAAATTATTCATTACAATTTCCGCATTAGCGTGCGCCTGTGGCGCAATCAAAGCCAATATAAAACCGGTTAAAAAGATTTTTTTCATGTATGCTGCCCTTTTTCTCTTATGACGAATTTTAGAACATTTTATATAATTGTGTCAAAACAAAAATATTTTTATTGAAAATCGATGCGTGTTTGTTCTAAGTTTAATGCGAAAAGAATATTTTTACGAAAGGTGAAATCAATGGTTGATCTTATTATTGGCGGGGAATCTGGGAAATTACATGCGGTTTATCACAAGTCTGCAATGCCGGGTGCGCCGTTGGCGGTGGTATTGTCGGGAAATCCACGACAAAAGTATCACATGAATGATAGAGTCACGTATGCAATGTTCCGGGCATTTATGGATATTGGTTTTTCAGTTGTGCGATTTAATTATCGTGGCGTTAATGATTCCGAGGGTTCTCTGGGAACAACAGCGGACAATATGTTGGATATTGCTACGGTGATTGATTGGATTCAAAACCATAACGAGGACAGTGACCAGATTTGGTTGGCGGGGCATCAGCTGGGGGCGTGGTATGTTTTACAGGCAATGATGCGTCGACCAGAAGTTTCAGGATTTGCATTGGTGTCGCCGGATTCGTCGGTGTCTGATTTTGCATTTTTATCACCTCGACCAAATCGCGGACTGTTACTGCAGGGCGCAAACGAGTCTGATGATGCACGTGCGTTCGCAACTCATCTGACCCAGGTTCTGAAAAAACAGGCACAAATCGATTTGGAAACAATTCGCGTTAAAAATGCAGATGCCAATTATAGTCAGCCGGCGGACCTGCGCCAGATGTATAATGATTTAAAGGCGTATGTCGGTCGCGAAAGCGCAGAAGATAAATTGTTGTAAAGATATGATGAGTAAAGAACGTTTTTTAGATGCTAATATTCCGGACGAAATGGCGGCAACAATACGTCCGCGCTCGTTGTCGGACTTTATCGGTCACGAAAGCCTGAAACAAAATTTGTCGGTATTTGTATCGGGTGCCCGCAATCGGGGTGAAGCAATGGATCATGTCTTGCTGTATGGTCCCCCCGGGTTGGGAAAAACCACGCTGGCACACATTGTTGCAAATGAGCTGGGGACTAATTTCCGCGCAACGGCGGCACCAATGTTGACCAAGCAAGGGGATTTGGCGGCAATTTTGACGTCGCTGGAACCGATGGATGTGTTATTTATTGATGAAATTCATCGTCTGCCGACGGCAATCGAAGAAGTCCTTTATTCCGCAATGGAAGACTTTAAACTGGATATTATGTTGGGCGAAGGGCCCAGCGCAAAAAGCGTCAGAATTGATTTGCCACCGTTTACGCTGGTTGGGGCAACGACACGCACGGGATTGTTGTCGAATCCATTACGTGACAGATTTGGAATTGATTTGCGTCTTACATTCTATTCCCCTGATGATTTGGCAAAGATTATTATGCGTAGTGCAAATATCTTGGGAACGCCTATTGATGGTGATGGTGCGTTGATGTTGGCGCGGTCCGCCCGTGGAACGCCGCGTATTGCAAACAGGTTGTTAAAACGTGCGCGTGATTTTGCGGGCGCGTTGTCCAAGAATCAAATTACGGCCGATATTATCAAAACCACCCTGTTCCAATTACATATTGATGAATGTGGGTTGGATGAAATCGATCGTGAATATATGGATACGATAATTAAACATTATGCTGGTGGACCGGTTGGTATTGAAAATCTGTCTGCGGCATTGTCAGAACCAGCGGACACAATCGAAGATGTTATTGAGCCATATTTGATGCAGTTGGGATTTGTTCAGCGTACACCACGTGGTCGCATTATCACAGATGCAGGATATAAACATCTGGGGTTAGAGAAGTAATTCAATGGTAACTCATATTTTCCCTTTTACAATTGCGTATGCTGATACCGACGCCGAGGGGATTGTTTATCATGCGCGCTATCTGGAAATTGCAGAGCGTGCACGTATGAGCTGGCTGCGGGGGCGTGTGGTTGCCAATGGTGATATTGGATTTGTTGTGCGTGAATTAAATATAAAGTATTTACAGCCTTTAAAAGTTGGTGATGAATTTGTTGTGGAAACACAAATGACAGATATTGGCGCCGCATCAGTCAAGGTTGAACAAAAGTTTGTAAAAGATGGAATAATTTCTGCTATAATAAATATCAAGGTTGCGTATTTGGGTGGCAATATGCGTCCAAAGAAAATACCAGAAGATTTTATTCGTGGATTGGTATAAAAAAACAAAAAAGGAAAGGAAAATGGAAAATAATTTTTCAATGTTAAGCTTGTTTACGGGTGACTGGATGACTTTGTTTGTGTCGTTGGTGTTGGTGGCGTTCAGTGTGTTGTCCTGGGCGGTTATTGTGGAAAAAATCCGCCTGTGGCATGGGCAAAAAAGAAACCCGGCCAAGATGAAACCAAATGAAAATCTGGATGTGTTTATTCGTCCATTTGATAAAAATTTATGGTTCTTGTCAATGGTGGCATATATTTCACCGTTCATTGGCTTGTTTGGAACCGTTTGGGGGGTTATGGATTCTTTTGCGTCCATCGGTGTTAATCAATCGGTCAGCATTGGTGTCATCGCGCCTGGATTGGCGGTGGCATTGGGAACAACGGCGTTGGGGTTGATTGCGGCGATTCCAGCGGCAATTGCACATCAGATTTTTACCAAGAAAGCCGACGATTTATATGAACGTTTGGAATGCGCGTGTAAAGAATTGAATAAATAATGGGGAAATAAATGTCCAGATTAAGACGCAGAAATTCTGATGCATCAATTCAATTAACCCCAATGATTGACGTTATGACGGTGTTGTTGGCGGTGTTTATGGTGACAACCCCTATGATGACGACGGGTATTGATTTAAATTTGCCACGGGCGGGTGCATCGGCTATGACGGGTAATGACCACGCTATACAGATTAGTGTCGATAAGGGTGGGAATTACTATCTGTCAGAAATGAAGTTGTCGCGTGATGAAATTGTAACACGTGCGGTTGCGATGCGCGGCGAAAATCCACAATTAACTATTATGATAAGTGGTGATGCATCGGCTGATTATGGTGCGGTTATGTCGATGATGGGTAAATTAAAAGATGCTGGATTTCAAAAAGTTGGGCTGCGTACGCAACCAGAATAACAGAATATTATGACTGATAAGTATTTTAATCTTGAAAATGTATTGATGTCTGTGGCGGGGCACTTGATTGTGTTGGCGGTGTTGGTGACGTCTGCTACGATTATTTTAAATCGGGCGCAATTGGTGACGCCCGACAGAATTGAAATAATCGAGATTGATTTAGAAGGTGTAAAAATTATCGGGGATGATACGAAATTACAAAACGCAAATGCGGATGTAGCGCCCGAGAAGGTCAAAGAAGAAAAACCAGAGCCTAAGCCACAGCCAGAACCTGATAAAATGGAAGAAAAACCAATAGAAGAACCAACGTTGGTGGAAGAACCTGAAAAAGAACCAGAACCTGAAAAGAAAGAAGAAAAGAAGCCTGAGCCAGTCGAAGATAAAAAGGTTGACCCCGCCCCCGCACCAAAGAAAAAACGTATTGTTCGAGTTAATCGAGAAGTAATGAGTCTGGATAGAACGATGACGGTGTCGGTTGTTGATGCGTTGCGTGTTGCGATGACAAGGTGTTGGGTAATAGATACGACGCGTGCTGACGTTGGCGATATTCGTGCGGTGGCGCATTTGACAATGCGACGTAATGGCACCGTGCGCGATTTGTGGTTTGAATCAGAGTCACGTGCGGAAACCGATCCAGCATTTGCATATGTCCTGGAAACAATTCGTGATGCAATTAATGTATGCCAGCCGTTAAATATGCTGCCAAAGAATGAATATGACAAGTGGGAAAAAATTCAATTAACTTTTTATCCAACCAGTGGTAAGGTTATGTAGTATATAGCCCGCGGGAGAGAGAAAACCAAAGGCGCATACAATGAAAAACTATTATTCTGAAAATTGGTATCAGGCAACGGAAAAATTTGTAAAAAACGCATCACGGTTTGCGGATGTTAGATGGTGTGTTGCTAATAATCATACGTTTGATATTCCATATGTTTTGATTGGAAGTGGACCTGAGAAAATTGTTATAAATTCTGGTGTGCATGGAATCGAGGGGTACTTTGGCAGTGCAGCGCAAAACCTGTTCTTGGACAAGTTTGTGCCGGCCCTGGATAAACAGTTCCTTGGGAAGTATACAATTTGTTTAATCCATGTTATCAATGGATGGGGAATGCAAAACCGTATGCGAGAGGTCGCAGATAAAACGCGTGGCGGTCTGGTTGATTTAAATCGTAATTTTGGTGTGGATTTTTCGTCTTTGGAAACCCTGCCCCAGAATCCAAAGTATGAATTGGCGCACGATTTGTTGCTTTCGATGCCAGACGAGAAGATAAAAAAAGAAAAACTTAAACGATTTCGTGCGGAACATTTGCATGATGGCGTATGGGATGCGATAAGTTTTGGGCAATATAAGCATCCGTACGGCTTGTTTTATGGTGGTGCGGCGCCAATGGTTGAAAATAAAATGACCTTGCACATTTATGATGATGTTATGCGTGATGCAAAATCTTTGACATCAATTGGTCTGCACACAGGTCTGGGGAGGTTTGACAGAAAGCGCGGCCGTGTGACAGGACAGTTGTTGGTGTCGCATCCCGCACAACATACAAACACACAATATTTCAAAAATATTTTTTCGGGTGTTGTGTCAGACGAACGTGCTGCAAATGGCCCGGTATTGCTTGGGGATTTGGTTGACTGTTTAGAAACACGATATACCACGGATAATATACCTGTATATACCGCAGATTTTGAAATCGGTACAGGAGAGTACCCAATAATGTCACCAATTTACAAGCGGATGGACATGGGTGATGCACGATATGATTTGCTGAACAATGGTGTAATAAGTTCACAGACTTTGAACAATCTAACAGAAAGTTGGTACCCATCTGATATGCGGTGGCGCGGGGATGCGCTGCATCAGGCGTGGTTGTTGTTCCAGGGGCTTGTTACAAATATCAGATAAAAAACACGCCCCCGTGGGGACGTGGTGCAGACACACGATAAGCCGGATTCTGTCCTGCCGAAAACCCAGTTTCTTTCGGAAACCAAGTAGTGGTAGTGGGTATGATTAATCTGCAATTTGTGTTACCACAATTGTCAAGCCTTCTACCCGCCCCCTGGACGTGGGACACGTAATGGGAGCCTATTTGAAGTTGCTGCGCACAGAGATTGCCCGTTTCACTCGAATTTAATCGTTTACGTCACTGTTGCTCTAATCGTCGGGTTGCCCCGCCCGGTATATTAGCCGGTGTGCTGTCCCAAGCAGTCCGGACTTTCCTCTACCTGACTAAGTCGCCAGGCGCCATACCCTGTGTGTCATGCGTGTGTTATGATATCATGATTTTATAAAATGGCAATTTATTTCTTTGTGCCCTGGGTGCGCGCAGATTTAAGAGCGTGATTTAATGCTGCACGGGCAATTTGGCGAATTTTTGGGGCAAATGTACGCATGTTCATCGTATCGGCAACCGTGTCACCAAACAATTTCGCAATATAATCCAATTGCGTTGGTGCGATTGTGTAAATTTCACTGGTTATATCATTGATGCTTAAATCTTGTACCGGTTCACGCATAGTAATAATCCCCCTGCTTTATGTGCAATTTATCATATTTTTTATGGCATTTCAGTTCATTTTTTAAAAAAAAGTAAAATTTAGTCCTTGCTTATTTGAAAATACGTCACTATATCATAAAGTAACTTGACTGAAAGGGGCGAAATTGCTATAAATTTCGTGATAAAATAAGGAAAGAAGTATGTTAAAAAATGTAATTGGTAAATTATTGGGTTCTGCAAATGACAGAATTATCAAAAATTATGACAAAACGGTTTCGTTAATCAATGATTTGGAACCGAAATACCATCAAATGACGGATGATGAATTGCGTGCGCAAACGGTTGCGTTGCGTGAACGTTTGGGTGCAGGTGCGTCTGAAAAAGATATTTTGCCAGATGCGTTTGCCCTGGTGCGCGAGGCGTCAATTAGAACAATTGGCTTGCGTCATTTCAATGTTCAGATGATTGGTGGTATGGTTTTAACAAATGGTCAAATTGCAGAAATGAAAACCGGTGAAGGAAAAACACTGGTTGCAACGTTGGCAATGTTTTTAAAGGCCCTGCACGGCAAGGGTGCACACTTGATTACGGTAAATGATTATTTGGCATCTCGTGACGCGGAATGGATGGGGCAAATTTATCGTTTCTTGGGGTTGAGTGTTGGTATTATTCAGCATGACATGACCGACGAAGAAAGACGTGCGGCATATAATTGCGATATCACGTATGTGACCAATTCTGAATTGGGATTTGATTACCTGCGCGATAACATGAAGTTTTCCAAAGCTCAACAGGTTTTACGTCCATTCTTCTATGCAATTGTTGACGAGGTGGACAGTATTTTGATTGATGAGGCACGTACCCCACTGATTATTTCCGGACCGGCCGAAGATACCAGTGAACTCTATGCGCGTGTTGATGATGTTGTTGTGAAATTGGCTGAAGGTGACTTTGTCAAAGATGAAAAAGACAGACACGTTACATTGACAGAATCCGGTGCCGATAATGCAACACGTTTATTGAAAGAAGCGGGATTGCTGGTCGGGGATAATTTGTACGCATCTGAAAATGCCGCATTGGTTATGCATATTCAGCAATCTTTGTTGGCGCATCATTTGTATCAGAAAAACGTTAACTATGTTGTGCGTGGTGGCGAAATCTTAATCGTTGATGAATTTACAGGGCGCGTTATGACTGGTCGTCGCTTTGGCAAGGGATTACATCAAGCTATTGAGGCCAAGGAACATGTCACGGTTCAGCCAGAAAATCAGACCGTTTCAAGTATTTCATATCAAAATCTGTTCCGTTTGTATCCGACGTTGTCTGGTATGACTGGGACCGCTATGACCGAGGCGGCAGAATTTGAAGAAATTTATAAGTTACGCGTTGTTTCTATTCCGACAAATCGTCCGGTTGCACGTGTCGATCATCACGATGAAATTTATCGCAACAAAGATGAAAAATATGATGCGATTATTAAACAGATTGAAGACTGTATATCACGTAAACAGCCAGTCTTGGTTGGTACTGTGTCTATTGAAAAGTCCGAAGAATTGGCACAAATTGTTCGTAAAAAATTGGGTATTGAACCCGCGGTTCTGAATGCGAAACATCACGAGTCTGAGGCAAAAATTGTTGCCCAGGCGGGTGCACCAGGTGCGGTTACCATTGCAACAAATATGGCGGGACGTGGCACCGATATTAAACTGGGCGGAAATGCAGAAGAATTGATTGCAAATCTGGATACAGATGCCCCAGATTTTGAAGAAAAAAAGAAAGAAATCTATGAAAAGATTGAGGCAAACAAAAAACAGGTTTTAGATGCTGGTGGATTGTATGTTATTGGTACCGAACGTCACGAGTCCCGGCGTATCGACAATCAGTTGCGCGGTCGTTCTGGTCGACAGGGAGACCCGGGTGATTCAAAATTCTTTTTGGCGTTGGATGATGATTTGATGCGTATTTTTGGTGCCGCGCGCTTGCAAGGAATGCTTACGACGTTGGGATTGAAAACAGGTGAAGCAATTACACATCCCTGGATTACAAAGGCTTTGGAAAAAGCGCAAAAACGTGTCGAAGCAAGGTATTTCGAGGCACGCAAAGAGTTGCTTAAATATGATGATGTTGCAAATGAACAGCGTACCGTGATTTACAAACAACGTGATGATTTGATGGTGTCAGATGATTTGACGCCGTTGGCACACGAAATGATAGGTGACGTTGTTGAAATGATTTGCGAAAACAATATCCCTGAAAAGGCGCACCAGATGGATTGGAATGTTAATGGCATTCACGATGCAATGTTGCGTGTTTTTGCGTTGGATATTACAGATATTGAAAAATGGAAGACGGATGAAAATATAACGGAACGCAAAGCATATGAAACACTTGTTAATCTGGCACTGCGTCGTTATCAGCAACAGGCAACCAAATATGGACCAGAATTGATGCAGATGGCGTCACGTCAGATGATGTTGGGTGCTTTGGATGCTGTTTGGAAAAAGCATTTGCAACAGATGGATTATCTGCAAAGCGCGATTGGTTTACGTGGATATGCCCAGAAAAATCCACTTTATGAATACAAGAACGAGGCATTGGATTTATTCAAAAATACCGTGAATAATTTTAAAATTATGTCGATATCTTATATTTGCCGTATGGAATTAACTCGCGAAGATGTTAATGCTACGGAAAAGCAACGCGCAGAACGTGATGCGGCATTGAATCAGGCCACCGGTGACAGTCGTCGAAATGCACCGTGTCCGTGCGGTTCTGGTTTAAAGTACAAGCATTGCTGTGGTAAATTGCACTAGTTAAAAATCCCCACGTTTTGTGGGGATTTTTGATGTGTAAAAATTTTCTTGTTTTTTAGGAAATATATGGTTGCCCCGCCCTGTTATTTTTTGCTATTGTTGGGTCATGGAAAAACAATTCATTCATCTTAGAACTCATTCGCGTTTTTCAGTGGGTGCAAGTACATTGAAAGTCAAGGATATCCCTAAACTTTGTATTGCAGCAGGGATGTCTGCATGTGCATTAACAGACACAAATTTAATGTCCGGATGTGCCGAGTTTTCAGATGTTATGCCAAAGAATAAAGTGCAGCCGATTATTGGTGTTGAAATATCATTAAATCATCACAATGCGGATCCAAAAATTTTACGCATGTCATCGATGTCGCATATTGTATTATTGGCCCAGAATCACACGGGATACTTAAACTTATGCGAACTGAATCGAATAATGTATATGCGTGCCGACAATCATCACCTGGGGCCGTATGTTTCGATTGAAGAATTACAGAGCCACAGTGATGGATTAATCTGTTTGTCTGGGGCTCATCTGGGGCCGATAGGCATGGCAATATTAAATAACCAAGATGCCCAGGCAAAAGTTCAAGCACGCCAATTGTTGGACTTTTTTGGTAACAGATTTTATATCGAGATTCAACGCCATGGATTACCGGACGAGATAAAAACAGAACCAATGTTCCTGGAAATCGCGCGTGAGTTAAATATTCCAATCGTTGCGACAAATGATGTGTGTTTTGCGTCCGATTCTGATTACGAGCCGGCGGATGCGTTGGGGTGTGTTTTGGGTCAGACAAAGGTTATTGATCCAGAACGTCCACGTAAATCATCAGAACAATATTTTAAATCAACCGAACAGATGTGGGAAATTTTTTCTGACCTGCCCGAGGCGTGCGAAAACACATACAAAATTGCGCAACGTTGTGGTTTTATGGTTAATGTTCACGAAAAACCATTGTTGCCCCGCTTTGGGGACGATCTTGAAACAGAATGTCAAATGTTGCGCGACAACACGATGAGTGGCTTAAAACGTCGCTTGGAACAACATAAAATCACGGACACTGCGCCATATTATGAACAAGCCGAATTTGAATTGGGCGTTATTATTGGGATGGGATTTCCGGGGTATTTCCTGATTGTTGCGGACTATATCGATTGGTGTAGAAATAATGATGTTTTAACCGGACCAGGGCGCGGTTCGGGTGCGGGCTCGATTGTGGCGTGGGCGTTGGGTATTACCAATGTTGATCCATTGAAATATGGATTGCTGTTTGAGCGTTTCCTGAATCCGGACCGTATTTCAATGCCGGACTTTGACGTTGATTTTGAACCAACGGGTATTGAACGCGTTTTGGCATATGTGTGTGACAAATATGGGCATGATTCCGTGTGTCGAATTATTACGTTTGGTTCATTACAGGCACGCGGTGCAATTCGTGATATTGGGCGTGTGTATGGTTTGCCCTATTCCAAGTCCGATAGATTATCAAAACTTATTCCCCAGGATGCTAAGACTCTAAAAGATGCGGTTAGTGTTTCAACCGAAATTCAAGACATCTTGAATCAAGACGAAGATATGAACAAGGTTGTGACCGTTGCAGAAGAATTAGAAGGGTCTTTGCGCAACCTGGGACAACATGCGTGTGGCGTTGTTATTGGGGACAGACCTACAACAAAAATTGCGCCGGTTTATCGTGATCCGGCGAACCCCTTGCCATCGTGTCAATATGATGGAAAGTATTTGGAAAAATCTGGATTGATTAAGTTTGACTTTCTGGGGCTGGAAACATTGGTTGTGTTAAAGTACGCAACACGTTTGATTCAACAAACACGCGGCATAAATATTGACCTGGACCAAATTCCAACAGATGATCCAAAGACAATGAAATTATGGCAACAGGGCCTGACCGAGGGGATATTCCAATTTGATGCCCCATTTGTTCAACAGACGTTGCGCAAGATGCACCCAACCAGTTTCTTGGAAATTTCTGCATTAAATGCATTGAACCGTCCAGGACCAATCGCGTTTATTCCACAATTTATTGCGCGTATGCACGGCGAAGAAGCGATTGAATACGTTCATCCCAAGGCAGAACCTATTCTGAAAGAAACGTATGGTATTATTGTATACCAGGAACAGGTTATGCAATTAACGCGTGCGTTGGCGGGCTTTACACGTGGTCAATCTGATAACGTGCGCAAGGCGATGGGTAAAAAGTTAATAGAAATGCTGAATGAATTAGAAGGCAAGTTCTATGAGGGGTGTGAGAAAGAAGGAACCCTGGATCGCGCAACGGCAAAAGATTTATGGGAAAAGTTCAAAGAATTTGCAAAATATGCATTTAATAAATCGCACGCGATTGCGTATTCAATCGTTGCCAATCAGTGCGCGTATTTAAAAGCAAATTATACGCCTGAATTTTTGGCGGCGTCTATGTCTAGTAACTTGAATGATACAGATCAATTGGCGATATTTGTGGATGACGCAAAAACTAACTTTAATATTCAAATTGTGCCACCGGATATTAACCAAAGTGAATCTTTGTTCACGGTGCGTGATGGCAAGATTATTTACGGTTTGGCGGCTATAAAAGGCGTTGGTACCGCTGCGACAGATTTGATTGTTGCCGAACGTAATGCAAATGGAAAGTTTAAGAACCTGACAGACTTTGCAAAACGTTGCGCGCATATTATGAATAAACGTATATTGGAAGCATTTGCCAAGGTTGGCGTGCTGGATTCGTTAGAGCCAAATCGTGCGGCGATATATATGAATGCAGATGCGATTTTATTGTATGCGGCAAAGTCCAAGGAAAGCGCAAATTCATTATCTTTATTCGCCAACACAATCGAGGATGATGTTGCCGAAGACAGATTGCATAAAAATTTGCCCAAGACGACACCGTGGACATTTAACCAGAAACTTGAAAACGAATTATCGGCATTGGGATTTTATATATCAGCACATCCATTGGACCAGTACAAGGGCTTAATTGCACGTTCGGGCCTGGCGACCAGTGCGACACTGGAAGCGTTGGGCGACAGAAAATCTGTGCAAATTGCGGCGACGGTAAATTCTTTTGGGCGACGTCGTACCAAGACCGGCAAAGAAATGATAACAATAAATGCGTCGGACAGTTATGGCAATATCGATGCCGTGGCATTCGGGGATTCGGCCATAGAATTTGCCCAGATTTTAAGTACAGAAACCGTGGTTGTTTTGTCTGGCAAGACATCAGCGCGTGATGACCGGGTGTCTATATTTGTAGACTCCATTATTCCGTTGTCACAATGGGTGGCGAAAATTGCCAGAAAAATAAGCCTGGATATTTGGGATGCGTCGGCGTTGGGGGATGTAAAAAAGGCGCTTGTTGCGTTGGCGCCGGGTCATACACGGGTGGAGTTAAATCTGCATGGTGCGGACAAGGTTGCAACAATGATGTTACCCGGTGGGGTTGAATTAGGTGCAACAACGGCGACAGATATTGCGGCCCTGGGGGTCAAGGTAGAGGTGGAATAACAATGAAACACATTCCAGTGTTATTAGATTCGGTGTTAAATGCCCTGGGGGACATTCGGGGAAAACGTATTGTAGATTGTACGTTTGGTGCAGGTGGATATACGCGAGCATTTTTATCGCGTGGTGCGTATGTTACCGCATTTGATCGCGATCCAAACGTTTTGGTGGATGCGGATGCAATTGGTGCCGAATATGGTAATCGCTTTAATTTTATTCCGCGCGCATTTTCATCTTTGGCGGAAATGGATGATACATTTGATGCGATTGTATTTGACTTGGGTATCTCATCAATGCAGATTGATAACGGTGAACGCGGTTTTTCGTTTCGTATGGATGCGCCCCTGGATATGCGGATGGATACACAGAATTTAGTGCCTGCAGCAAAGTTAATTGAAAATGTATCTGTTAATGAATTGGCGATAATTTTGCGCGATTATGGTGATGTTCGTAATGCGACAAATATTGCCCGCACAATCAAGAATGCGTCGCCCAAAACAACATTTCAATTGCGTGACCTGATACACAATCCAAAAGATGTAGCGCCGATATTCCAGGCTCTGCGCATTGCAGTCAATGATGAAATGGGTGAAATTAAACGAGCATTGGCAGCGGTGCCGGAACGCTTAAAGTGCGATGGAAAATGTATCTGTGTTACATTTCATTCTATAGAGGACAGAATTGTCAAAAACACATTCCGTGAATGGACAACCGCGCCTGGCGACCCACGGATGCCAGTTGTGGCAACGGCTCCGTTTGTGGCGATAAAAACTGCTCTGCCCGATAAATCAGAATTGGAAAACAATCCACGTGCACGGTCGGCGCATATGCGCGGTGTAACCAAGGTATGTCAAGGGGGATAAAATATGAAAAAATCCGTAAAAGATATGATTGTCCAGGCCGACAATGCCAAAAAGGTTAATCCGCGTGACTTGTCCAGTGATCAAGATTTAACAATAGGCTTAATGAATCTGATTGCGATTGAAAACATTGCTGGTGACAGTCAGATTGCCCAAATGGTTGCAGATGTTCGTAAAAAACTGATGAAACGTGTGGTTGATGACGATGTAAAATATGACATCTTATTGGGTTTGTTGGGCAAATCCGTTATGTTAATGGAGGATGGAATGTGCGTACTTTCAGACAGTCCTAAGGCGTATGAACTGTTTGATGCCGCTTATGAGGCCTATGCTATGTTCTGGGGGGTAAATATGGGGGTTATAAAAATCAGTGACCTTGATAAATAAGGTGTTGATTCAAATGTCTAAAAAATGGTAAAATGTATTCAAGAGAGAAGTGAAAGTGAAGAGTCCTATGAATAAAATTTTCCGGTTTTCTGCGCTGATGGCGGCGTTTTTGGCGACGCATTCGGCTGATGCAATTGGTCCACAAAATTCGCGATCGGCGACGGCGGGCAATATTGCCCCGGCACGTATGGTGGGGCGCGATGTTAAACGTGGTGCGACCGTGTTGTCACGTTCAGCGGCAGCGCGTACGTCGGGTGTGGTGACACGTTCGGCGACAACGCCATCTGTGGGTCGTGTGGCGACGGTTACAGCGTCCCGCAATGCGCGTAATGCGGCGACCATTTCGCGTAGTGCGGTTGGTGCACGTGCGGCCCGTTCGGCGGCTGTGCCGGCACGTGGCGCAGCAAATGTTTCGCGCGCGGGTGTCTCGCGTGCGGCATCGTCACGCGCAACGGCGGTATTTGATGATGTGTCCAAGATTGGCGGTGGTTATGCTCAGTGTCGGGAATCATATGCCACCTGTATGGATCAGTTTTGTGCCAAGGCAAATGATACGTATCGCAGATGTTTTTGTAGTGATCGTTTTACAGGCTTTCGTGATACCGAGGATGCCCTGGACCAGGCAAAGATTCTGTTGCAACAGTTCGAAGATAACAATCTGAATGCTGTGGATAAAACCGCGGCAGAGGTTGACGCAATGTATTCTGCCACGATTGGCGAGGCTGCAATTAAAAACGACACCAGTGGTGCAGCCAAGTTGTTGGCAGAAATTGGTGATTTAATTTCTGGCAAGAAAAAAGCAAGCGCGTCATCATCTTCATCTATGTCTTTAAGTGATATGTCGTTGGATTTTTCAGCGGATATTGGCGACATTTGGGGTGGTACATCGTCGGCTTCATCTATATTTGGTGGTGGCAGTGGTGTTGATTTAACCACATTAGAGGGCGAGGAACTATTTAATCACGTTCATAAACAATGTTCTGAAATGGTGGCGGAATCTTGCCAAAGTTCGGCGGTTGCAAATATGGCGAAAAGCGCATATGGCATTATGATAAGCCAGGATTGTAATGCATATGAAAAAAGTATCGATTCCAAACGTCAACAGGTTCAAAATACTGTGCGTCAGGCTGAAAAAATCTTGCGTGAGGCCCGCTTGGAAGAATATCGCGCACACAATTCTCAGGATGTAAACGAATGTTTGGACAAGGTGCGTTCTGCGATGTTGGCGGAAACGGCGTGCGGACCAAATTATAAACGCTGTCTGGATTACAGTGGTGCATATATTAACCAATCCACAGGCGAGCCGATTTATACCCAGCGTCTGTTTGAATTAGCGGATTTAATTAAACTGGATGGGGCATCGGGTGATATGGATGTGCTGGGGCAGAATGAAAACTTTAGCGAATTCTTGGATTCACGCAAAATGTTTGCGACAACGGCGTTGGATTCTTGTCGTGATATTTCTGATTTGGTTTGGACAGAATTTAAACGTGCCGCATTAATTGAAATTTCCCAGGCCCAAGATGAGAAAATTGAGGAGGTTAAGGGAACGTGTGTGGATACAATGCGTGAGTGTTATGACAAGCAATCAAATTCATTAAAAAGTTTTGACGATACCACGGCCGAGGCCGCCGGTGCAATCAGTGCATATGCCGCACGTTCTATGTGCCAGGAAAAAGTTGTTGCCTGTGCATCATTATATGGCGATACAGATGGTTGTCAGTTTGATGGTAATGGCAAATTGACCGCTGGGAACAATGGTAATCGTTGTGGGTTGGATGCCCTGTTGATGTATGTTGATACGGTTGATACTGTTCGTGTGGCAGAGGGCTGTGATACCGCGCTGAATAATTTTGTGACGGAATTGTGCACACCGACCGATGGCAAAGGCAAGTATCCATTTGGTTGCGCACGTTTGAGCGAAGCCAATTTGAAAAAGCAGATTACGGATCGGGCTGGGCTGTATTGTGTTGATATAAATGGTAACAAATATACCACAGAAAAGGACGAGGACGGAAACGCCAAATTTACAGATACAACGGTGCAAAACACAATCGATCAATTGATTAATAATGTTGAGTATGAACTTGCGTCGCAGTTGCGTGACAAGTGTGAAGAGGTTTCTGGAATTTGGCTTGAAGATCAAACGGCGATAACCGGTGTCCAGAAATATGAAGCTAAGTTTTATAATGATGTTTTCGGACTTAGTACCGGAAATGCCACGGCAATGGCGGAATATTCAACGCACGGTGTTTGCATTGAAAACAGTGTTCGCTATGCCTGTTCAAACCAGGATGAGATAACCGGTTCGCAGGGTTGGGCAAAATATGACGAAACGCGTGACATATGCACATTTACCGATGATTGGTACAAGTATCAATGCGAAACAATGCTGGATGGCTATTGGGATCAAGGCATCTGCTATTGGGACAGTACGTCAAATTAACATAGGGTAAACAAAATGAAATTGGCTTCGTTTTTATTTATTGGTGGGATGACTTTGGTTGCGTCGGGCGCGAATGCTGGATATGATGCCAGTGGTTTGCGTTCATCGTGGGGGGCATATATGTCAAAATGTCCAACCCCCAATTTTACCACGTCCAATGGGTGTTTAAGTAATTGTGACACTAATTCCAATGGCAAGAATGCAATGATCGCCCAGGAAATTAACGCCAATGGTGCCCTGTTCTGTCCAACGTATGTTAATTCAAAGCGCAATACCAAGGCTGAACGCCCTTGGACACTATATCATTGGGCGACAGGGATGTCGTCGGGGGACTGTGTGTGGCTTTGTAAAAGTGGGTATACCGGGGAAAAATGTAATACCAAGGTTTCCGATGCAACAACGTGTGATACAACATTGTTGAAGGAAAGTTCATATACAGACAAGGCAAATGCGTGTAAGGAACAAGGTTTCTGGAAAGGCTATAATTTAACTTGCTCTACGTCCAATGCAGAGGACAAAGTCGCAATGTTTTCCAGTGCGTATTATGATTGTAACGGCAAAAGATTTAATGAAAACCCAAGTACTTATAATCAAGAACACGATAATGTTTTGGGGATTGTTGGATGGTTGTCATCTGGACACGGTGCATTTGCCCAACCGTTGATTGTAAATGCTTGGTGTGGCAGTCTTAAAGCCGATGGAGATTGCAAGATTATTATTGCGCCAGTTGGCACAAAGCATCTGTTGTGCAAGGATGGGTACAAGCCAAATTCCAGCAATACAGATTGTGTCGCCATCAATCAATATGTTTGTGATGGAATAAAAAACTGTTCTGGATGGGACGCGTCACGTTTTTCAGGCAGTGCGTATAAAACCGTTGTAAAAAATGGTTGTTTACAATACCGCTGTGCCAAAGATGCTTATGGCTTTAAAGACGCCCCAGCCAAGGATAATACATGTATTGAATGCGCGGACACTGATACACAGCGTGCGACATTATCCGATGTAAATGGTCAGTGTATATTTACCGACAAGACGGTCAAGGTATCTGTATCCGCAAACGGGGCTATTTCAACAACGCCGTTGGCCCAAGCAACAAAAACAGATATGGTAAAGGATTTTGATGGGGCGCCGTGTTGGGTTCGTGAATCGCCAACGGAATACAAAGCCTGTATATTGGAAAAACAACCCCAGATAATTGCAGAGACCGGCACGACGTCTACGATTGTGCAGGCGGGCAATCCAATATCTCTGAAACGATACATATTAAAGCGCTAGGAATAACCCCGCCGAAATGGCGGGGTTTGTTTTTGTTATGTTATTTATAATTTCCGATATATATTCCCATATCTTGGGCGACGGATAGTAGTGGGTTGTCGGGCTCTACGTATGCGTTTGCAGTGCACAACCCCGGTATTTTTGGGTCGCGCGTACCGTCGCCGGCGGCAACAAAATCCGCCAAGGATACCGTTTTTACATCGCCACATTCAAGTGTCGTCATAACATAGGTTTCGCCATTTTCAATTGCGTTCAATGCACAATCTGCAAAACGGGTTGCCAGTATGCGGTCGGTGGCAATTGTATCCCCTGCACGCTGGGTATGTTCTGGGAACGCGGTGCGGTTTACAATGCCTGCTGCGGTTAATTTTCTGGATATCATATCCGCAGGCTTCCCAGAGTGCCCACGCAGGGTTATCCCCTCTGATACCATAATGATGCCATAGTCAGTTGGGGTGGATTTTATGTGCGCAACCAAATCATCCACATTGAATTTGATTTCAGGAATTAATATTGCTGATGCCCCAACCGCAACACCGGTATTTAGTGCTAAATTGCCACATTCGCGGCCCATCGATTGTACCACAAACCAGCGATGATGACTGCGTGCGGTAAGCATTAATTGATCGCAGAATGATGTCAGCTGTTGCACGGCGGTATCAAATCCGATTGTGCGTTCTGTCAATGGCATATCCATGTCTATTGTTTTTGGGATGCATATAAATTGAACATCTTGGTAAATCTCGCGATTTGCCCAGGCTAATGAAGTGCTGCCATTGCCACCAACCAATATTAATGCATCCAGTTTTAATTCCGCCAAAGATTTACGCAGTTGCTTGTTAAACTGGGCAACTTTGTTCCGTTCAATTGCGGTTTCAAAGTTTAAAGCACCAGCGTGACCGTTGTGTAAAAAACTGCCCGAGAGTCTGGCGTTTTCAATTGGCAAGACTCCTTCAGTTAGTTCAATTGTACGTGGTGTGCCACAAAGGCCGTCTGTACCGTCCAAGATTCCAATAACTCGCCATCCACGTATTGATGCGCCACGAATAACACGATGAATAACGGTGTTTAGGCCACTGCAATCCCCCCCCGTTGTCATTATTCCAATCTTTTTCCGTTTCATATCTTTTCCCCTTGAATTCTTTGGTAAATTATATCACAAATAAGTTGACAAAGAAATATAATTTGCTACATTTTGTCTAGAATTAAATTATAGGGGCCCAATAATGTCAAAAAACAAAAAAAACACTAAGAAAACACAGTCTACGGATTCTATGATTGATGATGCGATTGCAAAACAAAATGCCTGGTTGAAGAACCGTCGTACTTTTACTCGTGGCTTTCTGAAGAAAATTGATAAATTTGCATGTAAAAAACCAGAAAATCAAGCCGCCGAGAAAGTGGCTGCCTCACAGGTTTGCGAACGCCGTAACGCCATTAAAGCCTATTGGTTCCCTATTCTGTGTGCGTTGACGGTAATTTTTATCGCGATTTGGGTTGCCTTTATCAGAACGCCGACCCCACAACGCGTGTTAATTGTTCCTAGCATTCCAGAGCCGGTTGTTAAATCTGTTGATACATCAACAGCGCCATCTTTTGACATAGTTCGGATTGAAAAAAATGGCAACATTGTTATTGCAGGTCGTTGGTTGCCACATCAAAATATTTCAATTATGGTAAATGGCAAGGTTGTTGCAACAGAACGTACCGATTATCGTGGTGAATTTGTTTATTCGCCATCAAACCAGTGGAAGCCAGGTAATTATACAATCGCCCTGTTGGGGACAGAGCCAGAAGTGAAATCTTCGAACAAAGTATTTGTGTATATTTCCGAAACAGGTCCACGTAATTCTTTGTCTTTGTTGATG
>JAZLDI010000011.1:0-3527 GCA_045614665.1 Candidatus Enterousia sp.
CCCACGGGGGGACGTTTTTCATTTATCTGGTGGCCCTGGTCGGACTCGAACCGACACTCATTGCTGAACTTGATTTTGAGTCAAGCGCGTCTACCAATTCCGCCACGGGGCCGTGGCATCAAAAGTCGCAATATTTACGCGGCTTTTTTTGCTTCAACTTTTTTTACCAAACGTGCACTGCGATTCGCTTTGTGTGCAGGTTTCTTGGCTGGTTTTTCCGCTTTGCCGATTTTCTTTTCAATGGCTTTCTTGATTGCGGCCATTTCTTCGGTCAAACGGGATACTGGTTTAGACATTACATAACCGTCCAAACCGCCGTGTTTTGTCAATGTGCGCAGACCAGCGGTCGAAATACGCAATGAAAAATCACGACCCAGAATTTCACTGTGGAACTTTAATTTTTGCAGATTTGGCAAGAATGTACGTTTTGTATGACGTTCAGAGTGGGAAACGTTCATCCCAACTTCTGTTTTCTTACCTGTAACTTTACATATACGTGGCATAATACTTTACCTTTGATTAATAGCGTGCCTAAATTTATAACAAAAATAGGGAAAAGTCAAGCATTGTTTTCACTTTTTTCTTATTTTGCTAAATGATCGGTTGTTATTAAATCAATAATTGTCTTGGCCGGGGTAAATGTGGTCACTGGTGTTATCACAAATATTGTATTCCATTTAGCCATTGCCCCGTTCCATAGCCCTGGGCGTTCCATTGCGCGTAATTCACGGCCATTCTTGGATTTGGTGCTGATAAATCCGGCGGTTGGGTCAACGTAATCCAGCAAATTAAACTTATTCCCCATATAATCACGTATCCCACATGCGATATCGGTCGGACTGAAAAATTCCCCATCGTGCAGAACGGATATTTTATCCGGTGCAATCTGACCGGGTTCAACAATTTGTGGGCTGATGATGTTGTCGGCGTCGCGTACCAAGAATGGGCCACCGCCCGGTGCACCGGTGTTCTTGATAATACCACATATGCGAATTGGGCGGTTTAATATCGCGCGCAGTGTATCTGTTGTTGGATTTTCTGGCAATGTTATATACAATGTATTTTTGATAAAGTTGGATATTTCATCAATGTTTGCCGAACTGTTATCTAATGCGTGCAGATATTCAAAGATTTTATTTTGGGTTTCAATCAAGATTCCGCCAATTAATTTTTTATAGCGGGTCGTGTCATCACGCATACGGTCGGTGCATACGTTATCGATATTTTTGATAAATATGATATCGCCGTCAATATCGTTCAGATTTTCGATTAACGCCCCGTGACCTGCCGGCCTAAATAACAGTGTACTATCGTCGTTTCTGAATGGGGTATTGTCCATGTTTACAGCGATTGTGTCGGTTCGCTGTTTCTGAACAGACATAGAGATATCGTATGTCACCCTAAATTTTTGTTCATATATCGGTACGATTTTATTTAATAAATCTTGAAATCCGTCCATATGTTCGGGTGATACGGTAAAGTGAATTCGGACGGTGTTGTTTGTGCATGCGTACAGGGCACCTTCGATTAAATGCTCGGCAATTGCGGTACGCGATTCGATATCATATTTATGAAACTGTAACAACCCCTTTGGCAGGTTGCCATAGTTTAAGCCGATTTCAGTAACCAGGTATTTAATTTTATCAATATCGGTGGCTTTGTCGGGCAATATGCCTTTTAAATCGTCCCAGAACGCAAATTGTTCAATGTTATCCAAGACGTTTTTGGTTGTCTTGTTCATTTCGCCGGATGATAAAAACTCAAACAAATCTTTGAACATACGTGTTGCGGCACCCGATGCAGGGACAAATTTTACAATATTATATTCGTCACATTTTGAATCATATAAATCAATGTATTTATTCATTTGGGCGTCATAATTAAATGCGCCATTGTTTGTTACGCATGCGGATACAATATCAGAATATGGAAAACCCGTTTGAAAGTTTGCTATTTGCTGTGCGACACCGTCAATTGTTAATCCGTGTGATTGAATTTGTTTGATATCAGAATCCGAGAATTTATACATATGCACCCCCATGTATTATCAGCATAGTATATTTTTACGTGGGGTGCAAGTGTGGTGGGGGGATTCGTTCCTGTGTCTTGAAAGGCGGATTTTTGGCACTATATATACCGCAAAAGAAAAAAATAAAAGGATGCAAAATGAATCCAGATGAAATGCAAGAAACACCCGCCCAGGCGATTGAACGTTATACAACGGACTTTACCAAGTTGGCGGCGGATGGAAAGTTAGACCCCGTTATCGGACGTGAAGACGAAATTCGTCGCACGGTTCAGGTTTTGACACGTCGTACGAAAAATAATCCGGTCTTAATCGGTAATCCAGGTGTTGGTAAAACCGCGATTATAGAGGGGCTGGCTACACGTATTATTTCGGGGGACGTGCCGGAAAATTTATTGAAAAAGAAATTATTGTCCCTGGATATGGGGGCGTTGATGGCGGGTGCAATGTATCGCGGTCAATTCGAAGGACGCCTGAAAGCAATTCTAAAAGCCGTCAAAGATTCCAATGGTGAAATTATTCTGTTTATTGATGAATTGCACACATTGGTTGGTGCCGGCAAGGGCGAAGGCAGTATGGATGCCGGAAACCTGTTGAAGCCAATGTTGGCGCGTGGTGAATTGCATTGCCTGGGGGCGACAACGTTGGATGAATATCGCCAATATATTGAAAAAGACCCCGCATTGGCACGTCGTTTTCAGCCGGTCTATGTTGATGAACCAACCGTCGATGATACGATTTCAATTCTGCGCGGTTTAAAAGAAAAGTACGAGGGGCATCACGGTGTGCGAATCGCGGACAGTGCACTGGTGTCGGCGGTAAAATTATCGAATCGGTATATCACAGATCGTTTCTTGCCGGACAAGGCAATAGACTTAATCGACGAAGCGGCCGCACGTGTGCGAATCGAAATTGCATCAAAGCCAGAACGCCTGGACGAAGTGGACAGACATCTTATGCAACTGAAAATCGAACAACAGGCATTGAAAAAAGAAAAAGACGACGAATCGAAAAAACGTCTGAAAGACTTGGAAAAACTGATTGCGGAACTGGAAAACGAATCGGCGGCGCAAACCGCCACCTGGCGCGCAGATCAGCAAAAAATGCGTGGTCTGTCTGATGCTATGGCGGCATTGGATGCGGCCAAGGCCGAGGTTGCAACCGCAATGCGTAATGGTGACTATGAAAAGGCATCGGCCCTGCAATATGGAAAAATTCCGGAATTGGAAGAACAAATTGCAAAAATGAATGCCGATGCAAAAGAATATAAAACCGTATTGCCGGAACATATCGCCGCTGTGGTCAGTAAATGGACCGGTGTACCGGCCGACAGACTTAGTATCGAAGAACAATCTAAGTTATTGAATATCGAAGATGAACTGCGTAAACGTGTTGTGGGCCAAGATCACGCACTGGGTGTTGTTGCACGTGCGATACGTCGTTCTCGTGCGGGATTGTCTGACCCACGTCGCCCATCGGGCAGTTTTATGTTCTTGGGACC
>JAZLDI010000012.1:0-50657 GCA_045614665.1 Candidatus Enterousia sp.
ACAAAGGCGATTGGGATAAATCGCACGGCCTTAGTGAAGATTTCGAGTTTCATAAAAAGTGGCTGTGTGCCTGTCATCGTGTCTTAAAGCCAAATGGAACATTGTGGGTCAGCGGTACATATCATAGTATTTATTCATGCGGCTATGCGATGCAACTGTTGGGGTTTCATGTTTTGAACGACATTACTTGGTTTAAGCCAAATGCCAGTCCTAATATGTCTTGCCGGTATTTTACAGCCAGCCACGAAACATTGCTGTGGGCCAGAAAAAACAAGAAATCTAAGCATACTTTCAACTATGAAGCGATGAAGAACGGAGATTTCCCAAAAGACTTTATTAAAAAACCGGGGTGTCAAATGCGTAGTGTTTGGGCGATTGGCACACCGACCAAGGCCGAAAAGATACACGGGAAACACCCAACACAAAAGCCATTGGAATTATTAGAACGCATAGTCTTGGCATCAACCAATCCTGGCGATTTGATTCTGGACCCGTTTATGGGCAGTGGCACAACCGGTGTCGCCGCACTAAAACATGGCCGCCGCTTTGTTGGCATAGACAAGGAATCACAATTTGTTGAATTGGCTGAAAAAAGATTATATGATGCATCTGAAAAGAAGGATTAAAAAATGAAATACAGTCAGATATTTAATAAGCTGTTGGGTTGCAAAAACGATAACGAGGTTTTTGACTACTTGGTCGGCAACCTGAAAGAAACCATCAAGTCGTGGGATTACTTTGTAAACTGGCAAAAAGTTCTGAAGAATTATAAAAGTGTAAAGGTTTCTTTGAATCTGTTAAATACCCTGATTGGCGAAGCAGATATTGAGAAGGCTGCACGTGAATTACTAGCACAGTATCCAGACGCGATTAAAATTGTTCCGGCATTACTGGCCTGTAGAGATAAAAATATCTGCCTGCTGACAGATATGCGTAAATTTGATTTGACCCGTTTTGACTTCAGCAAACCAATGTCGCCGGCAGATGGCGCAATGTTTATGAAAGAAAGCGGTTTCTTGGACCTGTTGTCCGACCGCACTATTAAATCTATCCCGGATTACTTTATTGGTGTTGAAGTCGGTCTGGATTCCAACGGACGTAAAAACCGCAGTGGCACATCAATGGAAAACCTGGCGGAATTCTTTATCAAAGATATTTGCCAGCGCAATGGATATGAATACATCGCACAGGCGACCGCTGATAAGATTTACAAGCAATGGGGCAAGAAGATTACGGTTAACAAATCATCCAAACGTATCGACTTTGCAATCAACACACCACATAAACTGTATTTGATTGAAACGAATTTCTATGGTGGTGGTGGTTCTAAATTGAAATCGACGGCTGGCGAATATGCAGATATCTATCATCAATGGACCAATGACGGCCACCAGTTCATTTGGATTACTGACGGTTATGGCTGGCAGACAACTAAACGCCCATTACGTGACACTTTCGACACAACAGACTACATCCTGAACATCGACATGGTGCAAAAAGGTGTGTTGGAGGAATTATTGAAATAAAACGGATGACTTAAAGTCATCCATTTTATATTATTTGCGTTTTCGCACTTCTGGCAAATTACACGTCAACGATGTTTTTGCCGGTGGTGTACATTTGTTGTATACCGGATTAAAATATTTGAACAAAAACAATTCCACCCCATCACGTTCATATTGAGATGGTAGTTCTGCGTAACTAAATTTCATCGCGTATCCATTTGCAATATGATTTTTTAGTTCGGTATTTTGTTCATTTTTTGACCAATGCTGTTGAGCTCGTTCTTTTAGGTCCGATGCTTGCCCAACGTATTTAACCTCGTATTTATTGTCAACCTGTTGTTTTGTGGATATGATGTAAACCCCAGCATCCCCTGGGACGGGTTCAAAATCTGTTTTTGGGTCACACTGTTTCCAATATAATTTTACTTCAGCCATTTTTATCTCTTTATTTTATAATCTTCTGTTAATATCACAAACTCAAACGGATGTCCGGAACCACCCGTTGGACAAACCTGTTAACCTCTTGGTGGGAACGGATCGCGTTTGCCTATGGTGTTAGATTCACGAATTCGCCCGTTGGTACCGTGAATAACGACTTCGGTTCCACCATGCAACAAAGCAAAATGATTTGCTCGCTGTATGGCTTCTCTTTGGGTAGCAACGTTTGCAAAAACGGGTTTTGTTCCACCTGGCAATTTTCCGGCCCAGTGACCAGGTTCTTGCCTAACAACATGAATTTGTTTCGCCATTTGCGTCTCCTTTACCTCATTATTTTACGTGGGTTGAGTCCACACATAATCAGAAAAACGCTTTTGGCTTGATTGTTTGCCAAAATTTTGATATACTGAAGTTGCTTCAAACATCAGACACATAAGTTTTTCTGATTGTACCCCTAGAATCTTCACGGGATTTTTTGGGGTTTTTTTACACTTATCGGCATCACCCATAAATGTCAAACCTAGTATACATCAAAAAACAAAAAAAGTCAAGCAGAAGCACACAAAAAGTTCATCATAATGAACCTGCATTATTTCTTTGTATGCACACAAAAAATATAGTATAATGAACTTACAGGAGAACCACATGAAAATAACGCTAGGTGCTAGAATCAAACGGTTGCGCACACAAAAACGACTGACTTTGGAAGAACTTGCATTGCAAATCGGCAGCCAAAAAAGTTACATATGGAGTATAGAAAACGACAGAATTTCACAACCATCTGCAAAAAGTATCGCACTGATTGCCGATGTTTTAGACACGACAGTTGAGGCTTTGCTGAATGAAGACGAACCTGATAACGAATCGTTAAAAAAAGACATATTATACAGAAATTATAAAAAATTGAGTGATGAAGATCAGCAAAAGATCGACGATATTATTAAAGCATGGAAAAAAAATTCATGACGCCAAAAAAATATGCAATAGATATATCTAATTTACTAAATGCAGTATATAGAACAAGTGAAGAACGATTCCCAATAGATATAAAAAGTGTGGCTATAGAATATTCAAAGGCAAAATTTCCTGATGAGCCACTAATTGATATTATAGGTGATGATTTTGATAACTTAGAAGGTATGCTAACCAATGTTAACGGTTGGCACATTGTTTACAACTCATCAAATTCACCAGGACGTATAAATTTTACTATCGCACATGAATTTGGGCATTATTTATTACATCGGCACGCATTAAAAAACGGGATAAGATGCGATGAAGACGCGTTGCGTACATGGGGTAGCACAGCGAACAAATACGAAAGTGAGGCTAATAGTTTTGCATCTTACCTTTTAATGCCTCTTGACGACTTTCGCAAACAAATAAAAGGCAAACCCATAACACTAGAATTATTTCAACTACTATCATCAAGATACGCCACATCTTTAACGGCAACTATTTTAAAATACATAGAACAAACACCCGAACGTGTTATATTTATTTACAGCATTGATGGTTTTATTGACTGGGCCAGATCGAGTGACAACGCTTTGAGAACAAAAAAATATTTTGCCGCCAGACATCCAGGAGCAAAACCACTAGAGGTTCCCGCCACATCTTTTGCGGCAACCAACACAACAGATTTGAATGGCAGATATGTAAATCCAGGTTCTTGGTTTCCGAATGTCGGTTATACAGAGATGAATTTAAATGTGAATGATAAAAATTTTACACTTTTGATATTGGATGATTATGACAATAAAGAAATAGACACTTTATTTACAAGATTATAACCCTTAGTTTATAACTCGATACTATTATCTAAACTGTCACACATCTTTTTCAATCTTGTGGCACCAAAATTCATCGCATTACAAAATAAATTATGTATATAATTTTCTATACCATCCTTTCTTGATAAAAACTGCTTTTCTTTTTTCCAATTGTTCTGTCATTTTTTCTGCCTTATTTCATACGGTTTATGGTAATATTTTCATACCCTTTTACAAGCATTTTATAGAAATCTACACTGATTTCTATGGTAGGGGTACAGCGAGGCTTTGTAACATGCAAATTTCTAGCTTTTTATAAATTTTTAATTTTTGAAAAAAATGTTTTTTTACAACTTTTAACCGCTTGCATTTTGAGCTTCAAAATATTTTTTTATAAAAATACATAACCTTACACCAAGCACCCCAAAAGCGATTTTTGCAAAAACTCGCAATCCCTTACTCACATTGGCTCACAGCATTTTTGCAACAACTGCCGCCTTTTGACTGTTAATCCGTATGTCACTGGTTCGAGTCCAGTTGCCCGAGCCACATTTTACACCGTCCATATAAAGGGCGGTTTTTCTTTGGATTTCTAAGGATTTTCACAGTTCGAGCTTGCTTTGACTGTTTATAAAACAAAAATCGCCCGAATGGGCGGTGTTTTTATCTGACCTGTTGATGTCCATGATTTTGTAATGACGGACGAGTTTCAACCCAAGCCTGAATAATATCGTTTTTGTTATTTTTCCATATTGTTTTTATTGGCTTCATAATTTTTTTTATCTGAACAGGTATGCCATTTTTTGCTTCAGCCTTCATCGGAGTGCAATCCGATATTTTAAATCGGCATGTTACATTTTGATAAGTAACTTTGAAGTGCGGTTCTTCGGTTTCATTTGGATAAACTTCTATCTTTACATTAACACGAGGTGGCTCCTTGACCACCACAATCATACCCATCATGCCAGCATGCCCCCCACCCTTGACTTGCATTTTGCGTGGGGACTCTAATTTTTCTACCACCAAAAGATCGTCCAATTCCGCTGTCATAGAGTCATTAAGCTCAGACAATTTAAACTCTAATACTATATCATTCATCAACTTATTCCTTTTAACCCTGTTAAATATACATACAAAAAATCATTCCGTCAAGCTATTGTTTATTTTGCAAACACTTTATTTACAAGCTTTATATACTCAACAAAAATATCGGATTTATGAATATGATCAGTAAAAATTTCCGCAATACTGCAATAATACCACTTTTGCATTTCATAGCCACGTTTAAACCGAGCCCAAACTTTTTCACCATGCTCTGCTATATCATCGGCGATGCTGGATAGATTACTAAGCTTGTCGGCACACACAACCATTAATTGTTCCAAGTCCTGGGTAGATGCCAAGGTATTTAAAGTGTGCTGTTTACGCGACTCCCATGATAGCGTTTTGTCGGGCTCTGATGCGCCGATAACCAAATCCGTAACACGATCACTAAAAACTCGACGCAGATCTGTAACAGATGTATTTGTGTCCTCTAGGGTATCGTGCAAAATCCCAGCAGCAATTGCATCACTGGACGCATTATATTTTATTAAATATTGCATAACAGCAATAGGATGTACAATGTATGGAATATTAGTACCTTTGCGAAACTGATCACTGTGTGCATCTGTTGCGAAACGTAATGCTGAAAATATAATATGTGACATTTTGGTTTCCTTTGTTTATCTTTTGACCATGCACGATCAACTAGGCAATACCAAGACTGCGTAACGACGTACCGATTAAAAGTTGAAGTTTAATTATGTGGAATCTATACCACTAGCAACATTGTATCAAAAATCTGCTGATTGTAAAGAAATATATAAATGCGATAGTCACTTGATTTTTCGCAACAGTTATAGTAAAATCACTTCTGATCAAGGTGGATTTAACCAGACTTGTCCGGCCTATTAAAACGGACTAAAAATGGAGTTTTTTTATGCAATTTTTCCATTATGTTATTACTGGTCAGGCGCTGACACACCAAGTGTGTGACATGCCCTATCCGCCTTTGGTTCTGTTTTGCAATATAACCAAAGGAGCGAACCATGCAAAAGACAGCAGAAGCGGTGTCTGTAGGACATCCAGATAAAACAGCCGACTATATTTCATCTTATATCTTGGACAGAATGCTGGAACAAGACAAACATGTTAAATACGCGGTCGAAGTTTTAATAAAAAACAACACTGTTGTATTGGCTGGCGAAGTTAGCGGCAATGTTAACACAAACAATCTAGACACGTACGTCAAACAGGCATTAAGCGAAATTGGATACGATGAACAATATCATGCCATATGGGGCAAATATACAATCGACCCAGCACAGATAAATGTCATTAATCTAATTAGCGAACAATCTGTCGATATCAACCGTGGTGTTCAGGACAACGGATGGGGTGACCAAGGTGTATTTGTTGGATACGCATGTCAGGGAAATAGAAAAATAAATCGTGAGCTGTATTTAGCACGAAAACTGAATGACGAACTGTATAATCATGCAAAAAAGTCACATAATCTGGGCATCGATATCAAAACACAGATTACACTGAACGACAATAAAATAGAAACTGTGATTGTTGCAATTCCAATGTTACAAGACCAGAATCTTACTGAACTGATTATTGCGACACTGGGCGAACAACCAGATAAAATTATCGTTAATGGCACAGGGCGATACACATATCACGGACCCGTTGCTGATTGCGGAATTACAGGCCGAAAACTGGCATGCGATTTTTATTCAACCGCATCCCCCATTGGTGGTGGAAGCCCATGGACAAAGGACGCAACAAAATCAGATCTAACATTGAATATATACGCACGAATATTGGCATGCGAAAATCTGGGTGATAATGATGAATGCACAGTGTATTTATCGTCTTGTATCGGTCAAACTGAATTGCCAAGCGGATTAATAAAGACAATCAAAAACGACAAAACAATATATCGCGACCTGCAGTGCAGACAGACACCTGATGCACTTATACGTACCTATGGATTAAATCAACCGATATATACCAATCTGTGCAGATGTGGTATATCTGGGATATTAGAATAAAACAAAACACCCCGATGGGGTGCTTTATTTTTCTGGCGGATGGTGAGGGATTCGAACCCCCGGATGGGTTGCCCCATCAACGGTTTTCAAGACCGCCGCATTCGACCGCTCTGCCAACCATCCGAAACTTTGTTTCCCATTTTAACGGTCAACGGGGCGTATTGTACATTATTTTTTACGAAACGCAAACATAAAAATTCCAAGTCCGCAAAAAAACATCAACAAAGACAACACCATACCCATTGTCAGCCAATCCCCCATTAAAAATCCAACCTGGACATCGGGGACACGAAATTGTTCACAGAATATACGTGCAATTGCATACCCCATACCCATTATGCCAGCCAATGCACCCGGTCGACCACGCAATCCCGTAAAACGATACAAACAATACATTAACACAAACAGCAATACGCCTTCTGTTAGGGCCTCATAAATGGGACTGGGGTGGGATGCGGGAATTAAAACATTGTCATTTTTATCAACAAATTCCACCGCCCATGGTGCGTCTGTTGGGTATCCCATTAATTCCATATTTATAAAGTTCGCAATACGACCAAAGAACAACCCAATTGGCGCGACCACAGCCATCAAATCAAGGATTCGCCACGAATTTATTTTATTTTTCCAACCGAACCAAAATGTGGCGGCGATTACACCCATCAACCCACCGTGAAAACTCATCCCGCCGTGCCACACAGCAAAAATTTCCAATGGATGCGAAATAAAATACCCAAGATTATAAAACAATACGTACCCAATACGCCCCCCCAGCACAACACCCAAGATAATAGCCGTTAATAAATCGTCCATTTTTTTGTCAGGGATATCCAAGCCACTGTTAGGGCGACGCATCAATCGTTTAAACAGAAAGTATCCAATAATAAAAGCGGTGACATACGCCAATGCGTACCACCGCACATCAAGTCCGAAAAAAGAAAACGCAACCGGGTTCATTTGTTGAATTGTGACCGCCATTTGCGTTCTCCTTTTTTTTATTTTAGCGAGCTTTTGTATATATTTTAGATTCAGCTCTTCTTTTGGCTTCGGCTGCGGCCACGGCTGCATCTTGTGCGGCAACGTTGGCAAGAGCGTCGTCAATATTTTTAAGTATTTTTTTCAAAGTCGCAATATATTTTTCATCTTTGTATGCTGCCTTTGATGCCTTTTCCAGTTTTTGCAACAACTCTTCACGTTTGCGTTTCAAGCCTTCTATGCTGTCTTCTCTAATAGATGACGCACATACCGGATATGTCCCAAAACCTTGTGTACCACCCTGATGCGCCCTATAGAAGGGCCCCGTACCATTATATTGTCTATCACTCATAATTTTATCCTTTTAATCTTGAAAATGGAAGCGTATTGTATTATATATTCCATAAATAACAAGGAGAAAATGATGGTTACAAAAAAGTCAAAAATCACAGATACCACGGCACAGCGAGTATCACGTGGCACACAGCAGGCATCAGGTATCGAAGGATATCTGAAACGCATTTTTGCTTTGATGTTTGGTGCGGTTGCTTTAACGGGGGTGGCGGCGTTCTTGACCCTGGCAACAGGAGCGGTTGCACATTTATTTAACGCCACATTTACCGGCTTTTCGGCAACGTATTATATCTTACTTTTTGGCGGGTTGGCATTGTCAATCTGGGCCCAGGTACGCGTTTTCCATATGAAACCAAGCACAGCTGCGTGGTTGTTGGCACTGTATGCGATTTTAATCGGCGTAACAATGACACCGTTGATTTGGGCAGCATTGTCGATTAACCCTGTATCTATTATTTGGGCATTTGGCATTGCGGCATTGATGTTTGCCTGTATGGCAATGTTTGGCTATAAAACTATCAAAGACCTGTCATTTTTGGGAATTTTCCTGTTTATTGGTATGTTGGGCTTGATTTTGGTTGGATTAATTTCTATGTTTGTGCCATTGGGCGCTGGATTCTCGGCTGTGGTTAGTTTGATTGGCGTTTTGATATTTGCGCTGTTTACAGCATATGATATGCAAACATTGAAAAACGCATACAGATACATTGGCGACGAAACCCAGAAAAATCAAATGGCAGTATTGGGTGCATTACACCTTTATATATCATTCGTTGCGATGTTCCAATATCTGTTAAGTTTGTTTAACCGTGAATAATTATAAAAAGAGGATATAGAAAATGGCTTATAAAATTGATCCAAATAAATGTATTGGCTGTCACAGTTGTATGGGAATGTGCCCGGTTGGTGCGATATCTGTGGGCGGCGATGGCAAATGTGTAATCGACCCATCTAAATGCATTTCGTGCGGTACATGTGCGTCCATCTGTCCTGTTGGCGCAATCGCACACGAATAAAAAAAACAACCCGCCATTTGGCGGGATTTTTTATTCGCGCGATAATAATCGGGACTTTATTTCATTATACTCTTCGCGGGTTATGGATTTGTTTTTATAAAGTCGTGATAATTTTTCCAGTTTATCTAAATTAGTTTCACGCATACCGCATTCCCCACGCCACACCAGCGATAAAATCAATGCAACAATCCAAGTTATTCCAAAAAATATCCCCATCCAGGATAAAATTGTAATCGTTGTCTTTTCGCCACCACAAATTCCACGCGCGTTTGCGATTGCAATTGGAATCATTAAAATTCCAACCAGCGTTAAACCCAATAAGAACATTATTCCAAAAACAATTAAAAATTCGCCCATGGTATATTCCCCCTTCTTCTTATCTGATATAAAAATTATACGATTTTTATGCGGAATAACCAATAGGACTGATTACATAAAATTGATTGGATTTACGTCTATTTTTACACGAATATTTGCAGGTACTTTGACCGAAGCAATCCATTTTGCCACAATTGGCTGCAGGTTTGCATTTTTCCCACCCGCAACCAGAAAGCGCATACGATACCAATTTCGAATCTGATATACCTGGGCGGCGATTGGGCCCATTATTTTTGCACCGTGTAACACGGGGGCACGCGCGGATAAGTCTGCACAAAACTGGGCCAGTGTTGATTCACGTTGCCCCTCGATTATAACGGCAATCAATTGACCATACGGTGGCATTTGCGCCACGCGCCGCGCCGCCATATCCGCATTCATAAAATCATCACGATTGCCCGCACAAATTGCCGTCAAGACCGGATGATCGGGTTGATATGTTTGCAACAAAACCGTTCCCGGGTGTGTGCCACGGCCCGCACGACCGGCGACCTGGAACAATTGTTGAAATGTATGTTCTCCGGCACGAAAATCCGTGCCAAACAACCCCATATCCGCATCAACCACCCCAACCAGGGTCAGGTTTGGAAAATGATGCCCCTTGGCCAGGATTTGCGTTCCGATAACGACATCGATTTCTCCATTTTCCATCTGGGTCACAAGGCGTTCCAGACTTTGACGTGATAGTATCGTGTCGCTTGACACCAGGGCAGTTCGAGCGCCGGGGAATTTTGCGATAACTTCTTCTTGGATTTTTTCAAGCCCCACCCCGCGCATCGAAACATCAGAATTACAGGCGGGACAATTTTTCATTAACGGCATTGTGCGCCCACACATATGACACAACAATTTCCCAATCCGCTTATGATATGTCATCCCAACACTGCAATCGGGACACGTTGCGGTCCAGCCACACTTTCTGCATTGAACAATCGGGGCAAATCCACGACGATTAATAAATAACATTGCCTGGTGACCCGCGTTCAGCGTGTCGTGCAAGGCATCGCACATTGGTGCCGATAAAAATCCAGTTTGTTCCGTGTCACCCACGGTATATGATTCTGGTCGATTCTCACGCAGGTCTATGGTTTTTATTTCGGGCAATTGTGCACCACCAAAGCGCGACGTCAGTTTTAACTGCGTATATTTACCCAATTTTACATTTTCTAGCGTTTCGGCGGCGGGGGTCGCACTGGCCAATACAACGGGGATATTTGCGATGCGTGCGCGCAGTATGGCCATATCACGCGCGTGATAGTTTCCCATGTCTTCTTGTTTATATGACGGGTCGTGTTCTTCATCAATTACAATTAATCCCAAATCCTGCCACGGCAAGAACAATGCACTGCGCGTGCCGACGACCATACGGATTTTGCCACGCATTACCCCGCGCCAGATTTCACGACGACGCGCGGCGGTTAAATTACTGTGCCAGACAACGGGGGGCGCACCAAAACGCTTTTCAAAGCGCGACATAAATTGCGCAGTCAATGCGATTTCAGGCATCATCAGCAATACCGATTTCCCCGCATCATATGCCCGCCAGGCGGAATCAAAATATACCTGGGTCTTGCCACTGCCGGTGATTCCATCTAACAAATGCACAGAAAAGCCCCCCGATGAAATTGCGGTGCCAATCTGGGTGGCGGCGGCGGCCTGTTCATCATTCAGGATAATGTTGCCCGCGTCATTATATTCAAATACAAATTGGTCTGGATTGGTTTCACGCGATGCCGTTGGTATCAAGGTACCATTTTTTATCATTGTTCGTACAACCCCGGAACTGACCCGGGCGATATTTTGAATATCCGTCACCGACATTGCGTCAAAATCATTTGATGCAAACGCATCCGCCACCGCGATGCGATTTTCCGTCATTCGGGCGGCTGAATCAGAGTTATAAGAATACAACTGTTCCATACGTGGGGGCAAGAATGCATCCGGCACATTTATAATCAAACGCAAAACCGCACCCGGTGCCATCAGCGTCCAATCAGACATACGCTTTATCCATTGCAGGTCGGAAATATTTAATCCGTTGTCGTAAACATGTGTGACATTTTTAATTTTTGATTCTGGTAAATTACTGTCGCCAAAACCCCAAACAACACCAACATACGGGCGATTCATAATTGTAACGCCAACAAATGTGCCAATATCTGCCGGCGCGGTCAGACGGTAATCATAACCGGTATTTACAACATTCGGCACCAAAACTTTGACAATCGTTCCCGCATTAAACATACCGACAAAATACTTGTTTTTTTTCATCTTTTCAATATCATTATTTTTATAAAGATAAAAAGGCGTATAAATGTGGAAACCGTTTTTTGAATTTTTATGGTTCATATCTTATTTTATCCCATTTCGCGGGGCGCGTACGTGGTTTCGTTTAAACAAGTGCTATGATTATAAAAATAAATTGCGTGCTATTCGTGCGGCGACGCCAGAATTAAACTGGGGCAAGATGCGCCTGGCCAAGGGTGGTGGTAGTTTGGCATTCATCGTTGGTGATACCGTATTCAAGGTACGAAAATTTCATAAACACGATAACTCGGCAGAAAAATTTGAACGTGAAAAACGTATCACAGATGCAATTGCGACCATTTTGCCCGTTGCGGTTCCAAAAATAGAATTGATTCAAGCCGGACCATATTTGTTCTATAAAACATGTTTTATTCCGGGACGCGTACTGGTCGATTTACCGTTAAAACGAATAATAGCGAATAATGACAAAATAGGAAAACAAATCGGACAGGTTATATACGCACTGTTTAACGCCGATTTGAAGACATTGCGCGATATGATGCCAAAAGACGCAAAGAAACATGGACTGGGGATGGTGCACGGCGATATGTGCAGCAACATCATCGTAAACCCAGATACAATGGATGTTGTCGGAATTATCGATTGGGAATACGCTTTTTATAGCAGCTTGTGGTATGAGTTTCAAGGCATCTATCGCGTACGTCGCAAAATGCGCCAAACAGATATTGCACCAATCGCAATGTGGGAATATTACAGATTGCGCGACAACAACAGCAAAAAGACAAAATAATATTTGACAAACGTTTTTTTTGTATGCTATATTTATCCTGGTAAATCAAAGGATACAATATGGCACACAAACAAAATTCCGCAACCAGCAAACAATTTGCCAACTTTTCACAATATATCACGAATTTGTTTTTAGCCGATTTTGGTAAATCATATATGACACAGGAAAATGTACGTAACCGCTGGCGCGCGGAATGTGATTACAAACCAGAAGCAGAAAAATTTCTGATTTTAAAATCCAGAACATATTTACGAATACTGGATTCACGTGATTCAAAATCAAAAGATCCACATTTTTTGAACGCATTAACTAATTTAATGGCAGATTACCTGTCGGCATACACGATGCGCGCCGGAAAAACACGCAAACATGCCACCAAAGACCTGAAAACAGCATTGTATACAGAAAACCCATATATACAAAATCTGTTGGCAGACCAGGAACAAAGACGCAAGGAAGGCTATAAGCGTACACCAGACACTGTTGCCGCACGCCGTAAACACGATGCCGTATTAGCCGCCAAACGTGCACACGAATTACATCGCCAGGTTATGGGTGAATTTGCCGAAACCAGCACATATTGCAAAAAGAGATAATCTATGTACAACGACAAACCAAAATTACAAAAACGTACACCCGCACAACGCCTGTTTCATCGTCAGTATTTGCCATATATTAAAGAAAAAGTTCTGGAAAACGCGCCGGTATCATACCTGACTGCGGACCAAGTTACAGACAAATGGTGCGAAACCATTCCATGGGACACAACTTTTGCAAACAAAATGGTTTTTCTGTCCAAGGTATTCTTTAAATTAACAATTTCACCAGACAGTCAGAATGCATATAACCCAGAATTTATCGAAGATGTGATAAACCAGATTATCGATCATCTGATGGTATACTTTACACGCGCACCACAATATAAAAATGCAGAAAACACAGCGCGCGAATATCTGTTTAAAAAATTAAACACTGAAAATACTTTCTTGGCTTGCGCACGCATACGCCAACAAAAAATTTTGCGCGCACGCGAACGTCGCGCCACTGCACATGCAGAGGCTGCCGCCCAAGCCCAAGCAAAACAAGAAAGGACGAGCGTTGACGGACGTCAAAAACGGCAACGCATACAGTACAATCAATATACCAACAAATTTAATGAGATACGTCGCGCAATGCGCATTGACATTGAAAATCAAAAATAATACGTTCTCTAGGCGGCTTGTTTCATATCACGCTTGATATCGCGGATATATTTGCGTAATTCATCAATCGCCACCAAACCACCGTCGCGTTTTTCAGCTGACCAATAATCCCAGCCGTTAAAACTAACGCTGCGTTGCAATTTTGCAGCCATAACATGGATGGATGCCTTGCCCAGCAAAGGATGAGTTAATTGACCATCGCGGGTAATCATAACACGTTCGCCACGAGGACTGACCAATGTTTGCCCAACATACAACAAACCCGCCTCTATCAATTCTTTGAAAGCGATACGGATTTCAGCACGTTTAGGTGTCGTAACTTCTATATCACGTAAATCCAACGGCGCAACACGTGCGACGCGGTCACGCGCCGCTGCAACATATGTCGCATCGCGTTCAATACCGATAAACTGACGTCCCATTTCACGTGCGGCCGCCGCCGTTGTCCCAGACCCCATAAAGGGATCCAGAATAATATCGCCCGGCTTGGTTGATGCCAAGATCACACGACGCAATAAATCCAGTGGTTTTTGCGTATTGTGCAAACTTTTCCCATCGACACCTTTTAAGCGTTCTTCGCCCAAACAGATATTCATATCCCAATCGGAACGCATTTGTTTGCCACCGTTTAGACGCTTCATCGTTTCATAGTTAAATGTATATTTTCCAGTTTTTGTTGGTGTCGCCCAAATCAAGGTTTCGTGCGCATTTGTAAAACGTGTTCCACGAAAATTCGGCATAGGATTGGTTTTTACCCATACGATATCATTCAAAATCCAAAATCCCATATCTTGCAAAATCGTACCAACACGAAAAATATTATGATAACTGCCAATTGTCCACATTGCACCAGTGGGCTTCAAAATACGTTTGCATTCACGCATCCAGGCACGGGTAAACTCATCATACTGTTCGGGGGATTCAAACACATCCCATTCATCACGAACCGCACGAGCAGCAGTTTGATCTTCGGGTCGATAAAGAGTTTTCGCCCCCAACTGTAAATTATATGGAGGATCTGCAAATACAGCATCCACAGACGCATCGGGAATGCCGCGCATTATTTCAATACAATCACCGCATAAAATCTGGTTCAAATATTTGTGCATCTCTCTCGCTCTGTGCATTAAATATTTTATCAGATTTGGACCGATAAAAAACGTTATCCCTACGGACAAAATAGAAATAAATTGCTTGATTTTTATAAAAACAGCAATTTTTCTATAAAATCTAATTTGCAATTAATACTTGCAAGGTGGGGATTTCATTGCTACCGTATATGTGTTATGAGATGCCCATACTGCAGTTCCACAGATAGTCGTGTAACAGATTCACGACCAGATATCGAAGACGCCATTATTCGCCGGCGTCGTGTTTGTAACCAATGCGGCGCAAAATTTACGACGGTTGAACGCATTCAAATGCGCGATTTGGTTGTACGAAAAAACAGTGGGAAACTGGAACCTTTTGACCGGGAAAAATTAAGACGCAGTATTTTATTGGCATGTCGCAACCGGGATGTGGACGAACATCAAATTGAACGTTTGGTAACATCTATTCATCGTCGCCTTGAAACAGAAGCGCCCGATGATACAGTCACATCCGCGATGGTGGGACAAATGGTATCGGATTCATTATTAAACCTGGACCCGATTGCTTTTATTCGTTTTTCATCCGTATATCGTAAATTTTCACGTGTATCGGATTTCAAAAAAATCATCGACCAAATACCAGAGGCAGACGAAGGCGCGGCGGTTTGCGAATTGCCACGCACGACACTGTTTTGATATATAAAATGATGAAAAAACTATTTGCATTTTTTGCCCTGTTGTTTATGCCATTTATTGCGATGGCAAACCCAACATTAGATATTTTGTCCGATGGCGATGCCAGTTTATACAAACAAATATTCACATTACAGGACAAAGAAAAAATAAACACAGCAACAAAATTACAATCACAATTACAAGACGACTTATTACTGAACGAGATTTTATACCAACGATATTTCTCGGACACGTATACAACACGTGGCAAAGAAGTAACCGCCTGGATGAATAAATACAACGATATGCCGGGGGCGGTGCGCATGCAAAAACTGGGTAACCTAAAAAAAGCAACCGTCAAAAAACCAAACCTGCCCACATCTATCAGCGGGGGCGTTTCAATTGAAACGCCACAGTCTGAAAATTGGACAGCACAAAAATATTCTGGGGACACAGCAAAGAATATCGACAAATTTAAACGCGCTATTCGCAGTGGCTCAACAAAAACGGCACGCACAATACTGGAAACAAAAACTTTTAAAAACAAATTAACCGAATCCGATTATGGACGATTGGCCGGACGATTGGCATATATCTATTACACAAACGGCGAAATAGAATTGGCAAAAAAATGGGGCTTTATATCATCTGATGCAGATTCTGAATATGGCTTGTGGACAATGGGGTTAATTTATTTTAAAGAAGAAAACTTCAAAGAATCACAGAAGTATTTCAGTAAAATACTGGCATTAAAACATATTAACAACGCCCGCAAGATAGAGGCCGCATTCTGGGCCGGGCGCGCGGCAGATTTGAATGGCGCAGCAGACATGGCGCGCCAATACTGGTCGGTTGCCGCTGCATATCCGATGGCATTCTATGGCGCATTATCGGCAACTATGTTGGGCGGTGTACCACAATATGAATTTTTTGAACAAGACTGCACCGACGAAGATATTGACGTATTAAGAAAAACAAAATACGGAAAACGGGCATTAGCTCTGTTACAGGTTAATCGCAAAGACAGGGCCGAAGAATACCTTAAACTGCTGATTACGTCCCGCGCAAGCGATCGACAGTTACACGCGGTAAATTCAGTGGCGACGGCATATGGCCTGCCCAGGGTTTCGGTTCAAGCATCCAGCGTTATCAAAGACCGTGGCATTCTGGAAATTGATGACGATATTATTTATTCTGCACAATATCCATTACCAGACTGGGAACCGATGGGCGGATGGTCAATTGATCGCGCATTATTATTAGCTATTACTAAACAAGAAAGTGGATTCCGTACAACAGCAAAATCTGGGGTTGGCGCTAATGGCCTTATGCAACTAATGCCAAATACTGCTAAACGCGTGGCTAAGCAAAACAATCTTGATATATCTGAAATGGATATGTCTAATCCGGAACACAATATGTACCTGGGCCAACAATACATCGTGGACCTGTTGTCGCATCCAAACATTGAAAATAATATTATTAAAATGTTGGCAGCGTATAATGCGGGAATGGGTACAATGACCAAGTTTGAAAAATCATTTTATACATACGATCCATTACTTTATATCGAGAGTTTTCCAGCATACGAAACACGCAATTATATCAAACGTGTATTGTCTAATTTATGGCTGTATCGTGCACGACTGAATCAGCCTTTGACATCTTTGCAGGAAATGGCGAATGGGAATTGGCCACTTTACAACAGCGAAGATGAATATGTTCAGCAACAAATTGCCGATCGTATGACAATATAAAAAATATCCCCTTGCGCGGGTGTGTAATATTTAATACCATACAATTTAAGATGGAAAGGGGATTATTATGAAGCATATTTTTGTGTTGCCTGGTCTGTTATTATTGGCCGCGTGTTCCAGCACCGGTGGCGCATATACCATTGGTCGAAACGTAGACACGGTTGGTGAATCTAATGCGCGTATCACGGGAATGCGTACCGGCGTTGACAACAGACTGGAAGTTATTGCATACGCCCAAGCCGTTGGGGTTATCGCCACACCATCAACAACCGCGACGGCGTCGCAAAACCCATCAAGAATTGGCGTGGCGGGACTGGTGCTTAATCGTGACCCAAATGTTCGTGATCAAACAGATGAAAAAATCGGCACACTGTATGACCAGGCACTGGTTGCATTCAAGAATATGTATAATATTTATAAAAATGGTCTGGACGGACTAAGCAAAGATGAAATCAAAAATGCGTACCTGATTGCGGGCGGGGACGAATGGTCCGAAGATTTAACAGACTCAAAAATTCAAGAGTTTATAAATGATAATTATGCAGCCGTCCTGAATAAATATTTCGCACCCGGCGAAACAGATACGTGGATTTTTGAACCAAAGACAGAATCATTAAAAGACGTTCAAATGAAATTGTTGTCAGATGACGATGTGTTGACATTTATGCTGGATGATAACAACCAAATTATGGGTATAAATTTAGCAGAAGAAGGATACACAAGAACCAGTGACAAAAGCAATACCTTCTGGCGCAAAGATGCGACAACCGGGACCGAGACAACCGTCACGGTAAAGGCAAGTGGCAACCTAAAATATTCAGATTATGGAAGACTGTCAAAAGCGGTCAGACACGCCGATTCCGATGAAACAACCACAGAATTTAAATTTTTTGCGGGTGGGTATGACCTGAAACATATTGACCGTTCCGATGTTGCCACGATTGCGGGCGAAGACGCTCTGAATTTCAAGGGAACGGCAATGGGCCTGGTAACAAACAAAGACAATAAAACATTGACAGTTAACGGTGATGCAACTTTAAACTTTATGAACGGCACGGAAACGGTGGATTTGAAGTTTTCAAATTCAAAATGGTATGACGTAAAAATCGTAGACACAGGCGCATCCCAGGCAATATCATTTACCCCCGGCGACGTAATGGATATGAATTTCTTGGTATCAGAGCCGTCAAAAAGCCTTGCTTATGATGGAATGGACGTTAACTATTATGGGGACAAGGGGAAACCATCTGAATTTGTTGGCACGGCGACATATACCGATGCCAATGGTGTATCGATGGACACCGCATTTGGTGGGAAATACACAATCCCAGATTCAACGAAATAAAAAAAACGCCAATTTGGCGTTTTTTTTATTCAGATGTTTTTGGAATCGTTACAGTATCATTATAATGCGTCAGGAATCGCGTTCCCGTTGCACAATAAATCTTTTGTAGGGAATCCTTGTATTCACGTACAGCCGACACCCAGCGTTGTTGAATCTCATCCTGGGCGCCTTGGTATGCAGCAAAAGCCCCCAACGCACCACCGGCACCCGCACCGATTAACGTTCCCTTTAACCGCGCCTTGTTTCCAAGATCGATTAAGGCCCCGTCTTCGGCATCCTGGTACATTGGACGGAATGTATCAATTGTGGCCAATTTTTTTTCTTCGTCGGTCAGGGCAACCGGCTGTCCATCGGTGCCACGGCGCATAATAGATGAACTTTTGTGTTTATCCTTGAATTCGGTCCAGTCTTTCTTGTGCCAACCAAACGCCTTGTCTTTGACACCAACAATTACCGCCGGCACAGTTGAATCAACAACGGTAAATTGTGCAATCTTTACAAAACGATTATCACCCGTGGCATTTGGTTTCGTACCACTGAGGACCAATTTCTTGGCTGCCGTGTCCAGTTTATAGCTGGCCGGAACTTTGACATATTCTTCGGATGCCATTTTTTGTAAATCGTATACTTCACCATTTATCGCTGTAAGTATTTGACCTTCCTTAACATACCCCTCTAGAATAATATCTGCGGTATCTTTGCCAAAAATGGCGCAGTTTGTGTATTCATTGCCATTAATTTCACATTCGTAAACTTCTTCTTCGGTAATGTCATAGAAGTGTTCCCTGCCCGATGTTTTTGTTCCCGACTTTAACAAAACACCCCACAGGCACTTTTTATCAGCGGAATTAACCGTGCAATTTTCAATTTTCAACACCGCATCACCAGATGCCGCCATATTACCAATCAGACCACCTGCCGTCGCATTTATGCCAGCCGATAAAATCATGTCCCCGGCAACTTTGCCAGCATAGACGTTACCCGCCATAATTGCCGCACCGGTCAGACCACCAATCGCGGCACCTTGCATTTTTTCCTTGTTCGTACCAAGTATTGAATCTGACCCAACATCATTCGCGCCCAGGGCATTACCCGCAACCGCCGCAATCAATGTGCCAGCTGCAATTTTCAACCCAGCATTTTGTTTTTGTTCCTGGTTCATAACGGCGATAACATCTTCGACGGTGGGTTCGGCATCATTTGGGAATGTTATGGTTTCAGCCGCCGGTAACAGCGCACTGTTTGGCCATGCAAACGCATTACATTTAACCGCATCGCCAGAAGCAACATTTATGCGTCCCAAAACCAAATCTGTTCCACCCGGCCCCATTTGATATCCGCGCATTTCAACAACCGCCACACATTGAGATCCCGTACCGGCACGTGCACCCGCTGTTGGATTATCCCATGCAAAATCGCCATTTGGATAAACAGTTCCACACTTTTCCAGTTGTCCGACCGTTACAGCCGTGCTTTCACCACGGGCAATTTGTGATGCCAGTGCCTGGTTCGCGACCCGAATTGGTAAATCAACGGTGGGGACCGAATTTTCAGTCTGCCCAACAATCCCCAAATCGTCACTATGCGCGCTGGATATTGTCGGTGCAGGCGTTGGTGCACGCATTTCATTAACCTGGTTATAGGCGTCGGCATAACTGCGTGATTTGTTACTTATTCTCATTGCGCCATACGAATCCATCGACACCATAACTAATGCCGATAACAGCGAATAATACAAAAATGATCTTGCTGTGTGTGCCATTCTCTTCTATCCCCTTTAACACAATGGGCTGTGCACCCAACACCCATTAAAACTGCAATCGCATACGGGCACCGATATCAAGCATGCCCAGACGCCCACTTTCATACCAATTGGTATAGTGGAAAACACTGTCGTATGGGGCCTCATATTCACCACCGGCACCGTCACCCAGCCATTCCGTTTGCGAAACAATAATAGAACCAGATGTTTTTACACGACCCAAATTCGCATAACGAACAAAGAAATCTAATTTGATTCCGCCATCCAATTCAGTGGTCAGTCCACCCTCTAACATAAAAGCCAATTGTTCCGTTGTACCACCGTTATGATACGCATAAATATCCGAAATCCCCGTTAAATCCCCGGCGCCGGCACCAATCGGATCCATTTCAGAATAAAAGGTATTATCATATACAACATAGTCTGCAACCGTATTAAGTGCGATACCAACGCCCGCACCAACATATGGGCGAAGCGACCCGCCCGCCAAATATCCGGTATATGAATCAATGTTATAATAAACGTTCAACATTGTCGTATTTGATGTAATCGCACCGCCATCAACAGACGCCTCTATTAAACCGCCAGCCCCATCAGCCGTACGCACCATCGTTGGATATGCCAAGCCAGAATAACGCAAGTAAGAAAAATCCACACGAAAATCGTTATTAATCGCCGCACCAACCGAAACCTGAAGCGGGATAACCGTATCAGAATGAAAATCAGCCTTTTCAAATGCACCAGGCACAAAGAATGAATTTTGTTCACCAGTATAATCCGCCGACATTCCACCCATAAGTGACGCAGTGTACGCAACCGACAACCCAACGTAAAGACCACTATCCGCCAATCTGTCATAATCGGCCGGTTGATAATAAGAACGACCGGCAGAAGTCTGGGAAGATCCAACATATGGCAACGCACCCGTGATACGTGTCGGTTGAGCCGCCGCAACCGAACGATACTGATTATATCCGGACATATTGTTTGGCGCAGATACAATGCGACTGTTGCCTGATGGTAAATATTGAACCATACCATTATTCATCACAGGAACCGCGCCCACAGGCATCGCGTTATTCTGATTTGTTTGATATGACGGATACACCGGATATGCCGCATTCAACGCCGCAGGCAAAACCATCATCAGGCCGGCAAAACCGGCAAAAATGCGTGACATTTTCATCCCTTTCCGAATTCCTTTTGGTTTATTATATCATAAACACCCGGGGTCGTGCAAGCATTTGGAAAAGAAACCACAATAATAAAAATCCCACCGGACACCCCCGGTGGGCAATCTGCTTTTACCTGTGATATGGTCACTTTTTCTTTTTTGTAGCAACCTGGCTGGCCTTTGTTGCAACCCGACGGCGTGCAGCGGTCTTTTTCCGTGAAGCAACAACATTTTCAGCATCCACATCGTATTGCAAATCCATTTCGTTTCCCGACTTAACACCAATAATTTCACCAATTGTACGACGCAAGCCCGGATGACGGTCAGAATACTGTTTGATTCCAAACAATATAGCCATCGTCAGAATACGTTCCATATCCTGGCTTGAAATATTGCCCAATTTTTCGTGGACAGCCGATGCAAAATTTCCAACCAAGTGTTTCGCCCGCGAAATAAAGCGATGACGACGACGAGCATGGATAATTTCACGAATCCACATCCATATTAAATACGCCAACACAGGCACCGCTATTGCACCAGCGAAGTATTTGAAATCCCCGTCACAAAAGCTGGTACTGAACATTGCATCACAAGTGCGCTGAAAATACAACAAAGTTATTGCTGTAATTTCGTATATTACCAAAACGGTAAAACATATTTTTGATTTTATAAACATGGTTTTCTCTCCTCTGTGATTTAATTGTGCCTAAAAAGGCAATACAAATCACCAGGAACCATTTCCGTAAAAAATCCCGCCATTGGGCGGGATTTTTTATTCAACAATTATTACATCATCGGAAATAGTGTTACGAGTATCCTCGGCACGAGCCGCCGTTTCAATTTGTAACAACTGATTTTCAAGCGCAGTACGCTCTGATGATTTATATCCTGTCTCGGGCGTATCCGCCGATTTAGATTCGCTGGACACCGCAGGATTAACCAAATTCTGGAAAATCTTCATACTTTCGATTGATGCAGCACGGTCACGCGCCAATAATTTGTTCGGCGCACCAGGCACAAACCAATCATCTAACTTTTCCGCAGTATATTGCATAATTGGACGAGTACGCGCCATTTCCAGCCAACGTGGCAGGTGTGGCGCATCTGAAAAATACCATAACGCCCCCCAATAAACGCCACCCATTATCACAACACCACGGATAATACCAAATATTATCCCCAGCGTTCTGTCTGTTACCTTCATCATACTGTCGTGGATTTTGTCGCGTAATTTCTGGTTAAAAAATCCAACTAGCATCAATATTACAAAAAATACTATAAAGTATGATGCAATCAACGTACCAACGGTAGAAGCCGATAAATCAAACCAGGCTTGCAACAATTTATCCAACCACGGGGACGCAAAACGTGCCGCAATCGCCGCAACAACCCACGACAATGTTGCAACCGTTTCAAAAACGCCACCGCGAATGAACGCCCAAATTGTGGATGCCAAAATGACACCCACAAAGACGTAATCAAGAGAAGTTAAATCAAACATAACCTATCCTGCGCTGATTGATTATACTATTATTTTTTATCCTTGCGTACCAATACCAGTCCCAGTCCCGCAACCAATACAATTAACAAACCCCAAAACCAAACACTGGACGCGCCACTATTTTTTTTTTGAGATTCCGCAACCGGTTCCGCGACCGTTTCAGCGGTGGCAACAAATTCAGAAATTGTCGCCTTGCTATCTGCATTTTCAGATTTAAATTTTTCGGCATCTGCATCCATTGCTTTTTTCACCTCTGCTGCGGCAGCCTTGTCGGCATCGCTTAAATCAGCGGCGACCGCGTCACGCAATTCAGCCTGCATAAAATCGGCATAACCCTGGAAACATTTATCACCAATCGTTAAAACCGGCACACCACCAGATTCATATTCACACTTTTTCAACGTTTCACGGAATTTTGGCAGATTTGCCTGGTCCATAACGTTAACCTCTGTCACGGTGACCATTGGATATTCATACGCCAAATGATTTGCAATAAAGTCACGCGCATGATGACAATGTGGACACGTTGGGGAATAATAAACCGTGATATTCGCCGCAGATGCCGCGCCAACGAATACCAAACCACACAATGCAAATAATGCAGATAATTTTTTCATCTTTTCTCCTTTTTGTATTTCAGATGGTTTGATTATAGAAAAGTTTCTTTTGTCTGTGCAAGTAATTTTTACGGGCCGTTGTTATTTCATTCCTGTTGCGTTTTTGATGTGGTCCAACCAATATAAAAAACAACCAAGGGGCAAAAAAATGTTTACACTTTCGCAATTTCCATTACCGTATACATATGATGGCCTGGCACCGTATATGTCCGAACAGGCACTGGCGCTGCATCACGGAAAACACGTGGCGACGTATATCAAAAATCTGAACGAATTGATTCAAGACACGCCTTATGAATCGGTGTCACTTTATGAAATAATAAATACATCGGCGAACGACGATAGCAATCCAAATGCGCAAAAAATTTTTAACAATGCCGCCCAGGTTTTTAATCACGATTTTTTCTTTAATGGTATGTGTCGTGATTGTGGTGGCAAAATACCAGATGAAATCGCAAACGCATTTGGTGGCAACCAAGAATTTCGCGAACAATTTAAAACGGCGGCAACAGCCCTGTTCGGCAGTGGGTATACGTGGCTGGTTCGGGACGGGGATGCGTTAAAGATTATAAACACATCAAATGCAGATACGCCGATTGCGCACAATATGGTACCGATTTTAAATTTGGATGTGTGGGAACACGCGTACTATGTTGATTATCAAAATCGGCGCGCAGATTTTGTTGATAATTATCTGGACCATTTGGTTGATTGGAATCAGGTTGAAGAAAATTTGAGAAAATAAAATTTCACACTGGGATTGTAATAATATTTTCACGCCCTATATAAACAGGTAAAAGGGGCGCTATGTTAAAAAATAAAATATTAACACCGGAAATTATTGAATCTATCGACAATACAATTCGTTTGATGAAAGAACTGACGCTAGATAATGAACAAGACAAAAAACATATTGATGGGCGGATTGCCGCGCTGGAATGGATAAAGACTGGTCAGGGCGGAAAAATTATTGTAAATATTCCTAAAAAGAGTGAATAAAAAAATCCCAATTCTGGGATTTTTTTATCGATCATAAATCACTGGTGTTTTGTTTATCGTATAGATTCGCCCGTCGTTTTCCGTATTAAAATAAATATAGATTACATTCGAAACATCATCCGGCGACCAGGGATTTATCGTATCAATAATTTGACGTGACGTGTTGTGCTTGAACACCGAATGAAATGTGTTATCAAACACACGCGTATATGCATCACTGAACGATGGACTTTCAATCATATTCATTAACACAACCCCGTTCGGGGCAACGCGCGACTTGATACGCGACATAAATTCGCGGGTAATTAACCCCTCGGGTATCTGGAAAGAATTTGAATACACATCCAGCAAAATTATATCGAATTGTTCGGTGGTATTTTTCAAAAACTGGGACGCGTCTTGGACAATAAATTTCTTGTTCGGTCCCAGATTTTGTTTCAAGAAATATTTTTCAGACACGTCTTTTAACGTTGGTTCTATATCCACAAACGTATATTCGTGAAATGTATCACGCAGGCCGGCCGTAAATCCACCCGCCCCCAGGACCAATATCTTGCGCGGTCTGTCCGTTGGCAATGTATAGATAAAATTATCATTTACAAAATTGATGTACGGCGCACCACGACCATCACGCGTATCATACATAGACATCGCCAAACGATTCATATCCAACACACGTACGCCATCAAATTCGGCAACAGATATTGTAGAATTAGAATTATTTACCAATATGCCATATTTTGAATACTGAACATAATCACTGTTGATATATCCACCAAACGCAAGTAAGAATGCCACCACAATCCAAACCCAAATACGTCGATATGATAACAATGCACATACACACCCCAGCAATATTACCAAACCAACCGTATAGTTTACCCCCAAGAACGGCATTAAAAACAATGTGGTTAGCATAGATGCCATAACCGATCCAATCGTATCAACCGCCATTATGTTTCCAGTATTATTTTTATTACGCACCTGTAACAGGCGCGACAATATCGTTGTATTGAAACCAAACAAAAATGGCCCAACCGATAAGAATACAAATGAATATAAAAATGTCTGAGTAACACCCGATGTTATGCCCGCGGTATACATCAGGGCAAAGTAAGTTGTGACGAATGGAAAACTGGCCGCAAAGAGAGCCAACGCCGCAATAAACAAAAAGCTTAGGCACAAAATTTTTGGTATAAATTTAATACGCACACGTTCGGAATTTCCCAACCAATACCCCAACGACATAAACCCCAAAAATGCCCCCATAATAATACTGGTGATAACGGGGCTGGAACCGACCCAGAAAGACAACTGACGCAGAACAACCAATTCTAATGATAAGCTGATAAAACCATTTAAAAATATCAAAGCAATTAACCAAACGCGCATTTTTTTATTCATAATAAAATCCCCATTTCCATATAACGCAAAATATAAAGAAAAAGAGAAATTTCTGCAACCACTAATGTGCATTCATCAATCTTATGTCATCAAATTCAGGATACCTGTTGAACATTGCACGCGCAAATGGACATATTGTTATGATGCGACGACGCTGGGACCGGGCCAAATCCGCGACCAGACGCACTAATGTTAATCCTATATTTTGTCCGCGATACGGGGTCGCCACACCAGTATAATCTATGATAATTTTATCCGTACCAATACGAACATAGGTCACCTGGCCAATGATTTGACCGCGACAAATTGCATCGAACCCAGAACCATCAACAGACGGCATATATTGAATATCTTCTGACATAAAAAAAATCCCCCGTATGCTAAAAATATATCACGGCGGGTAACCGGTTGCACTATGATTGTATTCAATAAAAAACGGGGATTTTATCCCCGAATATTAATTCAAAGAATCATAATTTTTACGGATAATTTTTCCACTGCGCCGCAGAGAGGCACTTTCCGTCGATGTCATTCGCGGCATTAGCGTTGTTATAACTCCACCCCGCCCCACAATTCGTGGCAAAGACATCGCCAATGCGGATGCACCAGACCCCGTAACGGTGGATACCGTTAAAATACGACGTTCATCATTTATAATACAGCGCAATAAATCTGCAACCGCCGCCGCAATTCCATCCCAGGTTGCACCACGGCCACGAATAATTTCATAGGCTGCATTTTGAACACGATGTTCGATTGTGTTACGCGTGGTTTGCGGCAAGCTTATTTTAGCCTGGCGGCAGAATGTATTTAAATCAATTGCGCCAATTGATGCCGAAGACCAGTTAATCATACTGCTGTCACCATGTTCACCCAAGACGTATGCGTTTATTGATTGGGTGGACACCGACAAATGCCGTGATAATATCGCACGCAAACGTGCAGAATCCAACATTGTCCCCGTTCCAATCACGCGCGATGCGGGCAATTTAGAAATTTTTTGTGCCAACATAACCATTACATCCAGTGGATTGGTGACGATAACCAGTGTGACGTGTTTATGATCTACATTCGCCATAACGCGTGGCACAATATCCGAAATCACCGCCGCATTCGCATTTAACAAATCAGTTCGCGTTTCGCCGGGCTTTTGATTTGCGCCCGCCGCAATGATTACAATATCAGAGCCACGAATACCACGATAATTATTTACCGCCGTAATTTTCACATCATACGAAAAAGCAGATGCGTGCCCTAAATCTTCGGCCGCCGCATAAGAACGCACATTATCGCGATCATACAACGCGATTTCGTGAACCAACCCCGTATTCTTTACAGCCGTGGCAACGGCCGCACCAACCGAGCCAATACCAATAATTGAAACCTTCATACATTCCCCCATTTGATCAGGCATATTATACCACACATTCATCTATTTTTCACATAGGACTTGAAGTTTTTTTGTTTTATGCTAGGTTTATCATGTTGCTATGAAGAATAAGACCAAATTAAATATACTATTATCACTGATGTTATTGGCAACACCAGGCGTTGCCCAAACACCAGACAAGGATAAACAAAAACGCGAAAATCGTGCACGTGAATTTGCAAATTTTGCACTGTATTGGTCCGAATATGATGCAGTTTATGGAGCACGCACACGCGACATACGGCGCGCTGAACGTACACCATATGTCCAGGCCCAGGCAGTAATACCGGCCTTGGTCCGGGATTCAACGCGCCTGGCGAATGGCGTTGTAAGATATGCGGATGCAATTAATGAAATCTATGACCTGAATGAAAGTCCAGAGTTTCCGTTCGCACTTTATGAATGCGTGTACGTATACCAGGAAAATGCCGCAACCCCAGATTCAAAAATATATCAAATGGGTAAATATTTAAAAGAATATGACCAGGTGCTAAGGAAACTTAAACTGGCGCGATATACAATAAGACACAATGATAATCACAAATAAAAATCTCGCCAAATGGCGAGATTTTTTTACCATAACTTTACACGTTCATACGGTGCAACATACATTTTATCATCCGGCGAGATGCCAAATGCATCGTACCATGCGTCTATATGAACCAAGATCCCGTTTACACGATTTTTCCCCAGGGAATGTTCGTCCATTTTTGTTAAACGTAATTCTTCGTCCGCGCGAATATTTTGTGCCCACGTCCCCGCATACGCGATAAAGAAACGCATATCAGGTGTCAATCCTGCCGACGTATTCGACGACGTTCCAAAGTTTTTATACGCCGTATATGCAATTGTCACCCCACCATAATCCGCCAGATTTTCGCCCAACGTAAATTCGCCGTTTGCGTTAACTTCGTCATTGATTTTTATATTGTCAAAGAATTCACGCATAACACGAGCACGAACATCAAAGCGCGCCGCATCTAATAATGTCCACCAATCTTTCATATTGCCGTCTTTGTCGAATTTACGTCCCATGTCATCAAATCCGTGCGTCATTTCGTGACCAATAATCGCACCAATCGCACCATAGTTAAATGCATCATCGGCATTCATATCAAAAAATGGATACTGCAAAATTCCCGCCGGAAAGCAGATTTCATTTGTTGTTGGATCATAGTAGGCGTTGGCCTCGTGCGCATTCATATACCAAATGGTTGGATCTTTTTGTGCACCGATCTTATTCAGCCAAAATGCATCTTCGTGCATTGATACGTTAATCATATTTTCCCACAGAGTTTTATCTCCGTCGATATACAGATGCGAATAGTCACGCCATTTATCTGGATATCCAATTTTGGCCCGGAACGTTGATAATTTTTCCAATGCCTTTTGTTTTGTTTCATCCGACATCCAGGTCAGATTTTCAATTCGAATCGAATATGCACGTTGCAGATTTTGCACCAGAATTTCCATACGTCTTTTTGATGCGGCGGGAAAGTATTTTTCAACGTATAACTGGCCTACCAAATCCCCCAGTGCATCATCTAGCATCGAAACCGCTCGCTTCCAACGTGGTTTGGGCTCTTTCTGGCCCGCCATTTTACGATTATAAAAATCAAATGCAATGTCATAAGACGTGTCGTCCAGTAAACTGGCCGCCGAACTTGCAACACGATATTTCAGATATGTTTTTATTAAATCAAAATCTGTATCATTCATAATCGCGATTGATTCGCGGATTGCATCTGGCTGATTAACATTGATGTCCGTAGCCGCAGACGCCCCACGCGCAACCAGATATGTATCCCAATTAAATCCAGGGAATTCCTTTTTTACATCCAACAATGTCATCTTGTGATAATTGGCATGAGGATCGCGCAGAACCTCTTTGGTGTGGAAGGATTTTGCCATACGTTCTTCCAATGCATACAGTTTTTCTGCATCACCCGCAATACCAAAGTTCGCCAATTGTTTAGCAATATATTTTTTATATTCGTCGCGAATTTCAACAGATTTGCTGTCGCTATCAAAATAATAATCACGAGACAGACCAATTCCACCCTGACCAATGTTATAGATGTAATGTGTACTGTCCATTTCGTCCAGCGCAACGCCATCAGACCAAAAAGCAGACGAAAACATATGCATACCACCAAGGTATTGTGGCAATTGTTCGGGACCGGTTAACGCGTCTATTTCGGCCAGATATTTTGCAACCGGCGCAACACCATCAGCGTTACGTTTTTCAGTATCCATAATAATTTTATAAAGCGTGCCGATTTTACCTGTGTCGTTTTCGGCAATCTCTAGTGTACGTGACAGGTTTGTATTGCGAACAACTTCGAACACACCAAATCGGGAATAATCATCCGGAATCGGATTTGCATCGCGCCAACCACGTGTCGCGTAATCATAAAAATCATCACCCGGCCGAACCGTCATATCCATATTTTCAGTCTTGATTCCTGCATCCATTTTCTTCCCCTTTGATGTTTGATATGCAAATAATACAGCAACTGCAACGGCAATAATGCCAATTATGTTCCAGAATGTACTTCTCATCTTTTTACCCTGCGATTTTTACCAATATATCGTCCAGTACCAACATACCAGCCATGGTCACAAAAATGCGATTATTTTCCATTTGAACCAAGTTTGGCATATTTCGTACTGCGTCCATATTTATAACGCGTTTTACGTCGTCTGTCAAATTCACCCCACAAACCGTACGCATGCCCATTATCAGTTTCTCAATTGCGCGCGTACCAGAATCTAGGGCAGCGAATTTTTCGCTTGCGCCCATCTGCTCGAACCATGTGTCATTATAATAAACACGCCCCGCGGCACCACGCCCAATGCCTATATACGGTGCACCATCCCACACATTTTCATTGTGCCGACAATGTTGGTCGTCGGTGGCATAATTTGAAACCTCGTACCGAGGCAGGCTTAAAGTATCCCCAATTGCATTATACATATCCGCCATTTCATCGTTTGTTGGCATTTGCGGATTTTCGCGACCGATAGGTGTCGTGGGTTCAATCGTTAATTCGTACAGCGAACAATGCTGTAACCCCAGTGTATTTATGTTCTTGCACATTTCAATGATATCACCAACCGTATCCCCCGGCAAACCATATATAAAATCTGCCGACACGCGCAGCCCCATATCACGTGCCGTATTGAGTGTTGTGACTGCATCGGTTACACTGTGTCGACGTCCAAGATATTTTAGCCGATCATCCGATAAACTTTGCACACCAACACTTAGACGATTTACCCCCAGTGTTTGAAAATCGTGCATTTTTATTTTATCTATGGTACCCGGATTTGATTCAATTGTTATTTCGGCATCCGGTGATACATCAAAACAAGAATAAAGTTCATTTATTATTTTTTCAAAGCACCATATCGGCATCAATGACGGTGTGCCACCGCCAAAAAAAATTGTAGGCACCGATATTCGCCCCAGCATATGCCCCCAGTGTTTAATTTCATCAATTATACCATCTGTGTACAAGGTCCAATCTGGATTGGCGCACGCATGTGAAAAAAATGCGCAATAACGGCATTTAGACATGCAGAAAGGAACATGAATATAAATGTTATGAGGTAAATTCATAGATCTTATTTTACACCGCGCCCGACGTCGTGCAACAAATAAATGAAAACACTTTCACGGTCACATTTTTTGTGATATAATGAGAACACGAACATTGGAATGAGAAAGGGCTTAATTTCATTTTTATCGCTGATTTTGGCACCTGTGGTGGCGTCTGCCGCGAACGAGGGTGTACCGTCATATTATCAAACGGCGCGCGCAACGACCGCAAATCAGGCCGGATTTAACCAATATGCAGCGTCGGGCTATACAAAATACGTTGGCACATCAGGAAACAAACAATCTGTGGGTTCACGCACATATACATACCAGATTCCACGCCAACCCGCATATATTCCACAAATGCCGGTTACAATGACACCAAATGGTATCGCGATGCCCGTCCAGAGTGAGCCTGCAACATCAATTTATGCTGGATATACGCGTCGTTTCGCAGATTTTCAATTTGAAACGGGCGTAAATTCCATTCTGGAATGGGACGATATGATCATCAACGAAATCACCGTCGGTGCCCGCCATAATTTCAGTCTGCGCGATTTCGATTTAGCATTGTATGGTGAATATTCATATGGCGACATCTCGCATGGGGGGTTGTCGATGGACTATGACTTGCAGCCATTCGATAAATCCGACCCGGCATATGGAATCTTTACAATATCAATGGGGGACTTATCTGGACGCACCAATCATTTTCGTTTTGGTTTAACAGCGCATCACGCATGGGATATTGCAGGTTGGAAATTATCGCCAACAATCGGATATGAAATATTTAAACATAATCTGGAAATGAGTGATCATTACTATCCAAATCCTGGTATTTATTTGCCCCTGATGACGAACAAGGGTGATTATGTTTATGGCGATGTTGATGGCAACTATTACAGTGTACCGACAAATGTTGCACCTGATGAAGGCTGGTACCAGGTTTGTATGTCCCCAGAAGATATCAAATTAGTCCAAGCGCCTGCATCAGGCCTGGGATCGTTGGGCACAGATTTAGGCATTGGCGATTATGACCCAGCAATGGGATATATTCCGTGGGGCGTTGATGCGGGCGAATGTGTTATTATTGGTGGCGACGGCCCAATTCTGGTCAGTGGCACAACACACATATATAACACAACCTGGTCTGGATTTTATGTCGGGCTAGAAGTTGAAAAGCAAATGACCCTGAACGATAAACTGCGTATGTATGTTCAGTTTGGGTTACCAAAATATTCATCAGAGGGCATTTGGCCAAATCGTACGGACTGGCAACAAAACCCAAGCTTCCTGGACGAAGGCGACAATGATTCCTATTCCTATATGGCGGAGATAGAATATAATTACAGACTGTCTGATCGTGTTCAGTTGGCAATCCGCGCGGATACAAACTGCTTTCACGTAGGTCAAATTCCAGGTGAACTGTATGTTGCGGGTTCTTATGATTATGCCTATAACGAAGACGGCACAATCAAAACCGATGAATATGGAAATCCTATGATAGAGGAAATTGCACCATATACCGAACACGTCAGCAATTCATTGAAAAAAGCCACCTGGCAGTCATTTGGATTGCATATTGGCGTAAAATATTCTTTCTAGGTTACAAAAGGAACGTTTATGAATCTGCGTTGTTTAGCACGCATTTGTGGTGTGCTGGTATCTTTGCTGGGCCCTGTTACATCATACGCAAATGACGCGGGATCTTTTGACATAGAACGCTGGTACGAGATATTGGACCGGGTGCAATCTCGCGCAGTCGCCAACGGAATTTCAGACAATACAGTCAAAGCAACCTTACGTTCGCCCGCATTTATTCCATCGATTATAAAAAGCGATAAAAATCAGGCAGAATTTAAGCTAACACTGGACCAATATTTGAATCGCACTGTTAATAGCAAACGTATTTCATACGGAAGAAAAATGCGTACAAAATACCCAACACTGTTGGGACGTGTTGAAAAAAAATTTGGCGTGCCACCACACGTAATGTTGGCATTCTGGGGACTGGAAACAAACTATGGCGAAGTAAAATCACGTCATCAATTAACCAATGCTTTTCTAACCTTGATATATAATGGTCGACGCGAAACTTTTTTTGAAAATCAATTAATTGCGTTGATGAAAATAGCAGACAAAAACAAGTTAAATATAAATGATATCCATGGCTCTTGGGCGGGCGCAATGGGACATTTTCAGTTTATTCCTACAACTCTGGCCCAGTATGGTACAGACGGCAACGCAGATGGACGCATTGATATTATAAACAGCGTTGGTGACGCAATGTTTAGTGCAGGGAATTATTTGAACAAACTGGGCTGGAACAAGAACGAGCGTATTGTACGTCGCGTGATTGTGCCGGCAGACTTTGATATAACTTTGTTAGATGGCAAAACAACGCAGCCTTTGCAGAGATGGACAGAAATGGGCGTTACAAATCCAGATGGCACCCCCATTCCACAAACCGAGATGATGGCCGGACTGGTTGCCGACATCGCACAGATTGAATCCGTGCGAGCCCAACTTATCGCGGACGCCACCACCGAGGGCGCAATGGACACTGATGTCGCACCACAAGCTGCCATTGTTGCATATTTGACCTACCCTAACTTTTATCGGATAAAGAAATGGAATAATTCCAATTGGTATGCAATCGCAATTGCAAATCTGGCGGATAAATTAAAGTAAATTAAACGTTTACAATTGCCTGTTTCTTTGATACTCTTCCCACATATATAGATACAAAGGATACATTTATGGCTATCAAGGTACGCGATTTCGAAGTACGCTTAACACGCAACAAAGATGAACGCAAACAGGTGCGCCAATTGCGCTACAAGGTTTTTGTAGAAGAAGAAGGCGCCGGTGTCACAGATGAACAGCGCGCCCTGGGCGAGGAATATGATGCATACGACAGATATGCGGAATATATGGCGGTTTTTCATCAAGGGCGTGTTGTTGGAACATATCGTATTATTGATAGAAATGCCGCTGAAAAAATGGACGGATTCTATACAGAAAACGAATTCAATATTTCTAAAATAAAAAAATATCGTGGCAATATTGCGGAAATGTCACGTGCCTGTGTCGATCCAGATTATCGTGAAAACGCATTGGTTATGCGTATGCTGTGGGCGGGCTTGGGCGAATATATTGTTCGTCGCAAAATTGGCGTTTTATTTGGGGTGGCATCTTGGGTTGGAACAAAACCAGCAAAATCCGCCCAGGCGATATCATATCTGTATTACAACCATCTGACACCGCCACGTCTGCGGGCAACGGTATTGCCAGAAAAATTTGCAGACGGTGTTAATCCAAAATTGGCACGAATGAATATCTTGCCACCGGAATTTGTGGATGAAATGGACGCCAAACGTGAAATGACACCACTGATTAAGGGGTATTTGCGTCTGGGGGCAACATTTGGCAAGGGCGTATTTGTTGATACACCATTTAATTCATATGATGTATTTGTTATGGTGGAAACACGCAAGATGGATGCAGCGTATCAAAAGCATTTCTTGGGGCGTGAAAATGCACTGGGGGATGCCGAAGAAGACAAAGACGGAATTATTAAAACAATTGGTAAAATTGTTACATTCCCGGTAACTGGACCGCTAAAGGTTATGCGTGCATTCGTTGAATTTTTATTACACGAAGATGCGGCCGATGCAGAATTTGTCGAAGATACCGATAAAAATGAAGAAGAATAAACAATGGCAAAATCAAAATTACGCAAACAAAATATTTTTAATACAACGATGGCCGCGATTAAGTTTATCGCGTTCTGGATAATGGTTGTTATTCAGATACCAATTATCGCATTCTTGCCACGTCGTTGGGCGGTTCATTATATGCCGGTTTTCATGTGGTTCCTGCTTAAACTTGGGGGAATTAAAATTGTCGTACACGGAAAACTGTCGGATGCACGTCCGCTGATGATTGTATCTAATCACATTTCTGTATTTGAAATTGCGACATTTCCATCTGCATTCCGGGGCAGTTTTGTTGCAAAAAAAGAAATGGAAAATTGGCCACTGGTTGGGTGGGTTGCAAAAAAATTTGGCGTAATTTTCGTTGACCGTCGCCCTTCACATGCACAGGATGCTCTGGCAGTGGTACAAAAGGCCGTTCAAAGTGTCAAGTACCCAATGATTGTTTTTCCAGAGGGAACAACAACCAACGGCGCATACGTAAAACCATTCAAAAGTACACTGTTTAATTTTGTGGAAAATTCAAATATAACGGTGCAACCGGTTGCGATGCATTATCGTTACAAAGACGGCACACCAATTGATGAGCAAACAATGGCTGACCATTTCGCGTACTTTGACAATAAAAAGATGGATATGGGGCCACTGTGCAAACGTGAACGCAGTGCATTCGGCCAGGTGTTTCACATTATGATGCTGGGCGGCTTTACAGTCGAAATCACATTGTTGCCACCACCACCCCTGGGGGGGTTAGACAGAAAAGAAATTGCATCGATACTGCAAAAAATAGTATCAGATAAATATATGGAATTAAAAGACAAGAAATAAAATTAAGATAAAGAGATAATAGAAATGAAAACAGCAATTACACCAACACGCGCCGAAAATTTTAGCGAGTGGTATCAAAATTTAATCGTTGCGGCGGATCTGGCAGAAAGTGCACCTGTGCGAGGATGCATGACAATAAAACCATACGGCTGGGCAATATGGGAATTAATGCGTGATGAAATGGACAGACGCATCAAGGCTCATGGCGTGCAAAATGCAAACTTCCCATTATTAATACCAATTGAATTTTTTAACAAAGAAGCGCAGCACGTTGATGGTTTTGCCAAAGAGTCTGCAGTTGTTACACATCATCGCTTGAAAATGATTGATGGAAAATTACAACCAGATCCAGAATCTAAATTAACAGAACCATACATTATTCGCCCAACGTCTGAAACAATTATCGGCGAAGCAATGTCCCGTTGGGTTCAGTCTTATCGCGATTTACCGATGAAGTTAAACCAGTGGGTAAATGTGATGCGTTGGGAAATGCGTCCACGTATGTTCTTGCGCACATCTGAATTTAACTGGCAAGAAGGACACAATGTATTCGCAACACACGAAGAAGCCAATGCAGACGCACGCAAAATGCACAAAATGTATGGCGACTATATGCGGGATATTTTGGCGATTCCATCAATTATGGGCGAAAAAACCCCCGAAGAAAGATTTGCCGGCGCAGATCATACATACACCCTGGAACACATCATGCAAGACGGCAAAGCATTACAGGCAGGGACTTCGCATGACCTGGGGCAGCATTTTTCAAAATCCTTTGGAATTCAGTTCCTGGGAACAGACGGTAAATTACAACACGCATGGACAACATCGTGGGGCACAACAACACGCATGATGGGATCTATGTTTATGGTTCATTCGGATGATGATGGTTTAATTTTGCCGCCGGCGGTTGCACCATACCAAATTGTTATTATCCCAATTACACGCGAAGATACAGCAGCGGCATTAAACACGTATGCAGAAAAGCTGGGCGCACAATTACGCGAAACAGGTATTCGTGTATTGGTTGACACATCTGATATGCGCGCGCCAGATAAAATGTGGAAATGGATTAAGCGTGGCGTGCCGTTACGTGTAGAAATCGGCGCACGTGAAATGGAATCAGAGACAGTCACAATTACACGTCGTGATTTGGGCAAAGAATCCAAGCGCACAATTACAACCGATGAATTGATTGCGACCGCAAACGATATCATGCAACAAATTCATGACGATATGGTTGAACGTGTCGAAAAAAGAAATGCCGAAATGATTCATGGGGTTGCTGACCTGGATGAATTAGATAAGGAATTATCCAATGGTCAAATTGGATTTTTCCGCATAAAATACGAAATGACAACAAATGAAAAATTTGATGCATTAATGGACAAACATAAAATTACACGTCGCTGCCTTGATGACAACGACCCAACATTTGTGTTTGTAGCAAAATCATATTAAAAAAATCCCGCAAATGCGGGATTTCTTATTTTGTGTAATTACATGCGCTTTCATATTTCCAGCTGCCGGATGAATCTGTACTGGCGTACCCAGCCGGCAGATAGCATTTTGTTATCACGCTGGCGCCAATATCACTGGTCGCACCCAATATCGACAATAATATTGCCGCAGCCAAACCGACGTTTAAATTCGGCACAAAAATGGGGGATAAAATATGCAGAAACCAGGGATTTTTAATTGTGAGTTTATGCTGAGGAAAAACGTCCCATTGGATTCGGCATATGTTTTTTGTCTCTATGCCGCGTATTATAACGCCTTGCGCGTTTTTAGTGTACATAATAATAAAAATCACCGTCGGAAAATTACTTAACCGACGGTGGCTCCCATCCTTCCGGTAGCCGGAAACTGTACTTGGATACACGACACATAATTTGCCCAGAAAATGCGCAACCGCGCCGGGAAATTATGCAGCCATTGCAACGTGTGCTTTGTCAGCAGTTGTCGCAGCATCCATAATCTTTTTAGCCTCTGCAAAGACCATTTCTTTGACGCGCAATGCCAAATCACGGGTTTCCATACTTTCGGCAGCAACATCAAAATTGTCTGTACGAATTTGCAATGATACATATGCACCAACCAGAGATGCACGTGCCAAATCTTCGATAGAACGTGGGGCGTTATTTTTGCCGATTTTTAATTCGTCTGCCAATGATACAATTTGACGATCTTCATTTACCCAGACAGTTGTTGTTAAAACTTGGTTCAGGGCAATCATAATTTCTTTGATATTTGTTGTCATGTGCGTTCCCCTCCTTCCTTGGGATGCGGTTGCGGTAAAATTTTAATCCAAACCCTGTATTTACATTGGTATTTACAAAATTCGAATTTTATTTTTTCCTTTGTTTTGTTTTTTGGCAGAAATCCGGTTTTATGCGGTTTTCTGGGCTTTTTATTTCTTTTTCCCTTGTCTATACAAATATCTTAGAACAAAAACGAATCGCAGGTCAAGCACAAAATATATTTATTTTCATTTTATTTTAATTTTTTTATTTTTTATTAGTAAAAACCATAAAAACCCACGCAATAACTATAAAATGTCATTGACAACCATACACGCCCATGCTACATTTTGACTACGAAGACGGAAAGACTAACATCGGGGCGCGCCCCGCGAATAACACAAGAAGCAGGAATGTCATTGTTTCTCTCATCTTATGAAAATCGTTTGGATACCAAGGGACGTATTTCGGTGCCGGCATCTTTCCGAGCTTCGGTCGCAAATGAAAAATTTGCAGGCGTCGTATTATTTAGATCCTTTACCAACAGTTGCATAGAGGGATTTTCAATGTCCCGAATGGAACAAATGGCGTCCGCCACCGATCAGATGGGCGTTTTTGACAGCGATTTGGATGATTTATCAGCAATGCTGTTCGCGGATGCACGCCAATTGGCATTTGATGTGACAGGACGCATTGTTATTCCGTCCGATTTACTGGCACACGCCGGAATTACCGATCGTGCCGTGTTTGTTGGTCGCGGGAACAGTTTTCAAATTTGGAACCCAGATGCATTTCGCGCTGTTCAAGAAAAAGCCCTTAGCAATTTACGCGCAACACGCCCAAATCTAAAAATTTCTTTATAAAAAAACCGCCAGACGGCGGGATTTTTTATTTCTTGGCGACACGGTTTCTGAACTCTGTACTGGGGCGAAATGTTACGACATTACGCGCCGTGATTACCGCGGGTTCGCCTGTCTTGGGATTACGGCCCATACGAGCATTTTTTTCCAAAATCTTGAACGTGCCGAATCCGGCAAATTTAACCTCTTCCCCATGAAGCAATGATTCGCTTATTTCATCAAATATCACATCCACCAATTTGTATGCGTCCGCCGATGTTAATCCAAACTTCTCGCGCAGCTTATCTGCTAAATCACTTCTTGTTACTGTTGCCATTTGTTACACCCTTATTAATGCCGCACCCCAGGTCAGACCACTGCCGAATGCGGGATATAAAATTAATTGTCCATGCTTTATCATACCAGATTCAAATCCATATGCCAGTGCTAAAACACCAGAGGCCCCACTGGTATTTGCATGTTTGTCCACCGTAACCAAAATCTTGTTCAGTGGAAATTCCAGACGCGCCGCACAACTTTCAATTATACGCAGATTTGCCTGGTGCGGAATAATCCAATCGACATTGTCGGCCGTAATTCCAGCGTGTTCCATTATATAATGCGCCGCATGCGGCATTGACATTACCGCGCGTTTATATGTCTCGGGGCCATTCATTTCAATTTTATGGTCGGTCGTGCCATGCAACATACCATAGCCCGCACCATCGGCCATTACAACCGTGTCGATTATACCAGAATAACTGGATGTGGAACGTTCAAATATCAACGCACCGGCACCATCACCGAATAAAACAGCTGTACTGCGATCGGTCCAATCAATAAAGCGTGACATTTTTTCCGCACCAACAATCATAATACGCTGGTGCATACCGGCGGTAAAGAACGCACGCGCCGTATGCAACGCATAAATATAGCCCGTGCACGCACCACGCACATCAAACGCAGGCTGATTTCGGGTTGCCCCCAGGCGTCCTAAAATCTGAACCCCAACTGACGGAAAATCCAGTTCCGGTGTTGTTGTAGCCACAATTAACATATCGATATCGTCAATCGATAAATCAGCATTGTCCAGCGCACGTTGCGCAGCAACAACCGCCATATCAACAACTGTTTCATCATCGCGCGCAATATGACGTTCACGAATCCCCGTACGAGATACAATCCATTCGTCGGTCGTGTCCATAATACGTTCAAAATCGGCATTAGTCATAATGCGAGATGGCAAATATGCACCATAGCCAATCAATTTGTTTCCCATAAAAATACAGTCCCCTGCCCTTTGATTTTTGCCCACGCATTATACAGACCAGATTTCTATCTTGCAATATGATTTTTAGAATAAAAAACACCGCAATATACGGTGTTGTAATTTAGCGCAACATCTGATTAATCTTTTGAACAAACTCAAACAACTCTGCATTCTTTTGTTCAAGTTCTTTGCGAGCTTCCTCTATCTTTTTCTTGGTTTCAAGAACCTTTTGCAATTTTTGAGTTGTCTGCAACAACTGCTCTGTGTCAGTCTGCGTCGACAATGCACGCAACAGTTCTTGTTGATGTCCAATTGTCGCTTTATATTTAGCAATCAATCGACCATTAAGATGATATAATGACGCCCATTTATATGTGCGCTCGATTGGCGCAGCATCTTCTTTGACAGGGGCGTCCACCAAGACTTTAACAGGCGCCAATGTTTCAACCCGTGGTTCGATAGATTCTTTTACGATTCGTGGACGCTTTACTTTTATTTCAGTTTTTGTTTCTGCGGGAACCACATCTGGGACCACTATTGGCGCAGGAGCCGCATCCGTTTCAACAACAGGGACCGCATCCGATTTTGGCGCGGGCATGGCTGACATATCCGTTATGACAGGGGCTGGTTTAACCTCTTCCTTTGGGACGGGACGCGCAACTTTGATTTCTTTAATCAAATCCGTAACCAACAAATATTCTTTCAAGTCAATCTTGGTTATATCAATGTCAATAGTTCTAAGCAATGTGTTATATTCTAACTTTACCTTGCCCTCGTGCGCGGGATAGAAGTTTTGACACACAAATATATTGCCACAAATCCCCCATACGATACGCGGACGATCGTCAAGCGTACCAAAACCCTGGGCCAGACAGCGGGCATTTTTAAATCCAACTGTCGGCGAAACCTGGACCGCGCCGTCTTTGATAAAAACAACCTGACCCGACGCAGTATGCGCCAATGCAGGATTTACGTTTATGTTTTCTATGTCTTGTAATATATCTAACAAAGCGGTTATGTTTTTACCAACCTTGGACAAAATCTGCCCCCAGGCGGCCTTGGATATATATTTCTTTATTTTAACGCGTTCAATTTCACGATTATCGATATAATATTTTCGTGATTCTGTTGATACCTTTGGGGCTACGCTTGTTTTTGCAGAGGTTTTTTTAGCCTTGGTTTCTTTCTGTCCCGACTTGTCCTGGGCCAAAATAGATTCAATAATTTGTTCGACAACAAGCGACGCGTCTTCTTTGCGGATACATTTGATGCACGTTCCGTCGCTGCGTTGCATTTCACGAGATTCAATTTTTACAGCACTTTTAACATTAAGCACCTGTCTGATATATCTTTTCAGTTCTTTGTCCAAACGCGCCAATAAATCAGGTCCCAGCTTTTCTTCGCAAATTGGCACCAGATCATTCACAGACAGCCATTGGTCGGTCTGTAGTTCCAATCGTGGCGCAACGGGTGCGGTTGATACAGGTGTTGCCTTGACCGGTTCTGCCTTTTCGGTATGTTCTTTGATAACATCAATTAGTGTTTTTTTACCATCCGTAACAACTATATTCGGATAAACTTCTATAAATTTTGTAGCGTTTTTATAAGCGGTATCATCTTGGGCACTTTTCTTGAAACATTCTTTGATTGCTGAAAAAACAGCCGAACGAACAACAACCTTTTGCACAGAATCTGGTAATTTACCAACAAGGACATCCAAACCACCAATCGAATGTTTGCATACCAATTCTGTTATACCACCGGGCAATATTGTTTCCGACGTAATTGTACACGTAGAACAATCAAACGCGCCACGTATAATAACATTTGCCATATCTGGTAAATCCCGCCCTTTGCATTTACCCATATCTACATCGCCCTGAATTTCCAGGGGAAATTTAGGACCAAACATATCATACGGCAAATTCAACATATCCACATCCAGAATGTCTGTGCCACCATCAAAGTTAATTGTCGCCTTGTACATATTTTTCTGTGCCATTTTATTATCCTTTACCCATCTAAATATAACACAAATTATATTATTGTCAACATACACATATAAAAAACATTGAATTTTTTTGTTATTTAGTTTAGAATTTGTGTGATTTTGGTCCCCATAGTTCAATTGGATAGAACAAATTCCTCCTAAGAATTAGATACAGGTTCGATTCCTGTTGGGGATGCCAATTTTTAAAGGGACTTTATCGTGTCTTTTGGCTAAAAGTCAACGCCACATCCTGCCCCGCACCAGGATTCATAACACTGTTATACGCGGTTGGAACGGTAACCATATCTATTTTATGTTCCAGGGCGTAAAAATCATCAACCCTGTATTTCATATACTGCTGAATCGCGCTAATCATTTTACGATAATCGTCCACATTCGCACACCAGGCATAATTAAAACAAATCTGTCCGTTATTAACATTCAAATTCTTGTCCGCAATAGGCGTAAGAACATTGTTATAAAAGCTCATAATTCGTCCAGCAGTGTCGGGGATTTCTTCGAACATATATTCAGATATATTTGACAATAAAATTGTGTCATATATCGTGTTGCAACAATTGGTAACATTCATCAAATCCGTGTGCATAAAAGCGATCTTGTCGGGCATTATATGGGACAGATACGAATATGTCGCGGCATCATTAACATAGGATATCTTGTCAATGTCATAAAATACAGATTGTGCGGTACGATATCGAAATAACGAACGATTTGGTATCTTGTAATAGCGATTCAAAAAAATACGCAATGCCGGTGAAAATTTATGCCATATAGGCTTGATGATTTCACGATTAAAAAAATCGGCCTCGTTAAAAAAGAAACGCATAAACGATGAATACGGAAGATGCTTTATCATCTTGGACTTTAATTCCAAAATATGACCTTGCAGATAGTTTACATCAAATGTATCAACCCTTTTTGCACCACGAACCAAACATTCAAAAGCATGATCGCCACTGCCGGTGACGGTCAAGACATTTTTGTTCGCCACGTTATTCATTTGTGATAAATACCCGGGTATATTTTCATTGGTAAACAAAAACACAGGCGCGTGCCAGTTATAAACACTGCGCTGACTTACGCCATTTTTTAATGCATATGCGGTTTTGATTACATCAAACATAATAATTAAATATATAGCACATTGTTTGTTTTTGTCAATATTGATTTTTATCTTATTATTTTATGATTTACAGGGCAAAAAAATTTACTATAATTTCACGCACGAAAAAAAAAGGAAAACAAATGAAAAATAAAGCCGTAAAAATTGGGATTATTGCATCAATTGTGCCACATATATTCTGCTGTGGTGTGCCAATTGCGCTGTCTGTTATTGGATTGATTGCGCCAGAATCTGCGCACTTTCATTTAATCCCACACGAATGGGAACCGTTTTTATTTGTTGTGTCGGGGGCGTTGTTGGCCCTGTCGTGGTATATGGTGGCGCGCGACTGTCGGTGCAAATGCAATCATTGTGACAGCGATAAATCGCACCGCACCCAAAAGATTATAATGTCCGTAATTACGATATTGTTTGTACTAAGTGTGATATTACACGTGACAGCACATTAAAAATCCCCCAAACGGGGGATTTTTAATTACCTTTGGTTTATTCAGCGGAATCCAGTCCAAGAACTTTTTTAACCCAATCAAGCATTGCAGTTGGCTGAGGATTTCCAGACGTATCACCATTTACAGACATACACGTTATAATCGACGAGCGACACGCATTAACCGCAATATTTGGTGCCGCCGTGTAATTGTTTTGGTTCAGACAAGATGTAACCTCGCCCATACAATTTTCGGAATAATCCGCAATAACATCATCCTGGGCGACCTTGATCTGGGTCAGGGTACGACGCAAGAATTCTTTTACAACCTGGTTATCTACCTTGTATGCACCATCAACATAGGTATAATCCTGGCACTTGTTAAGAATCGAGATACACATACCCTTGCTTTTTCCATCTGCATCCACATAACCAATCTTGTTCAACAAATACCGGGACATAACAAAACTGGTCTCTGCTGGGTTCGTAGACTCTGTGATGGTATTATCAATATAATTGTTCAAGTTGTACACTGTGCCGCCACCTGTACTTGCAACAGAACACCAAGCGTGCGTACTGTCATCGTTCTCTGCGCCAGTCTCAGACCAGGTGGCATAAAGACCATATTTATTACAGGTTTCTACCCCCCCTACTTGAGAAGCGTTGTCCGCATAAGAGCGTCCCGGCTGGGAACCGATAACAACCTCGCCGTTGACGATGTATTTACCCGATGGATCCAGACAGTTTTCATAGTCTGTACCACATACAAAGTCATCCTGCATACATGAATCCAATGCATTCACGCAACCACGCAGGTCGTATGAATTCTTTTGCTGGGCAACCATTAAACGTGCCTTTTGCAGAACGGATTGAGCATTACGAACCGTTGCACGCATTTGATCATTTGCATCGGTCAAAGAACGTTCATATGCAACGCACTGTTTATCAATTTCCAAATCATAGGAATTGGTAATAACCGCAATATCTACGCCCTGGGATTGACATTCTGTCAAGACCGCCGTTTTGCAGCGTGATGCCGCCGTTTTATACAATTCTTCGCCACGCTGATTTGAAATGCTGGATGTATTGGTTGTTGTTGTACCAAACAAGCCAGACAAATCGAAACCAGTACTGCCAATATTAAAGTCTAACAATCCAGACAAATCCATACTAATACCGGACGAAATCTCGGATGAAGAGGCCGTCCCAGACTTAACCTCAACAATCATATTTTTAATCTTGTCCAAATCGTTTTTAATTTGCGAACTGTCACTGGACCCCTGCATTTGCATTTCAGCCTCTGTCTGGGCGAACAGTGTTTCAATTTCATCGCCGGTTAAACCGATATATTGAATCTTTTGCGCAACGTCTTGCAAACTTTCCGTTGCGGCTTTCAAAGCTTCTTCGGTTTTGGCATAATTTTTTACATTCTTAGAGCAAGAACAGCGTCCCTGATTATCGTCCAAAACATCACAGAAATTATCCATACATTCTGTGTATTGAGCCTTGCAGAAATCGGTGATTTGCGCCAATTCATCCATTGATGTTGTGACATCTTCGACCGTAACAGGCGTTGCCTCTGCGCTTACTGTATTAGAAATACGAACAGATGGTACACGTGCACGCACGGACGCCGCGCCAACCGTACGCGTACCAACGCGACCAGTATACAATGGTGTATTAACCGTATCAGTTTGTGTAATTGATACCGCACCCGCACGAGCGGTTGTCGCCGGTGATGTAGTTTGCGCCACGCGACGCGAAGAAACATTTTGAGAAGCTGCTGCACGTGATGCCGTACCACGGGTTGCAGTTCCGCGGGTCATCGCACTGCGCGTTTGGGAAATATTTGCCGCCGCACGTGACGCAACCGCACGCGATGGCGCCGTATTTGATGCACGTGTTGTCACCCCAGAAGCTGAAACAGCAGGTAACGAACGTGTTGCACGCGACGAAGAACGATTCGTATTACGTGCCGGAACACTTGGTGCCGCGACATTTTTTTCTTCGCTTTCGACCACAAATTCGTCATCAACGACGACATCGCCGTCATACATTTCGGCATCAGAATATTCAATTACGTCGTCATAGTAAACGGGCGCAACCTCAGCAAATGCGGGCATTACCAGCAATCCACTTAATACTGCAACAAATCTTTTCATATTTTTTCTTCCCTTCTCTGATATTGCATTTTATCACACAGCGCCAATTCAGACAAGCAAAAAAATTGACATAAAACTTCAATTTATTTGATATAACGGCTTTAAATCCTAATTCATTAAAAAATATAATGAATTTAACTTGTAAAATGCTTTTTATTTGTATTATACTATATAGTCACGAGGGTAAGAAAATTGAACATATTAAAAAAAGTTTCAATGTGGATATTATGCCTGCCGCTGATTGGGTGTACAACCGTACCAACAACAACCAGCGACAAGCGCCTGGATGGCTATTCGGCCAAGATTAGCCCAAAAGATTTTCAATACGACCCATACGAAACACCAATTGCAAAATGCTATGCAGGGGAACTGGCGATGGGCGAAGACGTGTCGGGTGCGACATTAATCGAAGACGGTTTGTCGGCATTCGTTATTCGTTCCGCGTTTGCACGTATGGCAACCAAGACGATCGATTTACAGACTTATATTTATAGTAACGATTTCTCGTCCAAGGTTTTGATTGGTGAATTGAAAAATGCCGCAGACCGTGGGGTCAAGGTGCGAATACTGTTGGATGACTATGGAACAAAATCTGATATTGTGGATGTAATGCTGCTGAACCAGCATCCTAATATAGAGGTCAAGGTTTTCAATACCGTTAAAAATCGCTCAAAACTGTTGTATTATCCCCAGTTTATGATGGACTTTAATCGCCTGAATTCGCGTATGCATAATAAATTGTTTATCGTGGACAATGTTGCATATATCACCGGTGGTCGCAATGTCGGCAGTAACTATTTCTATCCAGAGACAGCATCAAATTTCTCGGATACAGACGTTTTATTTATCGGCGAGATGACGCGTCACGCAACAAAAAGTTTTGACGAATATTGGAATCATCACCTTTCTATTCCTGCGGCGGCATTTCCACGCGCCCAGACCAAGCGAGGCTTAAAGAAACTGGAACGCGAATTTGCAAAAATCGCCGAAAAAAGCGCGATTGGCGTCAATCGATACAACAATATTATTGCAATGGCCCAGCGCGAATACCAAACCAAGAAGTTCGATTTCAGTTGGGGACGCGGAAAATTCTTGGCCGACCCACCACAGAAAGTAGAAATGTCAATGGATGAAAAAGAGGCTTATCGCGGTGATATCGTCCGGACATTACAACACCTGTGGAACAAAACAGATAATTCCGTCTATATGTCGGCGGCATACTTTGTCCCGGGGCAAGGCGGTCTGGAACACATGTTGCACGAAGAAAAATCTGGCGTACATATGACGATTGTGACAAATTCACTGGCATCCACAAACGCGCCGACGGTGTATGCAAAATGGGAAAAATATCGTAAACAACTTATTGAATCCGGGGCAGATGTATATGAATTTATGGTGTCGGCGGAAAATCTGCGCGGGAAAGAGCATGACCGCGAAAGAAAACAATCCAGTTTCTCGGTTCTGCACAGTAAGACAATGGTATTTGATGATAACATTTCCTGGATAGGCAGTTTTAACCTGGATCCGCGCAGCGCATATTATAACACGGAAAATGTGGCTATTTTTGAAAGTCGTGATTTTGCAGACAAACTGCGTGCGATGATTTTAAAAGACACCCAGACATCATGGCGGGTCACATTGGATGATGACGGCGATCCCATCTGGACCGGCAGTCGCCCCGGCGACAAAAAACCCCAGGTTCACAAACACGCCCCAGATACATCCATATTCCGACGTGTTTGGAAATCAATTTGTAGCCTGGTCCCAGAAAAATTTGTGTAAAAAACCCCGCAAAATGCGGGATTTTTTTATTGTTTTTCCTGTTGTAACTGATTACGTATCGGTTCAACAGATTTCGCACGTTCTGCAATCAGACCATTTAAATTTGCATGAATCAAATCCGACGCATACTTTAATGAATTTGCAAATGCCAGCGCATCACTGTTGCCATGTGTTTTTACGGCAAACCCTTTCAGTCCCAAGAATACCGCCCCCGCATATGAACGAGGGTCAATTTTATGCTTTAACCGTTTAAATACGTGAACCAAGAAAAAAGCACCCATCATTGCCAAAATTGATTTCTTGAAGTTTTCAACGATAACACGCTTGATCAATTTTGCGGTACCTTCGACAGTTTTTAATACGATATTGCCGGTAAATCCGTCGGTAACAACAACTTGAACACGACCCGCACTGATATCATTCGCCTCTACAAAGCCCAGATATTCATATGGTAATTCATCTTTGTGTTCGGTCAGCACGTGATTCAAATGTACCAGGGTTTCGTTACCCTTGGTTTCTTCGGATCCGATATTCAGTACACCCAATTTTGGTTTTGGCATTTTTCCGATAACCTCGGCATAAACACTGCCCAGAACGGCAAAGTCAAATAAAATAGGTTCATCACATTGAACATTTGCACCCAAATCCAATACAACCACGCGGCTGTCCCCGGCCCCAGATGGTAACATCGTCGTAATCGCCGGACGCGCAATTCCATCAACCGTCTTTAACGCCAATTTAGACAATGACATCAAGACCCCGGTATTACCCGCACTGACGACGGCGGTGGCGTTGCCTTCGCGTACGTCTTTGATTGCCATATACATAGACGTATCCTGGGCATGGCGTATAATATCCATAATTTTATCCGTCCCCTTGATTACATCTGGGGCATGTACAACCTCTACATTACGGCCAACACGTGGATATTTCGTCAACAGACGACGCAAACGTTTTTCATCACCAAACAGGCGGAATTGAACTTTGTCCTCGCCATTTTGATATAAGAACTGGTTGATGCCCCCCAGGACGGCTGATGGGCCTTTGTCCCCACTCATAGCATCAACAGCAATAATTTTCTTTTGTTCTGACATAGCAATATAAAAAACGGCAGACAGACCACGGGCCCGCGGTCACATCTGCCCTAAATTTTTGATTAAATTATTTTGCACCACATGCCGCACAAACGTGATGTGGGCGCTTCTTTTCACCGCATACCTTGCATACGCTGCTTGGCATAACTGACAATGCATCGTGAGAGCGACGCTGGGCGCTGCGTGATTTACTTGTTTTACTTCTTGGCGTTGCCATTTTATTATCCTTTTATATTTTCTGAATGCTTATTTTATTCAAATATTCCCATTTTGCAAGCAAAAGTTTACACACCCCCGGGTTTTAACCGGGGATGTGTTGGATTTTAGATATCCAACAATTGCTGCTGGGTGTTGCCTTCGCGTGCAAGACGTTCCGCCTTTTCTTCTTCTTTGGCGATTTCGCGTACACGACGGACATATGCACCCGTCCCAATTGGAATCAAACGACCAACAATCAAGTTTTCGTTAATACCAACCAATTTGTCGGTCGAGCCGGAAATTGCGGCATCTACTAACACTTTGGTTGTCTGTTGGAACGATGCGTTCGAGATAAATGAACGTGATGTCAGGGACGCACGTGTCAAACCAACCAAGACCTGGGACGCTTCGGCAATGCGACCACCGTCACGAGCAACACGGGCATTTTCTTCTTCGAAATCAACACGGTCAACAACCTGGCCCATCAGGAAGCCGGTATCTCCCGGATTCGTGATTTCAACACGGCGCGTCATTTCACGTATCAGAATTTCGATATGTTTGTCATTAATCGTTACACCCTGTAAACGATAAACCTGCTGAATCTGGTCAACCATAAATGTTGCCAGGGCTTTCTGGCCCAAGATACGCAAAATATCTTGTGGTACAGGGTCACCATCAACCAATTTGTCAGCCTTCTTTACGGTGTCACCGCTGCGAACCAACAGATTTGTCCCCTTTGGTACCGCATATTCAACCGGTGCTGTGCCGTCGGTCGGCTCAATACGGATGATAATCTTTGATTTAGCATCTTCCAGGTCAATCGTACCGTCGATTTCCGCCAATAATGCTGGATTCGTTGGACGACGTACCTCTAACAATTCATTAACACGTGGCAGACCGCCGGTAATGTCGCCGGTACGTTTCGTCTGAACCGGAATACGTGCCAAGACGTCACCTGCATGAACCGTATCACCATTTGCAACGTTCAGGATAGAATAGATTGGCAACAGATATTCTGCAATCTTTTTACCACCCAAGTTAATAACATTACCCGACGCATCAACCAATGTAACCGCTGGCTTCAAAGCTTTCTTGGTATTTGTTTTCCAGTTAATAACCTTGCGTGAAACGATACCTGTCATGGAATCAACTTCTTCCTGATACGATACGTTTTCAACCAAGTCATTAAAGTTTACAATACCGTCTTTTTCAGCGATGATTGTGTTAGAATATGGATCCCATTCTGCAACCTTGGTGCCCTTTTCAACGACATCGCCTTCGTTAACAATCAACATAGATGCATATGGTAATGCACAACTGAACAACTCTTTGTCTTCGTTGTCAACAACCAACAGTTTACCATTACGGCTTAATACAACAACACGGCCAGCGCTGTTCTTGATTGTGTTCACACCAGACAATTTAATGCGACCCGCCACAGGAACTTCGATAAAGTGACTTTCTGCACCACCTGCAGCAACACCACCGATGTGGAAAGTACGCAATGTCAACTGGGTACCAGGTTCACCAATAGACTGACCTGCGATAACACCAACAGCTTCGCCAACGTGTACCAATGCGTTGCGTGACAAGTCCATACCATAACATTTTGCACACAAACCATCAGAACAGCATGTCAAAACGCTGCGTACATCAACGGATGGCAAGCCAGATTCATTGATTGCCTTGGATGCTGCCTTGGTAATCAATTCACCTGCTGGAACAATTATTTCCTTGGTCAAAGGATGAATAATGTCATGTGCCGCAGTACGTCCCAAAACAACATCACCCAACGCAACAGACAATTTCGACC